>NZ_JBFEFI010000002.1:305677-611354 GCF_040717535.1 Thalassoglobus sp. JC818
ATCTCGTCACAGAATCCGAGTCGGTGGAATCGATCGGACAAGCCAGCTTCTTTGACGATCTGATCGAGACGCTCATCGAAGTCGATCGTTTCACGTTTCTGCGAGTGACGTTTACCGACGAGCAGGAAGTGTACGTTCGGGTATCGACGGCCAATTCGTGAAAAGGCTTCGACTGCTTCGTCCTGTCCTTTTCGAAGGCAGATCTGACCGATCACAGCGACGAGAAAGACATCTTCCGGGAGATGGTATCGTTGTCGAAATCTATTCGAAGATTCTTCGTGCTCAAACTGGTCGAAGTTGATTCCGTTATAGATTGTTCGAATTTGCTGTTCTGGAATCCCTTTTGTTCGCCAGTGCTCACGAACAGCACTTGAAACCGCAATGAGAGACTGGTTGAGTGAGAGATCGCGAATCGTTGCTTGAGAGACATTCATGATGTCGCGAATGTGACCAGCTGTCGGGACCGGGAGTTCGCTCGCAATCTGACCGAGGCGGCGACTCATCATCATGCTGTTGGCATGGATCAGGTCAACTTTCTCATGACGAATGACATCACGAATGTGACTCAGTAGCCCATCATTGGTGAGTTTCGTTCGTGAATCAGCTGCCTCGTCAATTCGATGGACGGGGATGTCCCGGTCTCGAAGCTGCTGCTCCAGCGGACCGGGCTGAATGAGAATCGCGACGAACTCTGTATCTGCTCGCTGAACTTCATCAACGACAGCCAGGATAGAGTTTTCGCCGCCGTTGATCGTGGAGTATTCGAAAAGAAGTGCGATGCGCATGGAGTGGGGATGCATTCAACTACTTCGAAGGTTTTTCGAACTGTCGATAGTCCTGCTGCCGAAAGTTGTGGACTGCTTCCATGAGGCCTTCCCGCACTTGGCGAAGCCTCTCTTCTCCTCGCAGGCGCGTCCGGTTTTGTTCCTGAACGTAGAAGACATCCACAATCTGATCGAAGTGGGTCGAGATCTTCGCCATGTTAATAGAAACATCCATTTGATAGAGCGCCCGAGTTAAGGTGTATAACAGCCCAGGGCGGTCTGCTGCGAAGACGTCAATAATCGTTCGGGAGTCGGAAGAGTCGTTGTCGATGTTGACTCGGTCGGTCAGTCCGGAGGCAGGTTCCGATGGGGGAGAGGCTCCGAATCGACGGTTCATGCGGAAGAGTTCTTCCACGGTAATCTCTTTCCAGAGGACTTTACGCAATAGTTGAGCAACCTCAGCGACCCGGCTTCGAGGTGGTTCTCCGTCGAAGTCGGAATCGATCACGCGGAAGCTGTCGACCACGACACCGTTTGTTGTTGTGTTAATGTCTGCGGAGATGATTGCGAGACGTTTCGCAGTGAGGACTCCCGTCATCTTGTGGAAGCAGTCCGCTTGAATCGTGTCGTTCGCGGTCATCACTCGATATTCCATCGAGCCCGTGGCCGCGTCCCAACTGGCGATCACCTCGACTCGTTCGTCATCCAGACTGACAATCACCTGAAGGTCATCCGCGATTTGCTGAGCGGGGGTGCAGGTAAGGTAATAAGCCGAGAATCCGGTGAGCAGTTGGCTGATGCGACCAGCTGCATCGGAGCTGACTTTGCGGTCCTGAAGAATGGTTCGCACTGATTCTTTAACTGCTGCGATTCGCTGTTGCTCGTGGTACGAGTACCGTTTGCCACTTAAGATCACGAGGCAACGATCATAAAGTTCTGTGAGGAGATTCTCTTTCCACGTGTTCCACGTCCCCGGACCGACTGCTGAGACGTCAGCGATTGTTAATGTATAGAGCATCTTTAGGACATCGGGAGATCCAATCTCCCGGCTGAAATTTAAGATTAACTGTTGGTCTGTAATGTCGCGGCGGAATGCGAGGTCAGCCATCACGAGATGTTGCCGCACGAGCAAAGACATCTGTTCGATTTGATAGTCGGGCATGTGAAGCCGCTTGCCGACGTCGATCGCAATTTCTGCACCGATCACGCTGTGATCGGTGTTCATCCCTTTTCCGATGTCGTGAAGAAGAACTGCGAGATGCAGCACTTCTTTATGACGGATTTCCTGATAAGCAATTCCGGCAGGGCCGTCGTTGCGCTCGAAGCGAGTTGCGTTTTCGATGGCGCGTAGTGTGTGTTCATCAACGGTGAAGTGATGATACTGATTGAACTGCAGGAGATTGCGGATATGTGTGACTTGCGGGATGACGACATCGAGCAGTCGCGTTTGAAACATGCTCCGCAGGATGGGCCCCAGTGCGGACGTACATTGAAAGATCTCGACCATCGTTTTCGCAGCCCGAGGTGAGAGTTCTGCGGGCGACTCTGGAAGATTCTTTTTAATTGCTTCTGCAACTTTGGGAGAGGGGAGCACATTATAAAGTGCGGCCGCTTTGTAGAGGTGGAGCATCGACTCCAGGCTTCCACAGACGGATTTCATGTGCCGGTCGGCGACTTCGATTCGATCGGAGCTGACGAAAAACATCCCTTCTGCACGATGGCCGACGACGATATCTCGCGTTCTCTCGGCAATTGAACGAGGACGTTCCATTGCCACAAACCGTCGAGTGATCGCTGCTAGCTCTGAGCTGTGGTGGAAGTATTCCTGCATGAAAATCTCGACCGGTCGTTGACCGTTCTGAGAGTCGTAGTTCCGCTCGTCAGCGATGCGAAGTTGTTCATCTCTGGTGAGTCGATCGTGTTCCTTGCCAGCGGAGAGATGAAGGTCGATTCGCAGTCGGGTGAGAAATTCCCAGGCGGCTTTCAATCGTCTGGCATCGGACTTGGTGATGGCCCCTTTGAGTCGAAGAGAGTCGATGTCTTTGACGCCATAACGGGCGAACCCGATCCATCGAATCAGATGAAGATCACGTAAGCCACCGGAAGACGTCTTGATGTCCGGCTCCAGTTCCTGGGCGGGCGGTCCGTATTCCGACCAACCGACTTCCCGGGCAGCGATGCAATCGTCGATGAACTTCTTGCGACGCGAGAACAAGACTCGCTGTTTGAACTGAGTTTGCAGCTTTTCGATGAGCCGTTCGTTTCCCCACAACCAACGGGCTTCGACAAGTGGGGTAGCGATCTGGGGATCTTGTCGGGCAAATGCGAGACAGGTCGTTATGTCGCGTGTGGAATTCCCGATTTGAATCTTGGCGTCCCAGCAACTCTGCACGTACTGAGCGACGAATTCGAAGAACGCGGGATCTGTTCCTCGCTCGTGCAGGAAGAGCAAATCGATGTCGGAGTACGGGGCCATGTCTCCGCGGCCCGTTCCCCCAATCGCGACGATGGCTCCATCCTGGAGAAGCTTTCGCTGAATCTCTTCAGGGAATTCTTTGAGTTTGTTATCCGCGAGATTCACGAGAAAGTCATCGAACGACTCGCTGAGGAAGCCCGCAATCTGCAGACCTTGTGCTCCTGAATCAAAAAGCGATTGAGCCTTGTCCCGGATTTCAATGACCCGCTTCTTGAGAGCGTCAATCTGCTGAAAGGTAGGAGGTGTCCCTGGCGACATATCAAATTCGACTGGTATCAAAAGGAGTTTGTACTGTTCGCACGTGTTGAGCGCTGTCCGGAAACAGACTTCGAATCGCCTGAAATTGCGGTCATCGACGATTCAGAGGTTTCGAACTCAGTTTGGAAATGAGAACAGATGTTCTGGCATTTTGCCGGGGAGTTGGACTGCCGACTACCCACTTCCTTGATTTAGGGACGTTTTTCATGATGATACGTCGCGAGTTGAACCGTTCGAGGAGAAGAACACCACCATGGCGGCACGTTTTGAACATTCTGAACTGATCGAGATCAAGAAATCGCCGAAGCGGGGACGCGGAGTTTTCGCCAAGAAATCGATCAAAAAGGGCGAGATCATCGAGCGAGTTCCCGTTCTGATCGTCACATGGGACGAAATCGCAGACTCCGAGCTTGCGGATTACGCATTCACCCTGACTGAGAAGAAAGTCGGCATCGCGCTCGGGTACGGTTCGATGTACAACCACAGCTACAAGCCGAACGCTCGGTATGACGACGAAGGACGGCAGACGAAAGTCTTTTCGGCGATCAAAAACATCAAGCAGGGCGAAGAAATCACCGTCAACTACAACGGCGACCCGGAGAATCAGGAAGAGCTCGATTTCGACGTTGTGTAGGCATCCAGATCATGGGTTAGATCCCAAAGCCGTCTGTGTTGCGGACATCTCCTCCGAGTGTCACTGCGATTTCGTGAATCGATTTGTTGCGGAGGATCGTTAGCGTCACGACATCACCCGGCTTCTTGCTCTCGATCAATCCGAGAAACTCGGCAGCGGTGGCGACTGGTTGCTGATTCACTGCGATAATGACATCAGCTGCGGATCGATCGACCAGAATCACAGGTCCTCTGCGAGAAACCGCTGGACCTCGGACTCCTGCTTTCTCTGCGGGGCCACCTTCTGTGAGGCGTGAGACACGTAAACCTTGATCGGTGACGGTCACGTGAGTGATTCCAATCTCACCTCGAATCACGCGGCCGTGCTTGATCAATTCAGGGACCACCCGGCGAATCAAATTGACCGGAATGGCGAATCCAATTCCTGCGCTTTGTTCGACACGACTTGCGATGGCGGTGTTCATTCCGACGAGTCGACCGTGAGTGTCGATGAGCGGACCGCCTGAGTTGCCTGGGTTGATGGCAGCATCAATCTGAATGATCGACTTGATAATCCAGTTGCGCTGCACTTCGAGTGTTCGATTCAAGCTGGAAATCATGCCCTGGCTCATTGTCCGTTCAAGACCGAAGGGGTTTCCGAGAGCAAAGACTCGCATTCCCACTCTCAAAGTGCTTGAGTCTCCCATCGAAACTGGAAACAGTTCCTCAGCAGGAGCTTCGATTTTGATGACGGCGATGTCGTTGACGGGGTCAGCGCCGACGAGTGTGGCGGGGTAAGTTTCCTCGTTGTACAGGGTGACGTTGACATGCTGGGCACGCTCGATGACGTGAAAGTTAGTCAGAATATGTCCCTTTGCGTCGATCACAGCCCCGGAACCATTTCCTTCTTCCGTCGATCTCATGAAGAAGCGATCCGAGCGGAGACCGAGTGTTGAGATGTTGACGACGCTGCGATTGCAGTTCTCATAAACTGCGACGTTGATGGCTTCGTCCGGTGTCAGCCCGTCAGTTCCGTAGAAGTCAGGTGCGACGCCGATTGCGTTCTTTTGACGGTCTCGAACAAGAACTTCCGGCGAAGACAAATTCGCTGGAGGCTGAGCGTTCTGCGTTGTCCCCGGTTTTTGCTGCGGAACAGTGAGCGCATCCTGACCGAAGAGGGAGGACATCGAGGTCGTTGTGAACGCCATGCAAACCAGGATGAAAAGAATGTCGATACGTGTTCTCATCTTCTCTCTCCAATTCAGTCTCATCGAGAAAACGGTGACTTCTTCCCAGACAGTTTATGGGATAATGCGATCCCGCCGCAGAGGTCAAGTCCGATGTGTTCGCTACTTGAGGTCAGCGATCGTCAGAGGCGAAGATCGTAAGCCGGTTCGATCGCTGTCGACGGACCAGTCGCCAGCGATTTTGGAAATCGGATCTTCAGTCAGGGGCCGAGGTCCTGTCTGAGGTTATGCCTTTTTCGGCTTCGCAGCCTCTTTTCGAGTCGGTTCAGCACGCATAATCAGCATTCCGAGAGGTGGCAGGGTGAGTTGAATACTGTCTGCCATTCCGTGCATCGAGACTGCCTCAGACTCAACGCCTCCTCCGTTGCCGACATCCGTCCCGCCATAAAGTTTGGCGTCGCTGTTGAGCAGTTCCTTGTAGAACCCGGAACGTGGTACTCCCACGCGATAACCCTCGCGCGGAACAGGGGTCATATTCATGACGACGATCAGAGCTTCTTGACCTTCTGACGAATATCGGGCGAACACGAAAACGCTATTCGCTGCGTCATCTGCCTGAATCCAGGAGAATCCTTCAGGTTGATGATCCAGTTCATGCAATGCGGGATGCTTGATCACGAGATGATTTAAGTCGTGAACGAACCGCTTGACGCCGCCGTGCGTGTCGAATTCCAGAAGTGCCCAGTCGAGTTGAGTGTCGTGGTTCCACTCAGTCCACTGACCAAACTCGCCGCCCATGAACAGCAATTTCTTGCCCGGAGTCGTTCCCTGATAGCCAAGAAGAAGCCGCAAGTTCGCGAACTGCTGCCATTGATCGCCCGGCATTTGAGAAATGAGAGACCGCTTTCCATGCACAACTTCATCATGCGACAGCGGCAGCATGAAGTTCTCGGTAAACCCATACAGGGACCGGAATGAAAGTTGGTTCTGATGATGCCGCCGGTGAATGGGGTCGAGCTGCATGTACTTGAGCGTGTCGTTCATCCAGCCCATGTCCCACTTCAGGCTGAATCCCAGCCCTCCGTCGTACACCGGGCGACTCACTGCTGGCCATGCGGTTGATTCTTCGGCGATTGTAAGAATACCGGGGAATTCTCCGTGGAGCGAGGTGTTAAAGTCTTTGAGGAACTGGATGGCTTCCAGGTTTTCGCGTCCGCCGTATTTGTTCGGAATCCACTCCCCGTCTTCTCGGGAATAGTCGAGATACAACATCGATGCGACTGCGTCGACTCGAAGTCCGTCGACGTGGTATTTCTCACACCAGAAACGAGCACTCGAGAGCAGGAAGTCACGGACTTCAGTGCGCCCATAGTTGAAAATGTAGGTGTTCCAGTCCGGATGGAATCCGAGTCGGGAGTCCTGGTGTTCGTACAGCGAAGTTCCATCAAACTGGCCTAATCCGTGACCATCGGTCGGGAAGTGGCCCGGAACCCAGTCGATCAACACTCCGATGCCAGCTTGATGGCAACGGTTCACGAATGACATGAAGTCAATCGGCGTTCCATACCGACTTGTTGGTGCGAAATAGCCGGTTGACTGATAGCCCCATGATCCATCAAACGGGAACTCTGTGATGGGCATCAACTGCAGATGCGTGAAGCCCATGTCGGACGCATATTCAATCAATCGGTCAGCGAGTTCTCGGTAGCTGAAGTACTTTCGATCATCGCCGGGTCGCTTCCATGAGCCCAAGTGGACTTCATAGACATTGATTGGGGCGGAGAACCAGTTCTTCTGGCGGCGTTCGTTCATCCATGACTCATCGCTCCACTGATATGTATCGAGGTCGTAGATGATGGAAGCTGTCTTGGGAGGGATTTCTGCATAGAACGCGTATGGATCGGACTTCTCAATAATCTGCCCGGATTGCAGGCGCAGGCTGTACTTGTAGGCTTCTCCCGATTCCATGCCCGGAACGAATCCGCTCCAGATGCCCGAGTCGCTCGAATTCAAATAGAAAGCGCCGTGTTTCCATCCGTTTCGATCACTGAGGACGCAGACTTCCTGAGCGTTCGGTGCCCAGACCGCGAAGCGGGTGCCGGATGTCTGACCATCATCAATGATGTGGGCTCCAAGCCAATCGTACGCTGTACAGTTCATTCCCAGCCTCGCTCGGATTCTCAGTAACGATCGTCCGGGGTCCTGTTCCGATCCGTCGAGGTGTTTCTCAGTTCTCCTGAATTGAGAAAGTTCAGTGCGGATCTGTGACAGACACCCTGAACAAGTCAAGCTGTCAATTCTTATATGGTCATTTCAACGAACATAAAATTGTTGATCTACCGTAACAACGCCGTGCTGACACGTAACGTCGATGGTCACCAATTCCATAGCGTCAATTGCTCGCGATAGTATCAGTCATTCCCAAGTGGTGCAATTCGTGTCTTCAGTGCGTTTGCTCCCACAAAGACGGCATCCGCGACGGTTTGATCGATTGGCCTCTTCGAATCAACGACTGATTGAACGACTGATTGAACGACTGAGAAGCAGACTGCGAAAACCAACCGTCGCACTCGTGGGACCAACTGGAACAAGCTCGTCCGCAGCATGTTGGTGTCGATCGCGAGTTGTTCATTCGTGACGCCTCGTCTACGATCCGAAACGATATCGAGAGACGGAGTCGACGTGTTCGCGACGACTCTGCTGCCTGCGAGGAAAGGCTTCGCCACTCGATGCCGGCAGATCTTAGAACGCATTTTGGCTGTGTGACAGAAAGTACTTCGGCAATGACCGATTCAGACTCCCGAAGCCTTGACCGCGATGGAATTCAGAAGCTGATTCCTCATCGTGATCCGTTCTTATGGCTCGACAAAGTCGTCGAGATGGATGAGTCCAGGATTCATGCTCAGAAAGTCGTCGATGAGGATCTCGACGTTTTTCGGGGACACTATCCTTCGTTTCCGGTTCTCCCGGGAGTGCTTCAGTGCGAAGCAGCTTTTCAGGCTGGGGCTGTGTTGATCGCCCAATTCATGGACGGAGAGACAGAAGACGTGCCCGTTGTGACCCGCCTCAACAATGTTCAGTTTCGGAAGATGGTCCACCCCGGTCAGACGTTGGATATTGAAGTGACGCTGACCGAGCAACTCTCGAATGCCTACTTCCTGCAAGGCAAAGTTTCCGTCGACGGAAAGGTGACCGTCCGCCTGGAGTTTGCCTGTTCACTTGCCAAGACATCCTGATTGATCGCTTCTCACGACCTCGCGAACGTTTAGAGCGTTGGGATCACAATGAACTCCGAAGCCGGGCGATTCGGTGATTCGGATTGTTCCCTGCTCGATTTCAGGTTGGCCGACCACCCATTGCATCCACGGACGGCCCGATTCTGCAAGCCGATTGATAGGAAGAGCGGCGATCGCGTGCAGCGCCCAGACTTCGCATCCCCGATGCGGAACGATTTGAACCCGTCGATCATCAGCGATTTCAACCAATTGCAGAAGTGGAGTGAGACCACCCATCCAGCAGACATCCGGTTGAAGAAGCTGATAGTCACCCCTCTGCAAAGAAGCTTCAAATTCTGCGAGGGAATAGAGATGTTCTCCACCGCTAATTGTGATGGGGCACTCATCGCGAAGCCTGGCGTAACCTTCGTGATCATCCAGCGGGAGAGGTTCTTCAAGCCACGCAAGATTCAAGTCGGACACTTCATTCGCGAAAGCGAGTGCGGTCTCGACATCCCAACTCATCCACGCATCAACCATTAAGTCCCGATCCGGGCCGATGATCTCTCTCGCTGTGCGCGTTGATTCGATCCATCTGGGGAGCCAGTCGCGAAGAGGCTCATCTCTCTTGCCATTCGTTCCGAGATGCAATTTGACACCAGCTGAAGCTCGACGAACCTCTTCGGGGGCTTCTCCCCAAACTGTCTGGTAAGTTGGGAGCGGTGCATCGAGATCGCATTGTGGAGAGAGCAATCGAGCAACCGGCTGACGATTCAAATGCCCTCGCAAGTCCCACAACGCCAGGTCGACTGCGCTTAAAGCCATCATGCCGATGCCAGACTGCCCCACCGTCAATAGAGACTTGTGCAACAGCTTCCACGTTGATTCGATCGGTTCCACTTCCCGGCCGATCAACTGCTCTCGAAAGAGCGCGTTGACAATATGGAGTCCCGAAAGTCCTCCTCCGCCGACTCCATATCCTTTCGTTCCATCTTCGGCAGTCACAGCTACGAGAATCTGGCCGAACGATGTTCGCCAGTCGGGTGGCGAATTCTCTGTAATCGGCTGACAAGCTTCGACCGAATGAATTCTCATTGAACTGGTCTGGGGAAATGACTGGGGCTTTTACTTCTGAACAGTTTCAGACGATGGAGCAGGGGGAGAAAACGATTGCAGCAAGGCCCCGTCTTTTCCGTTCCAAACTCGAACGATTCCATCTTCTCCGGCAGCGATGACCAATGATTCATCGTCAGTCGAGAGGACGGTATACAGGTAGTCTTGAGCACCGCCGAACGTGCGAAAATTGCGTCCATTCTCAGCAGTGTGGAATTTGGCACTTTGGTCGCCGCTACAGCTGATCAGGTTATCGGAGATCCCGACGAATTGGATCGACGTCACCTGTTTCGCATAGTTTGAAATTGTTCGCACTTGCTCACCAGTTTCAGCATTCCAGATCTTGATCGCGAGATCAGCCCCGCTGCTGGCCAGACGGCTTTCATCTGCTTTGAATGCCACGCCCAGCACATGGTCGGTGTGTCCTTCGTAAGAACGGACGAGCGATCCATCACCCACACGGAACACTTTGACAAATTTGTCCGTTGCGCCGGAAACGAGTTTCTCCCCCGACCGAGAGAATTCCAGATCGGTAACAGCATCGCTGTGAGCATCTTCGAGCGTGCGGATCTTCTCTCCCGTTGTCGTGTTCCAGAATTGCAGCTCTCCGCTGCGAGACGGCTCTCCGCCCCCAGTCGCTAAGGTTTCTCCATCAGGATGAAAGGCTAAAGCCATCACACGATCCTGAAACGCTGACTGCGACACATTTAAGGGGGAGTCGCCTTCGACTCCCAAGACCCGACTCAACTTCCACCGGGGAGTGACGTCCCACGTTCGGACAGATCCGTCGGATGAGACTGTCTGCAACGATCTTGAAGCAGTCCATTGAGTCGAGACGAGGTCATTCAACGGAATCGGAACGAATCCCAATCCCTGGCCCGTTGAAGCATTCCAGATTTGAGTTGGCTGAGCGACGCCGCCAGTGATGATGCGGTGCCCATCCTCATCGAACACAATCGATTGCGGCGAAGACTGAAAGGCGGCGACAGCTGCCTGAGCTTCTGAAAGTGAAGTATCTGCTTGTTGAAGCTTGGAGGCAGCTTGCTCTTTTTGTTCTTGGCGCCCGGCGACCTGATTCTTTCCAAGTTGCACAGACTGTTCTGAAAGCTCAATTGCTCGCACCGCAGAGTCGACAGCATCTTTCGAAGCTTGTTGATTGTCCTGTGCAGTCTTCAATGCTTTGCCGGTCTCCTCGACCTGTTTCTTCAAAGCTTCATCTTCTGGTTTCTCGGCGAGTTTTTGATTGGCTTCATCGGCTGTCTTCTGAGCGGCGTCAAGAGCTGCCTGCTTTTCGGCGAGGTCTTTGTCGGCCTTCTCTTTCTCTTCTTGTGCCTGCTTGAGTGATTGTTCCCGGTCCGCAAGATCCTTCTGTGTATCTGCCAATGCTTTTTCTGCAATGTCGAGCTGAGCTTTGGCAACTGCTTGATCTTCTGTTGTTTTCGTCTGCTTCGTTGTCAGCTCCTGGTTGCCGCTGATGTCGGAGAGTTTTTCGCCACCGCGATTCCAGACTCGCGTGATTCCATTGGTTCCGCTGGCTGCGAAGAGTTGTCCGTTCGAGGCGATGGCGATATCAGTGAGTGGAGCGTCCACGCTTTGCGAGGAGATTTGCTGACCGGTTTCCAAATCCCAAAGCCGTACATTTCCGTCTTCGGCTCCGGTCAACAGCGTCTTGCCGTCGGAGTCGAGTTCCAGATGATGAACTGGGGAAGTGTGTCCCTGAAGTGCATGAACCGGCGCAGGAATTAGTTCTCCTTCAGGCAGTCCCTGACCGGCGACTTCCGATGTCCAGACTCGGATCACGTTGTCGGCATGAGCAGTGATCACTTGCTGCTTCGCCGGAGAATACCCGACTCTCAGAATCGCTGATTCCGTCTTGAGACCTGGGGCGATTGTCAGATCAGAGAGATTGATGAAGACGATCGTTCCGGATTCACCTCCCCCGATTAACGTTTGAGAGTCTGCTCCGAATGCGATGGATGTCAGTCGCTCTCCTTGCTGAGGGATGGTTCCGATAGTCGCGTTATTGGCCAGATCCCAGATCGAAATCGCTCCGTCTGCTAAGAGGAAAGCGGAACGAGACCCATTGCAGTCATTGGCGGCCTGAGAAACGCCGGGGTCGAACTTGTGGCTCCAAAGTTCCTGCGGGGCTTCCCGGTCCCAGATTTTTACGACGCGAAATCCACCCGAAGCCAGACGGCTACCATCGGCGTTGATCGCCAACGAATGAACGAAGTCACGATGCGCAACACCGGGCCCATAGAGTGGGCCATCTACCGATTGAATGGACTGAAGTGCAGGATCGCTAAATCGGCCGACTTGCTGACCGGTGAGGATGTCGTAGACAAAAATTCGATTACCACGCCCTGCGAAAATGAACTGACGGTTCGGATCGAGAGCGAGGCTGTAAACCGCTTTGAAAGTCTCGGGGATCGGTTGCCACGCAAGTGTGGTCTCAACGTGCCGTTCCCCCGCTCGGGCTCCTTCTTCGATCCACTTGCGGAGCAGACCCAGTTCCTGCGGCGTCAGCGCTTTCGCTTGAGCCTTATTCGGCAATGGTGGCATGACAGGTTCGTCAACACGAGCAGCCACGCGATAGAGATAACTCTCGTCAGGTTCTCCAGCAATGACAGCTTCACCACTGATGCCTCCTTTCAGGATTGCTTCAGCATTTTCGAGAATGAGATCGTTTTCTGCCACCGCAGAACTATGACACGCCAGGCATTTGTTTTCGAGAATCGGATAAATGTCGCGGTAGAAATCGATTTCACGATTCAGATCAGGCTCGACCGGAGTGATTCCCTCTTCTGCAACAATCGAAAATGCAGGAGCAAGTAACAGCCAAACGATGAGCATCGCACGCATTGTCAGAATCTCAGTTCGGAAGGACTTCAAAAGGTTGGGCAATCTGGGGAGGAGCAAATGAGTTAGTTCACAATTTCGATCTCAACAGGTTCGTCGACTTCAGCTTTTCCTGAATACTCCATTGTCGCTCGCACAACGACGTTGCTGACTTTACCTGCACTTGCCGCTTCAGTGGCACGGACAGTCAAAGTCGCTGCTGTCTGATCAGCAGGAACCTCAACAGGCTCACATGCGAGCGGGGACTGATCCGCTGTCGGGAAGAGTGACAGTGTTAACGGTCCAGCGAAGTTGTTCCTGCGAGTCACTGTGACTGGGATCTCAATCGATTCTCCCGGCTTCAACTTGCCTCCGTTGTTCGCTGTCGCACTGAGCTTCACCGGGCCAGTGAGAACTTCGATCACGATCGGTGTCGAAGGCGGCGTAAAGTTGATGTTGGCTGGCTGAGACGCCTTGTCCGCTTCAGCAGATTGTTTTTCGGCGTCCTGTCGAATCTTCTCGCTCGATGCCGCAACAGCAGTTGCTTCGCTCAGATTTTTATCAGCAGTTTGAAGTGTTGTTTCAGCAGCTTGGAGTTCTGCTGTCGCTTTCTGAAGCGAATCGTCATTGGCCTTCGATTGTGCACGTGTTTGATTCAATTGTTCGGTGAGTTGACGGAACTCTTCAGTGGCTTTTTCGGAGGCTGCCAGAGACGCTCGGAACTTGGCATCGGCAGCGGCAACTTTCTCTTTCAACTCATTCATTCTCTGTTGCGATTCCGGTGCCTGTTCCTGAATCTCAGCTTCAAGCTTCAAGAGTTCCCCTTGAGCTTTTCGAAGTTCCACTTCATCTTCGGCAGCTGCCAGTTGAGCTTGATTCGTTGAAACTGCCTTCTGATGATGTGTCGCTGTTTGCTCTTGAAGTGCGGCAGCGATCGACTGCTGCGAACTCGTTAAGTCCGCGACGGACTTTTTTGCAGCTTCGAGAGCTGCGACTGCCTGATTTTTTGCAGTGGTCGCTTCAGTCTCGCGTTGTTTCGCAGCTTGTGCCGCGGCAGTCGCTTGTTCGAACGCTTGTTTCAGTCGATCTGCTTTCTGAGGATTGCGTCGATAGGAGACCTGGCCTTGTGACTTCAGCCACGCGACGTAGTGTCCCGGCGGAGTGTTCTCTTTGACGAAGAGACGTATCGTCGCCGCATCTCCACCTTTGGGGATCTCCGCGTTTGGAAAGTCGATGTTTGCACTCTTTGGTATCCCTTGCGCTTCAAGAGTCACTTTTTCATCAAACGACATTCGCTTTGCGAGATGGATCGGAAGGAGCACTTGTCGGCTTTGATTGACAGTGACTCGATGCACGTCCGTCGTTAATTGGAACGGTGCTGGCTCTTCCATTACGGAGACATTCAGTGCACTTGTCAGTCGACTGATCGCGGGGACGTTGGCTGCACTGCTCCAGACGATTGTCCCCACTCGCACTGGTGCTTCGATGTCTCGTCGGGCAGTATGAAACGCCGCTTCTGCTTCCGTGACTTTTTGTGCATGAGATGCCAGAGTCGTCTTGGCTGCTTCCAGCTCTTGAGCAGCTGTGGTCTGCTGCTGGGTCAGGCTTGCTACTTCTGAGCGGAGTTTGGCGATTTGCTCAGATGGACTCTCTGCCGACGCTTGTCCAGCGTTGGCAGCTTCTGCTTCAGTGAGTTGTTGGTTAATTGTGTTCAACTGAGAATTCAATCCGTCGAACTTGGATTGTGCTTCAGCGACAAGTTTGGCTGACTCTTGATGGATATTTCGGGCCGCTTCGAGGACCTTCCACTGATTCGGGTCATTGATCGTCGTGCGATAAGAGAGCGTCAGCGGATGCAATCCGGAAGCTGCATTTTCATTGGCTTCGATCACAATCGTTCCCGACGTTTGACCTTGGCCGATCGTCACATCACGACAGCTCAGTCCTTCGGGAAGGTTGGTTGCGAACACCTCGACAGGGTCATTGAAACCATCGCTTCGAAACAACAGAAGTGACACGGGGAATTGGTCACCCTTGCGGAGGCTGACAGGCCAAGTTTGTCCCGCAGTGGGGGCATCTGGGACGGCGATCACTCTCAAATCCGGGTATTGCTTTCGAATCGAGAGAGCGTACCGCAGCCTCGGGTTGCCTCGCGTTTCCCAATATCGATCTCTCACCACAGCTTCGTAGAGACCGTCTTCACTAACTTCGAGTCGAAAGACAGGATCATCTGATTGGGTCTCGAAGGTGTTCGCTAACAGATTCGTTCCGGTGTCATCTTGTGCTGTGATGCGTTGAACCGATTCCGTACCGTCCGGATTGGAAGTGATTCGATTGACGATGAGCAGCGGATCTCCCAGTGTCTGGAGACGTTCCGAAATGGCTTCGATGTACCAAACATCTCCAGCTTTGGCGGAGAATCGGAAGGCGTCGCTGTCTCCCGGGGCACTGAATTGACCACCAATGACGACGGGAGCGTTGACGTGTTGGGCTGCGGTGCCTTCCGGATTGGGTTCCGTTTCTAAAGTCGCCGGAAGTGGTGTGAGTCCGATCGAGACTGGATTGGAAACTCGATCGTTGCTCGTGAATCGATAAGTGAATCCATCGGTCCCGGATGCAAGCGGGGAGATTCGATTGTCAACACTCAGGTGATGGGCCTGCTTTGGAGCAGAGACATCAACTGCTACTGACTCCAGGCGTGCACCGTCGACCATCTGTTCGGTCGACTGGCTCCCTGTCAGGTTGTATCCAAAGAGTTGAACCGGAGATGTTGATCCAGCTGTCAGATACGGAGGGAGTACGAACTCGATTTGAGGTCCGTCATGGATGTGAAGCCGGTAGTAGTAATTCGGGCCGTTGCGGAACGTGATGTCGTGGAGGCGGACCAGATATTCCCCATCGGCAGGGACATCGAAGACTAGCGTGCAGTCTCCTGTGCCTGCTGCCTGTTTCCATTTTAGACGATGTCGTCCGGTCGCGTCGTAGACAGACAAGACCGGTTCCATTAGCGAATCGATGCTGGCAGCTGCGCAAGATAAAATCACTCGCTGCAGGGCAGATCCTCGAAAGCGAATCCAATCGACATCGCTCGCAGCGTCGAGTCGTCCGTCGACAACACTGTTCATCGGGATCGTTACGGCAGTTTCCGGTTCGTTGTTCCCTTCTGCTTCCATGACAGTCGGGTCGACGTCGATGGCAAATCGTCTTGGATTGCTAAATCCCCACAGCCCGCCAACCCTTGCTTCAACAGTCTCTGCAGGAACATCACCCGGAATCGTGACGATGAACGTGTTCAGAACAGGCGACTCGTTGCCCGCTTCGCCGGTCATTTTCTGACGAGCTTGAATTCGACTGTCAGAGAATGTCAGCGCCGCAATCTCTTCGAGATCAGTTCCAGAAGCAATGCGGACTTCAAACTCTTGTCCGATTGTTCCACCACTCGGGGAGAGCGAATCCAATCGCGTTTGAGGAAGTTGGGCGGACGCGATTTGCAGCTGTGAACTGAAAACGATGAGTAGGCCGAGAAAACGAAACACAACTCTTCGAACGAGAAACCGGTCGGCGAATAACAAACTCATGGTGCAGTCTCGGTGGGACGTATCAACTCAGTTCGGCGGTGGGATCAACTGTGCAGGGCAGGTCGAGGATTCATCATGACTTCGCACGAGCAAACTGGTCCGGACTTCGAGATGAATCTGTCGGTCCGGAGTCTGTCGTCGGCTCATTGCCTCATGTCGCAACACTAGTGGTTGAATAGAAATTCTTTGGTGTTAATCAATGCCCAGAGAATATCTTCGTAGGCAACTCGTTCGTTGTCTGGATGTTGAGCAATGTGATTGAGTGCAATGTCTTTTTCGGATGCATCTGGTTCGCGAGCATAGACCCAGCGATACAGTTCCCGAATCCGTTCTTCGTGCGGGCGATCGGTTTGGGATGCAAGTTGGACAGCCCGGCCAGCGTCGCTGCCGATTTTGTTTTGGACTTCGCTGCTGTTGAGCAGGTGTAAGCTCTGAGCGAGATTCGCTTCCTGCGATCGTTCACACTCGCAAGCTGTGTCGCCTTGCGGTTGACCGAAGACCTTCAGGAAGTATGGACCCACCGAAGAATCTGGCAGCTGAACCGAACGGGTTCCTGCTGGCATGCCGGAGAAGTTCTCGTTCGTATTTGTCACCTGATGAAACGCATCGTAGAGCGATTCGGCAGTGAGACGTTTCGGGTAATAGCGAGAGAAGTTCTGCTTGTCTTTCAGGTTGTACTCGTTCGGAAACGCGGAGAGCTGGTAGGCAGACGAGTTGCAGATCGTCCGGACGAGTTCTTTGAGATCGAATCCGCTGGCGATGAAGTGTCGCGCGAGTGCATCGAGTAGTTCCGGGTTGGATGGAGGATTCGTTTCTCGCATGTCGTCTTCCGGTTCGACGATCCCGCGACTGAAGAAGTGCTTCCAATACCGGTTGACAAGCGACTTGGCGAAGAACGGATTGTTAACTTCAGCCATCCAGTCGGCCAGTTGAATTCGCGGGTCACGATCGGGTGAGATCTCCAATGGAGTGCTTCCGAGCGGAGTCGGTTTGAGAACTTCTTTGCTGCGCGGGTTTTGTGCCTGAGCGACTCCTTCGTTGTGGAAGACACGACGGTCACGAGAGCGCGTCAGCCGTTCAGCACCGAGACCTTTTTTTCCGACGCGGCTGAAGAACGCGGCCATACCGTAATAGTCGTTCTCGCTCCACTTCTCGAATGGATGATGGTGACACTTCGCACATTGAATTCGAATTCCGAGGAAGAGTTGAGCGACGTCCTCAACTTGCTGGCTCGAATCGGAAACCTCGCGATACCATGTGACCGCTGGGTTCCACTGAGGATCTCCTGAGGCTGTGATGATGCGGGACACCATGACGTCGTACGGAGTGTTGTCGTAGAGTTGATTCCAGATCCATTGGTGGAATGTGTAGGTTCCCGTCTGGTCCTCATCCTGTCGCTTCTTGTTTCGCAGGATCATGTTCCACTTGTTCGCGAAGAAGTCGGCATACTCTGGACTGTCAATCAGACGATCGATCACGTCGGATCGCTTATTTGGCGAACTGTCTGCAAGGAAGCTGACGACCTCTTCTTCGGTCGGAAGAGTGCCGGTGATGTCCAGGTAAACCCGTCTCAGGAAGGTGGAGTCATCGGCCAGTGGTGATGGTGGAACGCCGAGAACTTGCAGCTTGTTGAAGACTGCTTCGTCAATGAAATTTCGGACCGGTGGCGTTTCGGAAACCGTGGCACCTAATGGAATCGTTGCACGAAAGGTTGCCACTTGGCCCTGATAGCGGGCCATGATGGCGACTTCTCCAGAGAGGTCGAGAGTGGAGACGAGCCCAGTTTCAGATGACTCAGCGAGTTCAGCATCATTCGGTTCGAACAACGCCATCCGCGTGACATCTTCTTGAGTTCCGTCGCTGTACGTCGCGTAGACGGTGACCTGCTGTTGATCGTTGTTTTTGAGGACACGACCGGGAGGAAAACACTCAATGCCAGCGACGACCGGATCTGTTTCTTCACCGTAGGGCATTCCCTGTTCGATCCAGCGTCGCAAAACGCGGTACTCATACGAATCCTTCTCCATTCGTTTTCCGCCACCGTGAGGAGATTCTCCGATCGGTTTGGTCAGAAGAAGGCTTCGTTCTGGAGCGGGAGGAAAGACGCGTCGACCGCGACTCTCTTTCACGAGGAACTCGTAATCGTCTCGGGGATAGAAGCCGAGAAGCGACAGCTTGAAGCCGTTTTGCCCGCTAGCTTTTCCGTGACATCCGCCACCATTGCAACCGAGTTTGGTAAAGATGGGGACGATCTGATTCTTGAAGTTAATCGGCTTTGTTCCGGCAAAGTCCGAGACATGAACTGTGGCTGAAGTTGTCTGACTTCCCAGCGAGGCGGTGACGGTTGCACTGCCATCGCCCTGAGGGGTCATCAGTCCAGTTTCGTCAATCGACAGAACTCCCTCGGGAGCAACTGTGAACTCGACAGCGCGTGTGAAGTCTTTCGTCGAACCGTCTTTAATGTGTCCTGTGATTAGAAGTTGAACACGCGCGTCCTGACCGGTGATCCGTAATTCCTGTCCCGTCTGCGGTCCGACCTCAAGTCGAGTGATCTCCTCGACAGGCAGAGCTGCGGACGTCCCATCGAATGCAATGACAGCGTTGGCAAAGAAAAAAACTGCGCTGAAAGCCAAAGTCATCGAAGAACAGGGTTTCATTCTCCAACCTCATTGTTGAATTCGGATCTGATCGGCGGTGAGCCGTCGTTTCCGGTGTGGTCAGATTGTTTGAGTGAGGACGCAGTGGCTTGAAATGGACCGTTGCCGAGCGAACCTCATCGGGGTGGTGTGGTATGAATCAGGTGGGTAGCAGTCATTGACTGGCGGGTATTGTTGGTGTTTGGTGTCCCAAACTACCAAGCTTCTTCAAACATATCATAGTTCATTGATTGACCCTGAGCCAGTGGTCGAAAGCATTCCGAACGAAAAATGAAAAACGGCCCGTTACCGCAAAAAACTTCGGTCAGAGCAGTTTTTGATTTGGAATGCACGATCTCGCACGAGCAAGCACAGCCTTCTGACTTGTGGAACAGCGCAAGCGAGTGCGCAGGAAAGAGCAACTTGCTCTAGAACCAGGAGGATTTGTCAACGAGAGTCAGCGGCGGTTCTCCGGCGCAGTGTCTTCGAACGTTCTCAGTGAGCTGTTCGAGATGGCGTTCCGGGACTCTGGGAGATGCAGCTGCGATGTGCGGAGTGATGATCACATTCGGCATACTCCACAATGGATGATTCTTCGGAAGCGGTTCCTGTTCCAGCACGTCGAGGGCTGCTCCTGCGATTTGCCCCTCTTCAAGAGCATTCGTCAGGGCCTCTAATTGGACAATGACTCCACGACCCACATTGATGAGCCACGCGCTCGATTTCATCCGTTTGAATTGTTCCGGGCCGAACAGGCCTTCGGTCGCAGGGGTGTGAGGAGCAGCGATGACGACGAAATCACTCTCAGCGAGAAGCTCGCCGAGGCGTTCCGTCGGCCAGACCTCAAGGCCAATCTCATCGACAGATCGACAGATCGGATCAACGCCAAGAACATTGAGTCCGAAGGCTTTGGCTCGTCTGCAAATCTCCGATCCAATCCCACCAACGCCCACCACTCCCAGCGTGCAATCGGAAAGATGCGTGTGAGCGTGGTCGATCTCAGTTTCCTGTCCTGGACCATCAAAGAGTGTGGTATGGGTCGATTGACCTCCCACTGGCAACCATTCTCCGTTTGCCTGCTGCCTCACGTAAGTGTGCAGATTGCGGGCAGCCATCAGGACCAGTCCCATCACGTGGTCGGCGATGACGTCTCCGAAGATTCCCCGCATGTTGCTCAGTTGGCACGGATGCTCAATGAGTTCAGGGAAGACGTAGTGCTCAAGACTCGCTGTCGGTGCCTGAACCCAATCAAGCTGTTTCGAAGCTTCTAAGAGCGAAGGAGTGATCTTTCCATAGAAACCAGTTGCATCTGCAATCTCTGAGTGGGTCTCTTCAACTGATTCGCAATTGATGACAGGCACGTCCCCAGCCGCAGCTTGAAGCACACGCAGACGTTCCTCGTCGATGGGAGGGAATAAGACGATCTTTCGTTTGTGTTCGTTGGCCAATCCACTGCCTTACTAAAAGTGATGCGCGGAACGTATTGCGATCCCAGGCTAACTTTCTCCGTATGCCGCGGAGCAATGCGAAGCATGCTCGCAGCATATGACCTGTATCACGGTTTAATTCAAAATCGATCTGAAGAGAATTGTTTCGATCGGAAACTCTGACGGCAAGGATCTTTACATCTAATTTTCGGGCACCAATCTTCACATCTCATCACAGCGGTCAACAAACTGGTTCGGCAACTTTCAGGTTGATCGTTTTGAGAGCGTGGCCAGCTTCTTCCCCTCCGGAGACCGCGATAATTATCACGAATTTGTGTGGGCACGGAAATTGCCAAATCCCAATCGCCGTATTGAGCTTTTGAGATGGTTCGGCAAGTTGACATGTCGAGGTGATCAAAATGGCGATTTCCACACATTGCATGTTTCATCGTGGGACAAGTCCGATTGTCGCAGCTGCGATTCATAACGGGCACGACACCCGCGAAGACGTCGCACACCATCTTGCAATCGATGAGCAAGCCCAGTTGCGTGAAGAAGATCCAATGACCGGAGAGTGGTCTCAAGTTGCGAAAACGCAGATTGTCGGGCTCCGGTCGCGTTTTGAAGTCGACCTGAATCGACCGCGTACAAAAGCAGTTTATGTGACTCCAGCGGAGGCTTGGGGGATGAACATCTGGCGGACACCTCCCGACGAGCACATGATTCAGGAATCTCTTCGTGAATACGATCAGTTTTACACCGACGTCCATCAGCTTCTTAATGAGCTAGTGCATGAATTCGGCAAAGTCGTTGTGTACGACCTGCATACATACAACCATCGTCGAGGTGGACCTTTCTCCCCACCAGCAGATTTACGATCGAATCCAGAAGTCAATGTTGGCACGGGAACAATGGACCGGAGGTATTGGTCTCCGGTCGTCGATCGCTTTGTGGGCGATTTAAAAAAATTCGATTTCCACGGTCGACATTTAGATGTTCGAGAGAACGTCAAATTCCAAGGAGGATATTTCGGAGAGTGGATTCACACCCAATTTCCGAAACAGGTCTGTTCGATCGCCATTGAGTTTAAGAAAGTCTTCATGGATGAATGGACGGGTGAAGAAAATCCGCGTGAAGTTGAAAGCATCTATCGAGCATTGAGATCGACCCTCCCCGGAGTGCGCAGAGCATTGGAGGAGATGTGATTGACCAACCATCACAAAGTGATCAACCGATTGTGGAGAACTCCGCAGAAGATATCACTGATCTTTACGTTAAGATCGCCGACGTCGTCTGTGAACGGCTGGCTCTTAATCAGCGAGTCCGTAGGAACCTGCCGGAAGGGGGACGACTGAGAATCGATCGGCAGCTTCCGTTTCTCTGCCTCTACCGTCATCCACCCGAACAGCCGAGTGATGGCGCACGCGAACTCATCACGACTGAGGCTTCCTATCTCTTTGCTTCCGGGAAACCAGAGCATCACACCGGTTTGATGTTGTTAATCAAACGGATCGTGGCAGCGATGCGAGAGCACTTCGGGACCTTCCTGCTCATTGAAGTCTGGGAGAAACAGCGAGGTTCACAGTCGATCGATGATCGAATCTTGTTTGAAATTCATTCGACTGATGAGGCATCAATTCCGTCCACAATCGAAACGATGCGCTCTGCACTGGAGAAGATTTCGATCAGGCGTCAATCGGCCGAAGTCTCTGTGCGTCGTGACACATCGATTCAACCTCTGGGGAGTCGACCGCTCGAATTAGATACTATTGACTCGCACCCATCTGGATGTTGTGCGATCGGGCTCTCAGTGAATCCCATTTATCGTGATTCCAGCAGTCAGGTTTTGTTTCCAATGGTGTTGCAAGCTTTGAGGCGGCAACTGACGATTGCATTCAGGCGAACGATTGCGGAATTCACGGGAAGTCGAAGCAACGGCGGAGATGCCGTTGACTCCGCAGCTTTCCACGAATTTGGACCGTCGACTCTCGTCAGAGCAGCACGACTCGTCGATCAGCAATTGTCAGACATTTCTGAGTCGTTTGATTTTCTGCTTCAGGTGACTCCTACCAATGCTTCCGAAGCTGAACAGGCGTTTCAGAAGTCAGGTTATGAAACTTCTCCAATATTCAACTACCGCCCGCTTCCGTATCACCCGAATCTGCTGAAGCGGCAACTCTTCGGAATCGAAATCGAAAGAATTGAAGATCCCACGCTCGCACATTTGTGTTGGGAGAAACAAGAAGAACTCGACCGTAAATTAACGGCACTCAGAGATATCGAGACACCCAGTTTTATCTATAACAGCTTGCAGCTATATGGGTCAGTGGACGAGAACCTGCTGGAGCTTGCGATCGAGATACTTAATCGAGTCCCAGAAACACCGCCTAATCCCAACGACACTCAGTCAGTCGGGGCGCTCAAACTCATGGAACGAGCGCGAGAAGAAATCGACTATTACCACCGGCGACTGTGCGACTTCAACGGAACAGTCGAGCCATCCGAATCGATCGCGTCGGGCGTGATGGTGTCCCGCGACCGCCTACTGGTCTCTCCAACATGTTCCCTTAACGAAGATCGAATTGAAGCTCTCATGCATCACGAGATCGGGACTCATTTGCTGACATATTTCAATGGGCGTGGTCAGCCATTCAGGCAGCTTTACGCAGGTCTCGCAGGATATGAAGAGTTGCAGGAGGGGCTGGCGGTTCTTGCAGAGTCTCTGGTGGGCGGGATGACTCGTAACCGTTGGCGGACTCTCGCGGGTCGGGTGATCGCCGTTCATTCGCTCGTCGAAGGTTTGACCTTTGTCGAGACATATCACTTGTTGTGTGAGGAGTTTGGGTTCTCGTCATCGCGTGCCTTCTCACTCACGCTTCGTGTCTATCGCGGAGGCGGATTCACCAAGGATTTAATCTACCTGCGTGGGCTGTCTCGACTCATGGAGTATCTGGCGGCAGGTCACGATATCGAACCACTGTATGTCGGAAAAATCGGGTTACAGCATGTTCCCTTCGTTCAGGAAATGCGGCGCCGCAAAGTGATCGTTGCTCCTCGTATACTTCCGCGGTTCTTGGATAGCGATCACATCAGATCGCGGCTCGAAGCCTGTCGGAAGAAGAATGTGATCCAACTTGTGGAGATGAAGTCATGAAGATCGGTTTCGTGGTCAACGACGTAATGACGGAAGAGCCAGTTTATACGACAACTCGTCTCGCGATGCGCGCCGTCAATATGGGACACCAGAGCTTTTACCTCGGCGTTGGCGATTTCATTTACTCGCCGGATGGGTCAATTCACGCCCACGTTCGATCTGCGAACGGAGGATCGTATGAATCTCTTCACCAGTATCTGGCGGAGGTTCAAAGCGACGCGACGGAGTCGAGGCGAATCAGCCTCGATCAAATTGATGTGCTCTTGTTGAGAAATGACCCATCCGATGATGCGATCGATCGCTCGTGGGCTCAGACGAGCGGAATTCTCTTCGGTCAACTCGCAGCGATGCGAGGAGTGATTGTTCTAAACGATCCCTACGGTTTAGCGAATGCACTGAATAAGACATATTTTCAGCATTTCCCGGAACAAGTACGTCCTAAAACATGTATTAGCCGCGATATACACGACATCAAAGAGTTTATATCGAATCAAAATGATAAGGTTGTGATCAAGCCACTCCAGGGCTCCGGCGGGCAAAGCGTCTTTCTTATCGGAGAAGATGAGAAAGCAAATCTGAACCAGATGATCGAAGCAGTGATCCGAGATGGATATTGTATCGCTCAAGAATACCTTCCTGGTGCTGTCGATGGTGATGTTCGATTATTCGTACTGAATGGGCGACCGCTCAAGAAGGACGGAAAATATGCCGCTTTTCGCAGATGCAACGACACCGGCGACGCAAGAAGCAATATGCACTCAGGCGGGAAGGGCGTCGAGTGTGAGGTCACCGACAAGATGCTGGAACTCGTGGAGATGGTACGCCCAAAGCTGGTGCGAGATGGAATGTTCTTATGCGGGCTGGATATCGTCGACGATAAACTGATGGAGATTAACGTGTTTAGCCCAGGCGGGCTCGGAAGCAGCCAGGAATTGACTGGGGTGGACTTCACAGATGTCATTATTCGGGATCTGGAACGCAAAGCCAAATATCGTAAGTATTATGGCTCCGGAATGCAGAACAGCGATATCGCTTCATTGTAATCTCAAATCATCGAACATCGCTAAACACTCTAATTATCCCTTCGATGCGGGCGGTGATCGGTGCCGTTTGGTTTCTCTAAGCGCATCTTGAGTGCTGAGAAGTCATTGGAGATTAGCAAGGGCGAATCAAGTTTGAAGTGACGGCTTTTATCTTCCTGCTGTGATCGAAGTAGGCTGGCACAGGATGTGCAGCTTAGTCTGAGAGTGGAAGAAATGGACCTTCTTCCGGTCAAGAAACTCTTCTACGTATGAAGGAGAAAGCAATGGCTACCACTCTCGCACGCCAACCGATGTCTGCATCATCGTTGATTGGGGACAGTATCAAGAATCGACAAGATGAAACTCTTGGTACTGTGCACGAAATCATGATTGACTGCTCGACGGGGCGGGTGGCATACGTTGTGATGTCGTCAGGCGGATTCCTGGGCTTCGGGAACAAGTTGTTCGCGATTCCGATGACAGCGATGGAACTCGACACGCAAGATGAGTGCATGCGACTCAATGCTTCGAAAGAAGCGTTTGAAGAATCACGAGGTTTCGACAAGGACAATTGGCCAAACATGGCCGATTCCCAGTGGGAAACCTCGACCCACGCACACTTCGAGGCTCCCCACTACTGGGAAGTCTAGAAGTTGGAAAATCAATCACCGATCAAGTTCGATGATCGAGTCCCCGCAGGAAGTTGCTTTCTGCGGGGACTTTTTTGTCGCCTGCCCACATGAGATGACTTTCAGCGAGTCGAACAACGAATCCGATGCGGAAAGCAACTCGCGTCGTTTGGTATCGTGTCGCTGTCGCGATATCTTGCTGAGGTGGAAATTATCCAGTCAGTTGTCGTCGACTGCCGTCTTAGATGTTTGATCGTCGATGCGGTAGGCTGGTCGCCTCGAAGAGACAGTCTTAATCATGAACGAATACCAGGTGTTGATGGTATCGGCGGCGTTTGCGTTTGCTTACAGCCTGGTCGCGACTCGATTAGAGCGAACACCCGTGAACGGGGCTCTGGTGTATGTCGCATTGGGGCTGTTTCTCGGACCAGCTGGTTTGGGATTCGTCAAATTCAACTTTGGTAGTCAGGGGATGCGATGGCTGGCGGAAGTCACGTTGGCGGTCGTCTTGTTCACGGATTCTGCTACTTCGAATTTGAGTGTTCTGCGGAGGTATGAATTCATTCCTGCGCGTCTGTTGCTCATCGGACTTCCGTTAACGATCTTGTTTGGATTCGGGTTGGCAGTGCTTCTCTTTCCGAATTCCGGATTCTTCTCATTGGCACTGCTCGCCACGATGCTCGCTCCGACCGATGCAGCTCTTGGCCAGGCGGTGGTCTCCAACCCGAAGGTTCCGGAAGCTGTCCGCGAGAGCCTGAACGTCGAGAGTGGTCTGAACGATGGAATTTGCGTTCCGGTGATGTTGTTGTTCCTGTCGATGGCGGAAGGGGAAACCGGTCGCTGGGGCGTTTTGGGCGACGGAGTTCTCTTTTCGTTGAAAGCCATCGGAATCGGCGGAGCGGTCGGCCTGGGACTCGGTTTCATTGGGAGTCGTGCTGTTCAACTCAGTCAGAAACGAGGCTGGACGGGAGGATCGTGGATGGAGATTCCCGTCGTCGCACTGGCGCTGCTCTGTTTCGCATCCGCGCAGTGGCTGGGAGGAAGTGGATTCATCGCGAGCTTCATCGGGGGAATGACATTCGGAGCGCTGACGCAATCGCACAAACAGGCACTGCTTGAAGCTGCCGAAGGGACCGGAAATGCACTGGCGTTGATTACATGGTTTCTGTTCGGAACGTTGTTGTTCGAGTATCCGTTCGACGGGCTGACCTGGCAGGTCTTAGCCTACGCCTTGGGGAGCCTCACCGTTGTTCGAATTCTCCCGGTCTTTCTAAGCGTGCTCGGCCTGCATCTCAGATTCGACACTCGTTTGTTTCTCGGATGGTTTGGGCCTCGAGGTTTAGCCAGCATCGTCTTTGCAGTCATGGTTGCTGATGCGGCGATTCCTGGCGGGGAAGTCGTTGTTTCAACGGCAGCTTGGACGGTCGTGCTGAGCATTGTGCTGCATGGCTTGTCGGCAAATCCAATGGCGGGAATCTACGGTCGACGAGTTGGTGATCAGAAAGTCTGACTCTTGGGAGCGGTGGAACTTTCCGTTCATTCGTTGAGCCGAACAACAAAGTGCGAATGATTCATGTGCAGGTTTCTGCCTCAGGCTCGTCAGGACCTTCGTTCATGACCTATCATCTCGCCTCACTCGCAGAGGCTTTCAGTCCTGCGAGTTCGTTTTTCCGTTCGTGTTGTCACAACGTTTGATATACCGCAATGACATTTTCAGCTCTTCTCACAGCTCTCTGGACGCTTCTCGTCTTTTTGCTCCATATCTTTTTCGTGGGAAGAGCACTGCTGCGGCCGCATCGAGAGCCCGCTTCTCGAGTGGCATGGATTGTGGTGATTATGGTTCTTCCGTTTGTTGGAATTCTCGCTTACTTACTGTTCGGAGAAACCAACATCGGACATGAGCGTGTGAAGCGAGCTCGAAAAATTCTGACGGAGCTTCCTCCGCTCAGTGACATCCCGGGAGCCACGTCGCCTAAGCCCGACGATGAAGTCCCACCGCGCGTCAATCAACTCTTCAGAGTTGGAAATTCGGTGAACGGGTTCGAACCTGTCACCGGAAACCGGGCCCGATTGCTGGCAGATTCCAACGCGACGATCGATTCCCTCGTCGAAGATATTCATGCTGCCAAGGAACATGTGCACATCGCTTTCTATATCTGGTTGACAGACGGAAACGGAGTGAAGGTCATCAACGCCCTAAAGCAGGCTGCCGGTCGAGGAGTGGTTTGCCGCGCGATGGCTGACGGACTCGGTTCGCGGTCTTTGATCGACTCCCGTTACTGGAAAGAAATGCGCGACGCAGGTGTTCAACTGGCGACTGCACTTCCCATTGGCAATCCTCTGCTTCGTCCGCTTCGAGGCCGGATCGATCTGAGAAATCACCGGAAGATCGTCGTCATTGATAATGCGATTACCTACTGCGGCAGCCAAAACTGCGCTGATCCAGAGTTTCGAGTTAAGGCCAAATTCGCACCCTGGGTTGATTCAGTCATGAGGTTCGAGGGGCCGATTGTTCGGCAGAATCAGTACCTTTTTGCCTGCGATTGGATGGAACAGGTTGACGAAGATCTTTCCGAAATCCTCGGTGCTCCACTTCCGGAAACGCAGCCAGGGTTTGAAGCACAAGTGATCGGAACCGGGCCGACAGTCCGGCATTCAGCGATGCCAGAGGTCTTCGAAGCTCTGATGTATGCCGCGGAGCGGGAACTCGTGATGACCACGCCGTATTATGTTCCCGATGAAGCAATGCAAACGGCGTTGTGTTCGACCGCGCGACGGGGCGTCGATACGACGATCATTTTCCCAGCCCGAAATGATTCCTGGATCGTGGAAGCAGCGAGTCACAGCTACTACGCAGAACTTCTCGAAGCAGGTGTCAAGATCTTTGAGTATGAAGGCGGGTTGCTGCACACCAAGTCGTTGACACTGGATGGGATCGTGACGCTGATCGGTTCTGCGAATATGGATCGTCGGAGCTTCGAGCTGAACTACGAGAACAATATCCTGATCCATGACTCGGAAATGACTGCTGTGATGCGTGAACGTCAATCGAGTTATCTCGCCCATTCCCACGAAGTGACGCGTGAAGCCGTTGCGAACTGGTCAGTGAAGCGTCGGCTCTGGAACAATACCATCGCGATGTTGGGTCCAGTTCTTTGATGAAGCGGCTGCATCGCTTCAGTGAATTTACAAGTCAGCTCATGACAACTACAAACGAAGACATGATAGATACCCTTGGACGAGGAATGAGTATGCGTTTGACCAACTCTTGCCACAACACAATGCGTTCGACTGCTTTCTTTGCAGTTGTTGTCATCGGTGTCGGTTTGATGAGTTCATTGGCGATTGCCGAACGTGATCCGATTCGATTGACCCATGGCCCCATGCTTGGCCAGCCTGGAGCAACGACGATGACAGTCTGGGGGCGGACATCCGACCCGGGGCAGTTCGAAGTCCACTACGGTGTTGAACCCGATCAGCTCGATCAAATCAGCGCCCCAGCTGAGACATTGATCGGCCACGACAATACCGGTGTTGCTCAGTTGGAAGACTTGAAGTCGAACACGCGCTACTACTATCAGATCTGGGTGAACGGTCGTCCGCATGGATGGCCCGGCTCGTTTTTGACGCTGCCTCAAGCTGAGGACACTTACAACGAGAAATATAATCCTGAAGGTCTCTTTAACTTTCGGTTTCAAATCGGTTCGTGTGCCAACCAGAATCCACTTCACGGTTCAGGACATCGGGCAACAACTTATGAACACTTAAACGCAGACTGGGCGGAGAAGGTTCACTTCCACATCATGAATGGGGATTGGCTTTACGAAGAACTTCGCGAGTATCCGCCGGAAGCATGGCGTCTCACTCAAGGCGTTGATGAATATCCACTCAACGTTGACATTATGCCGACCATTGTTGGCGTCTGGGAAAACTACAAGCTTTATCTTGATCGCGGAGTCGATCTCGCGAAGTGGCATCGTCACGTGCCGAGCATGTTCACCTTCGATGACCACGAACTAGTGAATGATATCTGGGGTTCTGCTGAAGCGGGCAAACGGCATCGTCGGACCGTGTTTCGAGATATCGGGACGCAAGCTTGGTTCGACTATCTAGGCTGGGCGAACCCTATGGAATTCAAACATCCCATCCACTACGGAAAAGCCAGCATGAAAGCCGGCAGCGACCTGCTCGTCGATCCAGAAGCAGACTTCACAAAGATCCCTGTCGATGAGATGTTGACGTTGCACGTTCACTGGGGAACACCGGAAGCGGGGGTGAATGATCTGCAGTACGACAATGACGAGGGGCATCAGAACTCGTATGTCTACGACATCATTGAAGTTGTCGATGAACACACACTCAAGCTGCACATGCCCGCTAAGGTTGATGACGATGACATCAGCTATTCAATTGGACGTCGAAGCTTTGGAAAACTCAAAGTCTCGAACTGCGAATTTTTTATTCTCGATACGCGAGGCGATCGAGATATGCACGACGTTCGAGAACGAGACAAACCGGGTGTTTCGATGCTGGGCAAGCCGCAACGCGAGTGGCTGCTGAAGTCGATGAAAGAGAGCGATGCAGACTTTTTCTTCGTCGTGTCCACAGTCCCATTTATGATCCCTCACTCCGGGGCAGGGGGCTTTGAAGTTGATGCTGAGAATAAAGAGGAAGCCTGGACCGGATTCTTCGAAGAGCGAGAACTGCTGATCAGCGAATGGGAGAAGCTCGGGAAGAAAGTGTTCGTCATGACAGGTGACCTACACAACAGCTTCGCGATTAAGATCACGGACGACATTTGGGAATTCTGCTGCGGCCCGCACAACAGCGTGAATCACGTTCCGGAACTCGATGAGAGTGACCGTCCCGCGACCGGAAAATTCAAGTTTGGTCCGCGTGAATGCGATATCCGGTGGAGCAGCTACGTTCTTCCAGATCTCGATCGCTTGGAACGCCTCTATCCGAAATTCTGTGTTGTTCAGATCAACAACGTCTTCAACATGCCTCAAAAGTTGGGGGATGAAAGATGGGTGGCCTATCCGCATCCGCAAGTCATCTTCCAATACTACGACGGTCGGACAGGAGAACTCGACTACGCAGAGTCGGTTTCCATCGACCGCGAATAATGTTTCGCGAACTGTTGATGTGGTTGTGAAGCAGAAGCGACGCGTCCATAACCGGCGCGTCGCTTGCCGGTCGGATTGACTCGTCAAGAGCGATAACCGTTCGATCGCGGAGTTGTCCGCACGCAGAATAATGCGGTCCGGTGAGGATCGCGGATATGTTGAGTTACAAATTCCAAGAGTTGTTATGTCTGAGAAACCCGCTCCCGACACACTGATTCTGTGCAATGATCTGATGTTCTCCAGTCAGCTGAATGGGGCTGCGCAGCGGGCGGGATGTGTTCCGCGAACGTGTCTGGGACAAGTCAGCGCGATGAAAGAACTGGAGTCGGACCAGATGCGCTGGGTCGTTGTCGATCTTGAACTCGCAGGTATCGATTTGACAGCCCTGCGGAATGCGACATCAGCAAAGATTGTGGCCTTCGGTCCGCATGTTCAGACGGACCGTCTTGCTGCTGCAAGCTCAGTGGGTTGCGACTTCGTTCTCAGTCGAGGTGAGATCAACCGCGGACTCGAAAGCCTTCTTGCTTCGGAAGGGTGAAGTTTGCAAGGCTTGATGTGCTGAGGTGTTGCGAAGTTCTTTACTGCGTCAATCGGACGGGTACAACTCGCTGCACTTTGATCACATCGGTGCCGTACTGAGGGTCGAATTGTCTTTGACCTACAATCCCGGAAGGCTTTCCAACCCACTGCTGAATTTGTACGGTCGGGCCAAGTTCGAGGTAGGCGAGTAGTTTTCCGTTCGGAGCAACCAACGCATAAGATGGTCCGCCAACCGTGCCGTTCAAGGGCTGCACAATACCTGCACCATTCAGTCTTGGATGAACACTGTCGGGTTCGCGAGCGGCAGCCTGAACGCCGCGCTGGTGTGACAGGTTCGACGTCATTCCCTGACCAGGTTGTTCGTATCCAAGTTGAACAGCAGCGAGTTGTTCGTCTCGTCGTGAAGTCTCTGCCGAAACACGGACAAAGTTCTGGTACTGAGCCAGAATTCCGCGACGCCTTTGGATGACAGCCAGACGTTTGTCGACCAGAGCAGCAACGGTTTCGTCTGTTCTTTCAGCCAGTTGACGGTAGTCGCGTTCGATCACGTCGAGATTCCACCGTCCCGGATCAAGTTCCATCATCTCCGCATAACGTCGATCGATTTCGTCGAGTTTGTCGTACAAGGCTTTCCGATACTCACGCTCTCGTTCAGCTATTTTCTGAGCGATTTCTTCTTCTTCGACTCGTTTCTCGATGACTGCAACTCGATGTTCAACGGGAATCTGATAGGGATCGTGCGCGAGTTCTTTTTGTGCTCGCTGATCAGCGGGGACGACATATTCTCCCTTGATCCAGCGGAACTCCTGATGAGGCGGCAGGATTTTGTACATCCGGACCGAGCCTCTCTGGGTTGCCAGAGTTTTTTCACCGAGAATGGTCACTTCGTCACCGTTCGACAATTCTCGTCCGTAGTACGAATGATCATCGCCGAGAGAGCTTCCGATTCGGACCATCGCCCGGGCGACACGCCCATCGACTGGCTCCACGCGGACAACTCCATGATCCGGACGATCCTGCTCGACAAGCGAAGCATCAATCCAGCTGAAACTCCCTTTGGGAGGAGCAATCATGAACCAGCCTCCGTGATCGTGTCTGTAGACGGTCACCGGATCTTGTTGATTGACATGACCAGTTGGATAGAAGTTTGTTCCGGGCCCGCACCGAACTTCGACCTTATCGCTCACGACGGTCGCGTCGTATGGGAATTTTTGTGCTGCGAGGGTGCTCTGGGAGTGTGCCAGAGAAAGAACGGAGCACATGATCAGGAAACGCAACATGGTTGTCGCTCGTGTCGAGGGGCAAACGGAGAGGCGAGAGTTGGGAGTCAAAATCTTGCGGTAGAACACCGCGGACGGAGCTGTGTCAGCTCGTCTTGATGAAGTGTATGACTGTGAGGCCTCAAGCTTATAAAGCAATTCGTCCGATCATGGCAAGATCAGCCGAAAGCCGTTTCTTGAGCGAATTTCGCAAATTGTAAGGAAGTTCTAAGAAAAACCTTCCAAGAGATCCGGTGAGGATGCGGGAGCGGTTTCGATTGTTCGAATACTCGGAATAGTAACGACTTCGGGAACTTCAACGAGCGCGGAAAAGCATCATTCGGCAGGGATCAATTGAACCGCATCCCCGTGGACATTCCCTCCCGCTCCGGTGGTACGAAAAACGATTGAGACTTCTTCGCCCATTTTCAGCCGAACTTTTCCAATCGAAATGAAACCCTTGTCGAGTGGTGCTGGCTTCTGCATGTTGACGTTGACGGACTGCGTCGATTGCGTTGAGTGAATGGTCACAGGGACTTCATCGCCTCGATTTTCGTGAGGCTGGTAGGCAATCCGAACTTCATACTCGCCCGATTTCGGCGCGGTCGCTCGATACGTCAGCGAGGCTTTGGGATCAGTCGAGTAGACATACCCGTAAGCAATGTACGGCTTCAGGCCGGTTCCTTCTGTCCACTTGCCAGTCTTGAGTGCGTCTCGATCATCAATGACGATGCCTTCCAGCTCGGCTGGATCGATTCCTGACGGAGGTCCCAATGGTCCGGCCAGGGGAAGGGCATCATCGGGAATGGTGAATTCACTTTTAACATCCTGCCGGTAGGCTTTTCCGGGGAGTTTCAACAGCACGTCAAGATCTGACCAGTAACGCTCGTAAACGTCGCGAGGAAAGCAGTCTCTGAGAACACAGATCGAAGCCGCTTTGCCGACCACTTCGCCCATCATGCCGCAAGTCTTCATCACACGGACTGTCCCAAGTGCCTCATGAGTGACGCTGATACACCGTCCCGCCATAAATAGATTGTCGATATTCCGTGAGTAGAAACAGCGATACGGGACGGGGTAACCGTAATTCCGGTCGACAGAACGATCGTGTTCCGCAACGGAGATGAATGGGTTCTCGGGATACTTCTGAGCGTATTGCTGCTTGGGGTAGTGCAAGTCAATCGACCAGGTACTCGGAACACATCCGTCGGGGAAGTCTTTCTTGGCGGTGATATCGTCCGCTGTGAGAACGACATCGCCCATGAGTCGCCGCGACTCACGAGGACCACCGATGTACGCCATCCATGTCAGGTAAGCAGTTTCGTGCTTGCTGGCTCCGTCGCGATTCTTCATCGCATTGAAGGCACCGTAGACAGCCCGCAAGTTCCAGTCGCGAATTGCTTCGGCATCGCCCAGTGCATCTTTGTCAAAACCACTTTCCCAGAACCATTGACCGTGGTGATCTCGAGGGTAGGGGAAGTCCTTCATCGTCAGGTCGAGTGCCCACGGTGTTTCCGGAAAGTTGACCTTCTCATCAGCTTCCGCCCAGGCCCACATGTTACTCATGCCCATCCGGCCAGCATTTTCCATATCCCAGTCAGCACCTGCCAAAAATCCGATTGTGCCGTGGCCTGTGGCGTCGCAGAACAGAGTCCCTTCGAATCGACGATCAGCACTCGTTCGAGTGTCGAAGGCATAGACAGCGGTCAGATGATCACCGTTGGTTTCGACCTGATAAGCATGATGATTCAGGAACAAGTCGATGTTCGACTCTGCTCGAACAATGGCTTCTTTCTTAGCATCTTCGAATTCTTCGAAGGTGCCCGGAGACTTGGTCGCTTTGTCGGCGAACTCTTCGACGATCTCGCCGATTCGAGGATACTTGCCGCGACGAATGTTCCCCATGGCCCAGACGCGGACTTCGCTCGATCCATTTCCACCCAACACCGGACGATCTTGAATCAAAGCGACACGACACCCGGAACGGGCTGCGGCGATGGCTGCTCCCATTCCTGAATAGCCGCCGCCGATCACAACGAGATCATAGCCCGATTCGACAATTGGTTCGTTCGGCAGATTGAGTTGTTTGCGTCGCCATTCGGACAGAATTGTCCCCGAATTCGGAGGTGTGTCGTTGTCTTTGGTCGACAGATAGATCGCGTCACAGCGACCGTCAAAACCGGTCAGGTCACGAAGAGCGAGAGTCACTTCGCCCTTCTCCAGTTCCACTGCTCCGCCCGATTGCCAGTGCCACTCTGCGCCGGCTGATCCGAAGTCCTCGTCGAGTGTTTCTCCGTTGATTAGAACCTGAAACCGTCCGGGAGAGCCCTCCGCGTTCCATCGAGCGACCCAATCTTTCGTTCTGACATGAACGTAGTACGTTCCCGATTCAGGAACAGTGATCGTGGTTTTCGCGTCGCTGACCGGTCTTCCCAAGCCGTGAGCGAGCAGGTAGGGAGATCCCATTTCCCGAATGAACTGTGTATCGAGTTTCCATCCACCCGGTTCGTCGAAGCTTTCTGCTTCAACCAGAACACTTGCCGCTGGCAGCACAGAGGTGAGGACGAAAAACATGAAAACACTTAGCAACACAGAACAGCGAGACATACCGCCTCCTCAGACAATCAGCGATCGCTCGACCATTGATTTGTTTCTCCAGCGAACTGGAGAGAACGAAAAGAGATGGGCAAGCGTGGAAAGAATGACGAGCCCACTTTAACGCACGAGGCCTCTACATGTGGACCCAGACGAAAAGATTTATGCGATCTTTTACGGGCTCTTCGCGACTTGGAGTTTGAGAAAGTCCTCTACTGCCTCAACGATCCGCGTAGACCGACACGATGGTTCATGTAGTGCCGAAGCACAGCATCGATCGGCTCGCTCGTTCGAATCGTTTGATAGTCGATCACGTTCCGGGCGCAGCGAGTCCTCAACTCCTCAAGAAACGCCTGCAATGCACTCTGGTAGCCTTCGCGAAGAGATTTTGGATCGCATGTCAGAGATCCGGTCTCTTCGAGACCTTCAAAGCGTGTAGTTCCAGCAAAGTCGAAATCGAGTTCCTGGTCGTCCAGAATGTGAAACAGCAAGACATCATGCCCACGTTTTCGGAGCATGCGCAGCCCCTTGAACAGATCATCGGGAGGAACAAACAAATCTGAAATCACAACAACCATTCCGCGTTGCGATTTCTCGTCAGCGACCGAACGTAAAATCCGAGACATATCCGTCTTCTGCGATGGATTTTGCACAGCCAAGACGGAGAGGATCGCCCCCAAGTGAGTTTGCTGACTGCGAGACGGAGTACGCGTTCGGATGTCTTCGTCGAAGACTGAGAGGCTGACAGCGTCCTGTTGTCGCAGCAACAGATAAGTCAGTGCCGCAGCGACGGTGGACGCATAGTCGAACTTGGTAGTGTCGCCAGAGCCAAACTGCATTGACTCGCTGGCGTCGACAAGGATGGACGTCCGCAAGTTCGTCTCTTCTTCGTACTGCTTGATGTAGTACTTGTCTGTTTTGGACCAGACTTTCCAGTCGACGCGGCGAATGTCATCACCGGGGACGTATTCGCGATGCTGGACAAACTCGATCGACTGACCGAAATAGGGGCTTCGATGCTGGCCACTCAAAAAACCTTCAACGACTTGGCGAGCTTGAATTTCGAGTCGCGAAATTCGAGAGATGGCTTCCGGGGGCAGTTGATCATCAAAACTTTTTGCCAAGACCGAACCTCTCGTTCACTCATCAATCTTTGGGGACAGACCGCATCATCCTCGAAATTGTTTTTCGGGAGAGTTTGTTTCCTCACGCGGACGCGGGTGAAGCGAAGATTTTGCTCAGTCGCGGATCGCTGGTGAGTTCTCCTTCGCGTGAAGGAGTTTCCTCGACAAGTCGTTTGATCACGGTATCGGTCGTGATCCCTTCACTCTCGGCGGAGAAGTTGGTCACGATGCGATGACGCAGCACAGGGGCTGCCAGGGCTTGGATATCTTCGGCTGAAACGTGACTTCTTCCGTTCAGGAGTGCTCTCGCTTTGGCTCCGAGGATGAGATACTGAACCGCACGCGGACCGGCTCCCCAGCTGATCCATTCGTTCACGAAGTCAGGCACGCCCTCCTGCCCAATTCGAGTCTGTCGGACAAGTGCCAGAGCATAGTCGACAAGGTGATCTGTGATCGGAACTTCCCGGACAACTTCCTGCAGCTCTAGGATTTCTTCCTGGCTGAGAACCTGATCGAGCGAGCTCTTTTTGTTTCCGGTCGTCGCTTTGGCGATCAGTTTTTCTTCGTCGAAACTGGGATAGTCGACGAACACCTTGAACATGAAGCGGTCCTGTTGAGCTTCCGGGAGTTGATAAGTCCCTTCCTGCTCGATGGGATTCTGCGTCGCGAGTACAAAGAACGGAGCGACGAGTTGATGCCGAATCTGGCCGACGGTCACCTGTCGTTCCTGCATCGCTTCCAGCAGCGCCGCTTGTGTCTTCGGTGGGGTTCGGTTGATTTCGTCCGCCAACACGACGTTGTGAAAGATCGGACCCTGAATGAACTGAAACTGTCGCTCGCCCGTTTCCTTGTTCGTTGAGAGGACGTCGGTTCCCGTGATGTCGGCAGGCATCAGGTCGGGAGTGAACTGAATACGACTGAAGCTTAGAGACAAGCACTGAGCGAGAGTGTTGATCATCAACGTTTTGGCCAGACCGGGAACACCTTCCAGCAGACAATGCCCTCGGCTGAACAATGCAATCAACAATTGGTCGATGACTTCATCCTGACCGACGATGACCTTCGCCATCTGTTCCCGAATCGATCGATACGCTGAACTCAGTTTTTCGATGGCGACAGTATTGTCTTCCGACATTTTCAATCCTTGTCTTGTGACCCGGGCATCGAGCCTCTCTTCAGATTAGGTTTTATCCTAGACACCGTACAGATCACAACCAAGCCCCTGAATATCGAAACAACTGATCGGCCACTTTCGATTCACTTTTTCATGCTGGGTAGGCAGTTCTCATCGGGATCGAAACGCTTCGGAAATCGAACTTCTGTTGGTGTTCGAAACGGTAATTGGAGAAAATTCGATCAATTCATCAATTCTGTCAGATGAGAAGCAGTTCTCTCCTGAATTTGGGAGTCTTGGAATTCGGCTGGGACTGAAGACCGAAGCCTTGAAATCGGCATCGAAATTCGTAACTCTTGGGCAAATCGCGTGATTTCATCCGGTAGAGAATTCGATCCATGGAACTCCTTTATTCACTTTGGGCTGTTGTCGTCGCTGTCGCCAATCTTCTGGTGGCGCTCGTCATTTTTGTCGCCCCCTGGGTGCCTTTGCTGGCATGGATCGCATTCTGGCTGTGTGCTGTGAACTGGCGACGGCTGTATCCCGTGCTGATGAAAGGCGGGATGATTGGCGTCGTTCTGATTGGTTTGATCGCCATGCTCGTCTGGTCCATGGTCTCTATTCCCGATGGCGGCGTACATCGACTGTACGGGTTGGAAGTGAGTAACATGGTCGGAAAGATGGTCTACGTCACCAGCTTGACCGTCATCGCGTTTCTCTGCGGTTCCGTTCAGTTATCCGGCTGCTGTAATTCGATTTGCTGCTTCAACGACGAGCAAGATTCATCACCTGAAGAAGCAGTTCACCACTAAATTGCTTTCTGCGTTTCTCGAACTCGCTGGAACGCAGCCAAGAGAGCTTCGATTCCCTCTTCGCCATGATCGAAGCTGATCGAAATTCGTAAGCGAGCGCTCTGTCTGGGAACAGTCGGAGGTCGAATTCCTGCGACGAGAATACCCTCGTCCTGAAGCGAACGAGACAGCTTGAGGGTCTGGTCCGCTGACCCGATCATGACCGGGATGATGGGGCCGACGACATCTTTCGGGACATCCCAGTTCATGTTTCGTAGCTGTTCGCGAACATGCGTTGACGTTCTAAGTAACCACTCTCTGCGTTCAGGTTCTGAAACGATCACGTCAATCGCAGCAAAGGCCCCGGCGCAATTGGGAATGGAAAGTCCCGTGGAGAACATGCCAGTACGGGCACTGTTCCAAAGCCAATCACACAACGACTTGCTTCCGACCACAAATCCCCCCTGGCTTCCGAGTGCTTTGCTGAGCGTTCCCACACAGATGACTCGATCGGGGTTGTGTTGAGCCTCCTCGAGAAGTCCTCCACCCGTTGGTCCGAAGACACCGGTGGCATGTGCTTCATCGACAAGCAGCATCGCATTGAACGATTCCGCGAGCTCTCCCAACTCTTTGAGCGGAGCAACATCACCATCCATGCTGAAGTACGAGTCGGTGACAATCATCTTCCGCCGATAGCTCGCTGACTTCTTCAACTCGTCGTGAAGAAAATCGAAATCCCGGTGCGGATAGATTCGCAGCTTGGCTTTTGAGTGCCGTGCTCCATCGATCAGGCTGGCATGATTCAGCCGATCACAGAACACAACATCGGCACTCCCCACGCACGACGCGATCGTTCCGAAATTGGCGGCGAATCCGGTCGGAAACAGGATCGCTGCTTCTGTCTTCTTGAAGGCAGCGAGTTTTCGCTCCAGCGCAGCATGCCAGTTTGTTCGTCCGGAAACGAGCGCGCTCGCCCTTGCGCCAACTCCGCTCTCGAGAGCTGACCGGGCTGCTGCGATGACAGTCGGATGCGAGGCGAGTCCGAGATAATCGTTTCCCGAAAAGTTCCATAGCCGCTTCCCGTCGATTTCGCATTGTCCGCCTGAGATCGGGACCACTTCGCGAGCACGTCGGCGCAACGTTTTCTGGTCGAGTCGCGTCAGTTCCTCGTCGATCCAGTCATACGGTCCGGGAATCATCGTTAGGTCAGTCGGATGTCGTGATTGCTCAGCCGACGATAACCATCTTCGGTGATCAGGTAATTGTGCTCGATACGCATTCCACCGATCCCCTTGACGTAAGCTCCAGGTTCGAGCGTAACGACATCTCCCGCCCGCAACGTGTCAGTCGAGTCGGGAACAAGAATAGGCGCTTCGGGATGTGCGAGTCCGAGGCCATGACCTGCATGGTGAGTGAAGCAGTCTTGCCGACCAGCTTCAACATACGGAGCGAACACGGCAGCATGGACGTCGCTCGCTTTTGCTCCTGCTTTCAGAGCTTTTTCACCGCCAGCCATTCCCGCGAGACAGATGTTATGCAGTTCGACAACTTCAGCACTCGGCTCACCGACAGAAACGGTATTCGTGAAGTCGCTTCGATATCCGTCGAGGACCACTGAGTAATCGAGGACGAACAAATCCCCTTGCTCCAGTGTTCGTCCGGGACCTTTCGGAAGACCTCCGGTTTTCGGCTCGGATGCAAAGTTCGCGCGGAAGTCACCGTATACCAGACCGGGCCGATTGGCGGCTCCAATCGCTGCGTATTGAACTTCGCGATAAATTTCGAGTTCCGTTACTCCTTCGCGAACGACCTCGAAGAGCCTAGCCTGACCAGCTTCGCCAGCTCGCATGCACTCTTCCATCAGAGCAATTTCATCGGGCTCCTTTGTGCGTCGAAGATCACGCAAGATGGTGCCGAGGTCAATCAGGTCGGAATCCCCAGCTTCCTGATCGGCAGATGAGAGGAACGTCTCGGATTTGAGGGCTTGTGTGGCTCCCAATGGAAGCCACTCTGCTTCGACGAGTCCGGTTCGAGAACCGAGATCGGCTGATGCTTCCTTGAGGGCTTGCAGCAACGCGTGGTCTCGATTGATGACGGAATGTTTGTGGTCGTACCAGGGAAACACGACTTCCCGGTCGACATACGGTTCGTGAACGGCCGACCGAATGGCGAAGTTGTCGCCGATCACAGTCGTTTTGCCGCTGCGTTCGAGGAGCAGGAGGCCCCGTTCTCCTCCGGAAAAGCTGAGAGGCTGCACCCAGAAATTGGCGAGGTACTGAACATGTCGGGGATCAGCGACCAGCAGCCAGTCAATTTCGGAGGGGATTCTTTCCCACAGTCGGTTCCGGCGGGTCAGGCATCCTTCTTGAGTCAGCATGGATCAATGTTCCGTTGGAGGCTTCTGGTAATAATTCTCGCGAAATCACACGAGCAAACTGTGCAAATCTGGGGCAAGCTGTCCGTTCGAGTAGATAAGGCAGGGCATTTGCCCGAGAGATGGAGACAAACGGAACAGCCTCTTGCTCGGATTGTAACGTCCTTCAAACCACATGAAAATCGCTCTGCCGAACAGCATTTTGGTTCTCGTTTGAGTCAGGACGGTGCCCGATATTTGCGTCACTCGATAGACTCACCCCCCTGACAATCGCTACCCTCCTCCGCACTCAAAACGAGTTTCGCATCAACGTCCTCAAGGTTGACTCAAGTCTCTTGAGGATTCGTGCATTTGCACTGCACTCCGGGTTGTGGAATGTCTCGCCTTACAGAAGAATTGTCACGCTGATGCTAAGCAACTCTTTTTGAAGAGTCAGTGACTCTTCGAATCCACCTTCCCTATCCACCAACTGCTTGACCGAATGCAGCCTCTCCGATTTCATCCGATTTTCAAACGCGCGGTCTGGGGTGGGCGTCGACTGGGGTCTGAGTTCGGAAAACCAATCGGCCCGGGCGACGACTACGCCGAGAGTTGGGAAATTTCCGACCTTCCGGAATTCGAAAGCCGGATCAAGGGTGGCGAGTTCGACGGGGAATCATTCCATCAGATGATGGTCACTCACCGCCAGCAGGTTCTCGGGAAACACGCCAATCGAGACCGTTTTCCCATTCTGGTCAAGTTTCTCGACGCGAATCATCCACTCTCAGTTCAAGTACATCCGGGGCATCAACAGGCGACCGCGAAACACGCCAGCGGTGAGAGCAAAGCGGAACTCTGGATCGTGCTCGACGCCGTCGCTGGAAGTCAGGTCTGTGCAGGGCTGAAAGATGGAGTCGACCGACGGCAGCTGGAAGAGGCGGTCGCGAACCAGACGATTCCGGATTGCCTACATACGTTTGATGTTCACCCGGGGGATTATCTGTTCCTCCCGCCGGGAACAGTTCACAGCCTGGGTGAGGGAGTTCTGATCGCTGAGGTGCAGCAGTCGTGCGACGTCACCTATCGTCTTCATGACTGGAACCGCATGGGGTCGGACGGAAAACCTCGTGAGCTGCATATCCCGCAAGCACTGGATTCGATCGACTATTCTCTCGGTCCTGTGCGTCCGCTTGTCACGACTCCACGTGAGTCGGGACCGTTTCAGGAAGTTCTGATCGACAACGAGTACTTTGCTGTTCACCGCTTGTCCGGTCCTTCAACGACCGAAGTCCCATGTGATGATCGAGCCCACGTTCTCACGCTTCTCTCGGGGACAGCTCGCATCTTGAGTGAAGACGTTCATTCGATGATCAAAGCTGACACAATTCTGCTCCCTGCAGAACGTTCCACAACACACATCGAACTCACGACCGATGCTGTGCTCATCGACGCCTTTCTCGGCGATCGCTCGGCTTGAGAATTCGACAGGGCTTTTCCAACTCCAGCGTCTGAGTGAGCCCACAACCTCCCCACTTCGTTGTCGGTATGACGACGCAAGTCGCGATAATGACACACGTTGCGACGCGCTCTATGTTCGCGCTCTCGGGCCAAAAGTCTATTGCTGGTAACAGCTTGTCGAAAATGTGCGCTGGAATTCCGGTCTCGGTTCGCGAGTTGCGTTTTGAATTCTCCTGAACCGGCCAAAACTGCCGAGCAGCGTTTTCCTCAACACTTTTCCTTCTCGAATCCAGTGATGCTCAAGTGCAAATGCAGCATCAATTGAGAAGGACGAAGATCAGGCGAACGCTTCGGCAGAGGCACGGTGCTTTGAGCATCTGCAATCAATTTGGCTTCCCGTCCGCAACTTCGACAATGGAGCGTTAAAATGAAAACGAAACTTCTCGCAATTGCTGCTGTGGCTGGCTTGTCTTGCCTCTTCCTCTCCGAAACCGCCGAAGCAGGCGGGATCTGTTACGGCCCGAGCTACGGCTACGGAGGGTATTACGGCGGAGGCGGCTATTATCGCAATCCCGGCTACCGCAACAACGATCGCTACTACGGATACGGTGGCTTCGACCGCGATCGACACCACCACCATCATCACCACGACTACTACCGCGGACGTTCGAATCGCGGCTACGGATACGGTCCGAGTTTTGGTGTCCGAACTCCGAGCTTCGGCCTCTACATTCGCTAGAGCAAGTTGGTCTTTCTGGTGCACTCGCTTGAACTTTTCTATCAGGTAGAAGGCTGAGTCTGCTCGTGCGAGCGAGTGCCGACCCAAACAGAAAATGTTCGAGTGGCAACAGGTGATCGATTGAGCATCGTTCGCGATGGTCTTCGCGAATCGCATCTGATCAAAGATGAACATGTTCGAGTCATTCACCGCGACGACGACTCTTCCACACACTCACTCATCAGGCGATGGACTTCCCTTTGAGTGAGTGTGTTTTCTTTTGCCCCAACCGCCACCTCCGGGTGTCAGGATCGTCAATTTGTCGCCCGCTTCAACTTGAAGATGAACACACCCATCGAGCTTGACCGTCTCACCAGACGCACGCGTCAACAGGTTCTCTCCTGCTTGACCATCAGAACCTCCGCTCAAACCGAAGGGGAGATAATCCCCGCGTCGCTGAGTCAGAAGCGAGACCTTCAGAGGTTTTTCGAAGACGAGTGTTCTCGAGATTCCGGCGCCGCCGGAGAACTCTCCGGAACCCCCTGACCCTCTTCGAATCGAAAACTGTTCCACTCTCACGGGGTATCGATGTTCGATGACTTCCACATCTGTCAATCGAGTGTTCGTCATGTGAGAATGAACAGCATCGGCGCCGTTTCCAGTCGATGTGGCTCCAACGCCGCCGCAGATCGTTTCGTAGTATCCGAATGTTTCATCGCCGAATGTCAGGTTGTTCATCGTCCCCTGACTGGCTGCAGCTTTTTTCAATGCTCCCAGCAAGACATCAACAACCCGCTGAGACGTTTCCACGTTTCCGCCCACAATCGCCGCGCATTGTCTCGGATCAGAATAGCTGGGCGGATTCAGAAGAGACTCCGGCAGGATGATCGACAGTGGCATCAAAACGCCTTCGTTGAGCGGGATCGATTCATCGATCAGACAACGAAAGACATACATGCACGCGGCGGTGACGATCGCACGATTTGCATTTAAGTTCGAATCGAGAACTGGATCGGTCCCCGTAAAGTCGATCGTGGCTGTCTCTCCAGCAATCGTGATCTTAACGGCAATCTTCGCTCCGTTATCGAGGTGATCGGCAAAGTCGTAATCTCCGTCTGCCAACTGGTGCAGAGCGCGTCGCATTTTCTTTGCTGCGAGATCCTGAATGTGTTGCATGTACGTCAGCACAACATCCTGCCCAGCTTCGTGAATCATCTCCAGCAGCAGTTTTTCACCAGTGCGATTGGCAGCGACCTGTGCCTGAAGATCAGCGAGGTTGTCTTCCGGGTTTCTCGAGGGAAATTCCCCAGACGTGAGCTTCGTACGCAACTCTGCTTCATGTGAGACACCACCTTCAACCAGCTTGAACGGTCGGATTAAGACTCCTTCTTCGCTCAACGATTTCGAGAAAGGTGGCATACTGCCGGGAGTCATTCCGCCAATTTCCGCATGATGTGCTCGGCTGGCAGTGAAGAACAATAATTGACCCGACGTTTGATCATGGACGGGAGTAATCACCGTCACGTCAGGAAGATGTGACCCGCCGGAATAAGGATCGTTCGTGACGATGACATCGCCCCGCGCAAGGTCGGGGAATTTCTTCATGACCGCACGAACTGTTTCTCCCATCGCTCCCAGGTGAACCGGAATGTGGGGAGCGTTGACGACTAGCTGTCCGTTGGCGTCGAAGATCGCGCAGCTAAAGTCGAGCCGTTCTTTTACGTTTGTCGAGATAGATGTCTTTTGAAGCGTCGCTCCCATCTGCTCAGCGATCGAGGCAAACTGATGATTGAAAACTTCAAGGCGAATTGGGTCCGGAGCAGATTCTGTAGTCGTCGCTGTCTGTGCGCTCGACTCGACTTGCTCGTTTGCTGAGATGAGGCACGATCCATCTTTGAGCATTCGTCCACGAAACCCGGGTTCAACCCAGGTCGTTGCGCCGAGATCACAAAGAATTGCCGGCCCGTCAAACTCGTCAGCAGTTGAGAAATGTTCACGATGATAGACCGGAACATCGAGGGTTTCTCCCTGGTGCCAGACTTGTGTTATCTCTGTCTTCTCTCCAGAAGCGGACGCTTGTTCGCTTCTCTGCGAAGTTGGAATATGGCTTGTTTCTCCGACAACTTCGACCTCGATCGCGACGACTTCGAGGTCTCGATCTTCATGGACATAACCATAGGTGCGTTGATGTAGTTCCTGATATGCGTCTCGAATTGATTGCTTCTCCGAATCGCGGACAGCGAGTGTTGACTCTCCGCCTGCGTACCGAACATGGAACCACTTTTCCGGGGTGAGAATTGCGTTCTCTGCGATACCTTCGTCCTGAATTTCGTTTCTTAACTCCGTAACAAGATCGTCGAACTGAACGGTGAGCGAAGGCAGTAATTCAGGTGTGAGACGTGCTAATATCGAACGTCTTCCACGTTTTCGAATATCCGCCAGACCCATGCCGTAAGCGCTCAAGATTCCGCAGTATGGGTGAATCAAAATCGACTGAATTCCAAGTGATTTCGAAATCGCACACGCGTGCAAACCACCGGCACCGCCGAAGCTGACCATCAAGTGTGCGCTCGGATGAAAGCCGCGTTGCACTGAAACTTTGCGAATCGCGCGGGCCATTGTTTCGTTCGCGATGTCAACGAATCCCTGAGCCAACTCGTTCGGCGTATATTTCGTTCCAAGGGAACTCTCGATCTGATCGCAGAGTGTTTCAAGCTGTGATTCAACAGAGTTGCGATCGAGAGGAAACGGGAATTCTTCCGGTCTCACACGACCGAGAATCACGTTCATGTCAGTGATCGTCAATGGGCCGCCACGACCATAGCACGCTGGTCCAGGGTCCGCACCGGCGCTGTCTGGTCCCACTCGTAATTGAAGACCATCGAAGTGACAAATGCTTCCTCCCCCGGCAGCCACAGTTTCGATGGCGAGCGTTGGAGAAGCGATTCGCACGCCAGCTTTGACTGTCTCAGTCTCCATTTCGAAGGTTCCCCCAAACCGACTCACATCGGTGCTGGTCCCTCCCATGTCAAATCCGATGGATCGCACAAAACCTGCATCGGAACTGATCCGAGAGAAGGCAACCACTCCGCCCGCAGGTCCGGAGAGCAAGCTGTCTTTTCCTGTGAATTTGAGACCGTCGACAAGTCCTCCTTGCGAGGTCATCAACTTCATATCCGTACCGGGAGCGAGCGAACTTCGAATGCGTTCGACGTACGATCGAAGAACCGGATTCAGGTAAGCATCGAGGACGGTCGTTTCCGCTCGCGGCACAATTTTGATTGTCGGTGAGACAGCGTGAGAGAGGCTGACCTCTGTAAAACCCAATTCCCTAGCCAGCGTGCCGAGTTGCTGTTCGTGGATTGGATTTCGATACGAGTGCAGTAGAGCGATCGCGATGGACTCGCTGCCGGTTTGCTGGAGCTGTTCCAGCTGCTTTCGAGTTGCATCAAGATCGAGTGGTTTGAGAACTTCTCCTTCCGCATTCATCCGTTCATTAATTTCGATGACATCGCGAAAGAGAGGAGACGGCTTCTCAATGTTCAAAGCGAACAAATCGGGACGATCCTGATTCCCGATCAACAACAGGTCTCCGAATCCCTTGGTGACCAGCAGCGAGGTTTTCGCGCCCTTGCGTTCGAGAAGTGCGTTCGTCCCGCGTGTCGTTCCCATGCGAAGGGTGATGGGCGGAAGATTTCTGTTGAGGGGTAATTCGAGAATCTGGCGAATGCAGATCACAGGAGCTTCGAGCCCGCAGCTCAACTCGTAGCGAGCCCTTGAAGACGTTGCTTCCGGGATTTGGTCCGCCAGAGTGAACGTCCCGTCGTCGGTAGAGAACGATTCGATTGTCGATTGAAAGACTTGCTCGCCGCGCGCATTGAGCAGAGAGAACTGCCATCCCGACCAGAAATTGGGTGGTTCGGAACATCGAGACCGATCGCTGAAACGATTGCCATCAATCGTCTCGATTTGGCCTTTGACGACTCCCGAGCTGAGAGTCTTGTGAGTTCGCAGCACACCCTTAGGAGATCGGGCGACGCAATCGGTGAACGTTCCTCCGACATCAATCCAGAACTGCCAACCGCTCAACGACTTCCCTCCTGACTCACTCAAGGCTCCCGGTCAGGACGAACACGAACCCCTGAGGATTCGCTGTCCCCCAAGGAGATTGCTTTGCACATCGTCGCAGAATATGCGAAAGTGCCTCTCCCACCAATCAACTTTCACCGATTCCTTTTCGGAGTTTTATGAAAATGACCGATCGCTCTGCGTCTCCACTTTCCCGCCGCGAACTGTTGAAGACATCGACCAAAGCCGCTGCTGCCACTGCAGTCGCAAGTATGGTCCTGCCCAAAGCTTACGCTGCCGAAGATGACACCATCCAGGTTGCTCTGGTGGGGTGCGGCGGACGAGGAACAGGTGCTGCAGACAATGCACTCTCTGTTCAAAATGGAAACGTCAAACTCGTCGCAATGGCAGACGTTTTCGAAGGTCGTCAATCGACAAGCTACAACGCACTGTCCGGAAAGCACGGCGACAAAGTCGATGTGCCGGAAGAGCGTCGCCACATCGGATTCGAAGCTTACAAAGCAGCTATGGACCAGTTGCGTCCGGGAGACATTGTCATCCTGACGACTCCGCCAGGCTTCCGCTGGGTCCACTACACATATGCAATTGAAAAGGGCCTGAACGTCTTCATGGAGAAGCCGGTCACCGTCGACGGACCGAGCTCCCGGAAGATGCTCGCTCTGAACGAGAAAGCCAAAGAGAAGAACCTCAAAGTTGGCGTCGGATTGATGTGCCGCCACTGTGAAGCTCGGGGTGAGTTGTTCGATCGAATTCAGAACGGTGAGATCGGCGACTTGATTCTGATGCGTGCCTATCGAATGGTCGGTCCAACCGGTTCAGCGTTTGCTGCACCGAACGATGGTGCACTCAGCGAAGTCATGTACCAGATCAAGAACTTCCACGGGTTCCTGTGGGCCAGCGGAGGAGCTTTCAGCGACTTCCTGATTCACAACATCGATGAAACATGCTGGATGAAGAACGCCTGGCCTGTCGAAGCTCAAGCGTCCGGTGGCCGCAACTATCGAGGGAAATTTGTCGACCAGAACTTCGACACCTATTCCGTCGAGTACACCTTCGCTGACGGCAGCAAATTCTTCATGGAAGGCCGCAACATGGTCGGTTGCCATCAGGAATTCGCCAGCTATGCCCAGGGCAGCAAGGGCTCGGCCATTATCTCGACCTCCTCACACTTCCCAGCCCGTTCACGCATCTTCAAAGGTCAGAAGATGGACAAGGACAATCAGGTCTGGGCATTCGGTCGCGACGAGATTACTCCTTACCAGCTCGAGTGGGATCACCTGATTTCAGCGATTCGAAACGATGAGCCGTACAACGAAGTTCAGCGCGGAGTCGAAGCGAGTGTTGTCACTTCGATGGGACGTATGGCCGCACACACCGGCCAGATTGTCACGTTCGACGACATGTTGAACTGCGAGCACGAGTTTGCACCGAACATCGACAGCCTTACAGTCGATGGACCTGCTCCACTTGTCGCTGGTGCGAATGGCAAATACCCAGTTCCACTGCCAGGGATCATCAAGTCCTCGGAATATTAAGACGAGTTTCCGGGTGCTGTTTGAATCTCTGCACTCACCGTCACTCTTTTCGTACGATGTCAGCTGCTCGACGTGAAAACGTCGAGCAGCTTATTTTTTGAGTAGGCAACGCACAGCGTGATGGCGAGGACCGATTCGGCGAATGTGTTGATAGGAGCGATTAATGGAGAGACCGGATTTTGATGTGGCCGAGGCGCACCGCTGGTTCGCCATCGAATGTAACAATCGGGCATGGGATCTCGTTGAAGCGGAGTCCCGAACCGAGGACGAATTGCAGGAAATGCTGATGGCTGCATCGACTGCCGCATGGCATTGGAAGCAGATCGGAAAGCCGCTAAACAATCTGCGTGCGCAGGTTCTATTATCAACTGCTGCGATCGTTGCTGACGATTCAGTCCAAGCTCAAAAGTCAGCAGCAAACTGCTTGCAATTGTTGGGCGAAATTGAAGACGTTCCTGAATTTGATCGCGCGTGTACACACGCAGTTTGTGCTGTCTCGTCACGAATGAACGGCGAACCCGACAAGTCGGAACAACACTTCGCTCAATTTGACGAGCTGGTTGCGAAGCTGGACGAAGAGTCTCAAAAACTGCTGTCGAGTTTGTATCGAAAGTGACGTCGGATTAACGGTCACCTTTCCAGACAACTTTGGACTTGGTCATCAAATCGTGTGGAGCACGCTTTTGGGACTGGAAGGCAGTTAGCAGGAACGGGATTCCTCCCAGAATCTGGAAGCAGAGTCGCAGCGCCCATTTCTTGGTCGCTTGCTTAAAGTCCATCTTCTTGTTGTCTTCTGTGACAACCATCAAACCGAAGGCGTCTTTGCCCATCGTACTCTTCAGCTCCGAACCTTCCTGAATCGTCCAGTACATCCAGTTCATATACAAGAACCAGACGATACCCATGATCGGCAGCATCGCTTTGTTGAAGAGCATGATCAGAATTGTCGCACCGTTGAGAACCTGACCGATCAGCATCGCTCGCTTGTCTGCGGTCACGATAAACGATGCCAACGGGTAAAGCATATTGTCGATGGTGTGAGACAGGTATCGCACCCAGAACGTCGCAGGAGTGCCAGTCTTCATTCGCTCTACCGTGTCGATGAGCGAGGAATAGTAGTATCCCAGGCATCCGATGGCTCGCATAATAAAGACCGCAGGAAACGCGGCGATGTAGCCAATGGGAGCGATCAGCAGGAACGCAGCACAGATGTTGAGGATGACACGAATCAGCGTGTAGATCATCGAATCGGAATCAGCGTTCATTCCGATGGTGTTGATAATCCACTCAGTGATATTCCCGGTGATGTTGTTGACGACCGTACTGTTAAACGGGTTCACGTCCTTGATCAGAAAGAAGATTCCCGCAGCGACGAGAATGGCTGGGATCGCAGCAATGAACGCCACAATGTGAAAGTAAATCACGCCGGGGAATGCCTTGCCGAAGTCTTTCAGCAGTTCCCACAGAATCCAACCTTTGTACTTGTACTTGGCTGTCATGTGGATCATCGCCAGCGGCAAAAGCACAAGCGGAATGACTCCAATCAACAGGATCGCGATTCCCGCAAACACCGGATTGCCTGGATTTGTGGCGAACAAGGCGATTCCAGAGAGGATCAGAAGAGGAGTCACCGGCCCCATGACGATTCCCGGCCACACGAGCGCACGAATTCCGGATGCGATTGACGCAAACAGGTCGAAGTGAATTCGATCTGCCTGAAATTTGCTTCGGAGTCGAGTGTCCCCGATGATTCGCAATCCCAGAATCCAGAACCACCCGGGCAAACCGAGGACAGACAGGATCGTCATCGAAATCCAGAAGACCTTGGGAGGCATTTGTTCCTGGATGTAGATGAAGCCCATGTATCCGCAGAGCATGGTCAGTACGCCAAACAGCGTCCAGGCTCCCCCGGTGCGAATCGCCAGTCCCCATTCCTTCTTGAGAAAGCTTCCCGACTCGGACCAGACGGCTTTGAAGAACAAGTTCGGGTCGGGCCCTTTTCGAGCTCGTTTCTTCTGTTCTTTCCGGTCCATTTGACCGGTTTCGACGTTCATTCCGCAGGCACGACAGACCGGATCGTCTTCATCCATTTCCGCGGCGCAGTAAGGACAAATCTGATTCTCTTGGTCTTCGAGAGCGTAGTCGTCGATGTCGCCGAAGCCGAATGGGTCATCCGCAGAGGGCTTCGAGGCTGCTTTCTTGGGAGCCCGTTTGGGGCGAGATGCGCCTCCCGGCTTTCCGGCAGGGACTTTGATTTTTGTCTGACACTTTGGACAGGCGATTGTCTTGCCTAGTGCCTTTTCCGGGATGTTGAGAACTTTTTCGCAACTACGGCAACGGATCTTCGGCATCGATGGGCTCCGGCAATTCCTGCACGGGAGGAGTCAAATTGGAATGACTGACGTTGAATTCTTACTGAACTCATTCGGCACCGTTCCCGTGAGTCCGAGGCAAAACAAAGGTCCGAATTCGGAGTTGTTTCGCTTCTCGATCGATGAAATCTAGGAATTCCGGACGAGATCTGGGAAGGCAACGAGGAGTCCACTGCATCACACTGTGTAACGCAAGTCCAATCACTCTAGCAACTTCCTGAGAAATTGCACCCGGGGCTGAAAGTTCGTGACCAGTTAGAACGATTGTTCGGCAAAGTCAGGGAACCCTACGAGTGAGCCCGTTCGGACTCTCACTACGGATGTCGGCAGGAATTGAGCCAGCGACAAGAGATCTTGACCCGAATCAGACACTCATCGAGACTCTCGGTTTTCGCGCACCAGCATCTCGAGAAGGATTCCGTGATGGCTGCTCACATTCCGAAAGCCCTTGTAACAAGTATTGTGAAAAGTATCGCTTTTGCGGTCGTGATCCTCGCAATTGCTTCCACATCGTCCGCTCAACAATTCCCTACAGGCGTGATTGTCCTGAACAACGGGCAGGTTCTCTCCGGTGTGATCGGAGAAGTTCCGGGGGGCTATGGCGTTCAGATGAACGGTGCCTTTCACGTGATCACGACACCTCAAATTGATGTCGTGGCAGCTTCGATGGAAGATGCCTATCGAGTGAAGCGGGAGCGCGTGCCGAATCCGACGGTCGAGGACCACATGATTCTCGCTCGTTGGTGCCTGCTGCACGGACTCCTCGAGGAAGCTCAGTCCGAAGTAGCCCGTGCGAGAATTCTGGACCCGTTGCGAGAAGACTCGCGAGAGATGCTCTCCAACGTTGATCAGCAACTGGCTGACAGATCGAGGAAGGCAGCGAAACCGAAAATTATTCAAACCGGCGATGGTTTCATCGAACTCGATGAACGTTCGACAGCTGGCCTGCTCAAAGAGTCTCATCAGGAATTCATCCGCAAAATTCAGCCGCTCCTGCTCAACAAGTGCGGAAACGCTCACTGTCACGGAGAGGTTTCTCCGACCGGGTTTAAGCTGACGGCCATTCGTTCGCGAGGAACAGCCGGAAACCGACTCCAGAATCACGCGAACTTGCTCGCTGTCATCGATCAGATCAACTTCGACAATCCTCAGGCGAGTCCGTTGCTGATTGCTCCAACTCACGTTGGCACAGGACATCCGCCAGTTTATTCCAGCACCTCGAACAGTCAGTTTGTGAGCATTCAGCAGTGGGTGCTCGAAGTTGCCCTGTCAGGAGAGATCGACAGGAAGAGACTCGCTGCCAAGGCTGACCCGGTAGCGAATCAACCGCGATATCTGCATTTTGGTCCGCAAGCTCAACAAGCCAGCCACGAAGCTGTCGTTTCCGACAAAGAGCCGCGTCTGCTGCCGCAACCTCTTCAGTCGTCCGAAATGAGCCAGCAATCTGAGGTCGAGCAGACTTCAGCAAAGAAAAGATCAACGTCGATCGATCCTTTCGACCCGGAGATCTTCAATCGACGCGTTCATGGAGCGCCGTCTCGTGTTCTGCGAGACGCTAAGTCTTCCAAGAGTCCGTAGGCTCAAAACTTTCGATTGTTGTGGAATTCGGTCGCGATGGACCCGGCGAATTCGTAGACTGTCTCGCCGCTCGCCATTTCCGTCATTCGCGACAACCCGCCGGTCACTTTCGAATCAGATCAGACCGGCACTTAAGATTCCGCTCGGTCGAGGAACGTCATGAGTCACTACAGCCCCGCTTACAGCATCACCATCCGTCTTCGTTACTTTGATGTTCCAGGTGCACTGGGGAAAATTACATCTGCGATTGGAGACGCTGGAGGTTCGATCGGTGCTGTCGATATTGTGAACAGCCTCGACGGCACACTGACTCGCGACATCACCGTGCAGGCAACCGATGTCGAGCACGGGGAAAGCATCGTTGAAAAAGTGGACTCGCTGGATGGGGTCGAAGTCTCGAACGTTTCGGACCGGACTTTTCTGATGCACCTCGGCGGAAAGATCGAGGTTGTTTCCAAGGTTCCTGTCAAAACTCGTGACGACTTGTCGATGGCCTACACTCCCGGCGTCGCTCGTGTTTGTAAAGCGATTGAGTCGGACCCGGAAGCGTCCTTCAACCTGACGATTCGTCGGAATACCGTCGCTGTCGTCAGTGATGGGTCAGCAGTGCTCGGATTAGGAAACATTGGCCCGCTCGCTGCAATGCCTGTTATGGAGGGGAAGGCGCTTCTGTTCAAGGAGTTTGGAGGAGTCGACGCATTTCCCATCTGCCTGCAAACACAGGATGTTGAGGAAATCATCCGCACCGTAAAGTATCTGGCTCCGTCATTCGGCGGGGTGAATCTCGAAGACATCTCATCCCCGCGATGTGTGGAAATTGAAGAACGCCTCCAGGAAGAAATCGATATCCCTGTCTTTCATGATGATCAGCACGGGACCGCTGTCGTTGTCCTCGCTGCACTGAAGAACGCTCTGAAAGTCGTCAACAAGTCGATGGATGAGATTGAAGTCGTCATCAATGGAGCTGGAGCGGCTGGTGTCGCGATTGCCAAGCTGCTGACTTCAGTCGGAGTCGCCAACATGGTTGTCTGTGACAGCCAGGGCGCGATCTCACGCGGGCGGACCGAATATGTGAATCCGCTCAAAGTCTGGCTCGCGGAACATACGAATCCGCAGAATCGATCGGGGTCGCTTTCCGAAGTCATTCGTGGAGCGGATCTCTTTGTCGGAGTTTCTGTTGCAGGGGCACTTCAGAAATCAGATGTTGAAGCGATGGCCGACGATGCGATTGTCTTTGCGCTCGCCAACCCTGATCCCGAGATCTTGCCAGAGCATACTTCCGCAAACGTCAAAGTCATGGCGACAGGCCGCTCGGATTATCCGAACCAGATTAACAACGTGCTCTGTTTTCCGGGGCTCTTCCGCGGGCTGCTGGATGTCCGTGCTCGCAACATCAACGAAGAGATCAAGATCGCAGCTGCTGACGCCATTGCGAGCGTCATTTCCGAATCGGATCTTCACCCAGACTACATCATCCCGAGTGTCTTCGATCGCCGGGTCTCGACCGCTGTCGCTGAACAGGTTTCGAAAGTGGCCGTCGAATCAGGTGTGGCTCGACGCGGAAAACCATCGCCGCAAGCCTGATATCTTCATCGAAGCGAAGAGCCTCAGAGCGAACTTGAAAAGAGCGGACAAAGGGGATTCTTTGTCCGCTCTTTAATTTGTTGCTGAGCTTGTTTCACAAACACTTTTCGTCGTGAACAAACCTTGGAGTGAATCTCGCAGCGACGTCTCGTCTGAAACGCGAGAGGCTACGTCGATTCTCGTTGCATGGTTGCACTTAGAGCAGTTTGAGATTTGATTTGCACAGGAAATGACTACTCGCTTTAGCGGCGACGTTTTTGTGCTGCTTTGAGTCCTTTGGCGACGAGGTCCATTGCTTCAGCTGCGGGATAGTCTTCGAGGACATCGAAAAAGCATGCGAGGACACGTTTGGTCTCTGCGGCATTGATCTGCAGCTTGGCAGTGTCTGCCTTACGTGAGACCTGATCATAAATGTCGGTCAGAGTCGGAGCCTTCTTTGCAGAAGCAGCTTTCTTCGCCATTGGTCTTTTCCTTCATGGAGACGCGCCGCGATTCTCCTGCTCACACGCCATGCGAATTCAGTTCTGAGATCCACTCATCAGGATGCTCACGGAGACAGGAAAACTTTCACGGCTGGGGTTCGACGAACTCGAACCATAACAGACCGATGAGTGAACTCACACCCTGAGACTATTTCGGCAACGTCAGCGATGAAATTCAAAGTGAATGTTCCGTCGGTGTAAGTGTCTCACTAAATGCAAAACCGGGACAGCCATCGAGTGATAGCTGCCCCGGTCGATTGATACTCAGTTCACGAGTCAGTCAGGTTTGAACCTTTTGTCGCCTGAGCGAGATGACTCGTGAAGTCGTTAAGACTTTTAGAACTGCTGGCCAGCTGCCAATGGTGCGAACAACATGACGAGCTTGGCAATGTTCTGCATCTGAGCGACTGGCAAATCTGTTCGACATCGAGCAGAACGTCCTTCCGCTGCCAGGGCAGTTCCGATGTAGGACTGAGTCAGGTAGAGGTTGTCGATCATTTGGGCATCGAAGGGCATCGGTGGCAAACCTTCGACTGTAGAAACTGCCTTCATGATCCCCGCGACTCCGCTCGCGACATCGACGAAGAGAATCGCGTTGACCTCTTCCATCAAGTTCTCGCGGCTCTCAGCAAGACCGTTTTCCCGGCCAGCCTGATAGTTCTTTAAGAACTGTTCCGCTCCATCTTTGCCGCCTCCCATGATGGTCAGGTAAGCATCATCGAGATAAACGACGCGAGACTGAATTCCATCCGGTCCAAACATGACCTTCTGAAGTTGTTCCTGCATTTCGACACCCGGTTGGGATGGATCGTATTCCTGTTCGATCGAGATGACGTCCGCTTTGTGGTCGCCGAATGTCTCGCCATCTTCATCGATCGTCGATGTTTGTGTCACTCCTGGAAATTCAATGTCGTTCATGGCGACAATGCTCTCTCGCATGTACGTCTTGAATTTGTCCATTGGATCAGCGTGAGCAATACCGGCTGCCTGAATCATTCCGTTGGCGGAGTCGCCGATCGTCACGCTGGCTGCCATCGAACCCATTTCCACGCTATCGAGCTGATCGATGACTGCTTCGATTTTCTCGCGTGATTCTTCGTCGTCGGACATTCCAGCACTCAGGCCAACTCCCCAGCGAGTCAATTCTTTGACCCCATTGTTCAGCCCGTAATAAGCAGCTGCACCTTTGGGAAGCTTTGAAAGTTCAGCGATCGGAGAAGTCGGGAGGTTTTCGAGGAACTTGGCTGAGTCTGTTCCGCTTTTGAACTCGGCGAGTTCTTCGATTCGGATTCCTTTTTGATCCAACGACACTGCAACAGAAAATGCATCTGCATCTCTCACAGCCTGGAAGAAGGTTTCCACCATCGTTCCGTACATCTCAATGACTGGACCAATATTGACTCCAGAGTTCTGTGGAATCGCAAAACGCAAGTTGTTGAGTTGTTCGAGAACTTCTTCGTAGCCAGTTTCAATTTCCTCAGAGTAGACCTGAGTCAGATGGTCGGCGTTGACGAAGATTCCCAGCTCACCTTGAGCGAGAACTTTTGCAATCGGTTCAGCCATCGCTGCGTGGACCGAGTCGTCTCCAGTCGCTGCTTCGGGCAAATCGCCTTTGTCGGTGTAGAAGACCCAATCGCCTTCAACTCTGGATTGCACATTGTCACCCAGTGCTCCAACCAGATCGCCTGTTTCAATTGCCGGAATCGCGAAGACGACCAGCGGCTCAGCTCGTCCTTGGGAGTGAACTGTCATGTACCAGCTTCTGGTCATGTCGACACCGGTGAGGGTCCGGTTCGAAATCGCTCGGCCGAGATTCTCAACAACAGCAGCCCGCGCCATCTCTCCCAATCCTGGCTGAACAGCGTCGACGAGCGCGACCACGCTTTCAACCGTTTTGTCCGGTTCATTCAGTCGGACGACGATGTCCACATCTTTCGAAGTGGAAGTGAGTGGAGCGTCCTGAGCAGCCGCAGTTAATGAGAGGCTGAGGACGAAGACGGGAATGCATCTCAGTGTTCGCAACATGTGATCAATTCTTCGCAAGAGAGTGAGAACTGACTGAGAGAACTCACAGCCAGAGTTGGGTACGAAAATGGCATCGTCAACCTGAGGAAACATCGTTCGTAAGTCCCAGTGTCAGCATTCAGTACCAGCATCCGGTTCCGATATTCATTGGCTTCTCAATTCCACCCATGAAATGTCTGACAGGAACGATGTTTTTTACCGTTGTCGCCTGAACAGTCCAATAAGTCAACTGGAGCTTATGAGACGCTCCGAAGATTCTGTTCAAACGAGTTCTGAGTCGCTTTGGATCGAAAATTATGATTGATCCTCGCAAATTTTTATACTTTTTGTTGCTCGCCCAGAAAGCCCATTTTACCATGGAGCGGCTTTTGACGTCATGATCACAAACTTCCTAAGGAAATCCTAATGTCACGATTCTTGTTCGGACTGGCATGCACGGCCCTCTGCATGTCAGCAATGTCGATGTCTGCCAGCGAGGCTTATGCAGGCGGCGGGTTTTTCTCCGCATACGGATTCAACGGAGGCGGCTGCTACTCGACTTATCAGTCGTACTCTTCCGTCGACTACGCTCCTTATTCCTACAACTACAATCCTGTCAATTACGCATTCGCTCCATACGCTGGTGGATGCAATACCGCTCCGATTTCCAGCGGACCTTGCGATACCTGCACTCCTGCTCCAACATGCTCATCGCACTGCACCTCTTACTGTCCCGGAACATTTGGCAAGCACCACAAGGGATGTGGCTATCGTAACGGCTGCGGATACGGTCACGGATGTGGACTTCTCGGTCCATTCTGCCCGTTCAAACGAGCGAGTTATTCCGATTGTGGGACGTGCGGCAGCTTCGGATATTCAGGCGGCTGCTGCGGCTGGTAGTTTCTCACTGGAAATTCGATTTGCCAGCGGCTACCATCAGAACTGGTTGATCCAAAGGCTGTGATGTTGTGGAGCGCTCCCAAACATTGCAGCCTTTTTTTCTTGCGCTCAACGCTACACAATCAGCGTGTTGCGTGGTCTTTCGCAAATCAAATACCCCCCAGGCTGAAGAGGAATACACGGTGTCCGCAGGCAGTGAACAGAATGAGTCCCAAAATGTCCACGTTCGCTTGGGAGACCGCAGCTACGATATTGTCATCGGAAATGGAATTCTGCCGCAGGTTGAGGAACTGGTTTCAAGCTGGCTTCACCTCGATTCCTCAACCAAGGGAACGCGAACCGTTCTAATTGTGACAGACTCGAACGTGGTTGACTGGGCCAAACGTGTTCAGAGTTCATTCGATGCTTCCGGTTGGAAGTCTCGAGTCTTTGAGTTCGCCGCTGGTGAGAGTTCCAAGAAGATTTCGACGATCGTCGAAGCTTGGGACGCACTCGTCGATTTTCAGGCAGACCGCCGGACTGTTGTGATCTCCGTCGGTGGGGGAGTTGTTGGAGATGCTGGCGGATTCATCGCAGCGACTTACGCTCGCGGAATTCCGTTCATTCAGGTTCCGACCACGCTCTTGGCCACGGTCGACAGTGCCGTTGGTGGGAAGGTCGGGATCAATCATCCGAAAGCGAAGAATCTTATCGGAGCTTTCCATCAGCCGTGCGGAGTGGTGATCGATACGGAAACACTCAGCACTCTTCCGGATCGCGAGTATCGATCCGGATTGGCGGAAGTGGTCAAGTATGGCGTCATTCTCGATGAAGAGTTCTTTTCTTTCCTTGAACAGAATATTCACTCGCTGAATGAACGTGCTTCGAATGTTCTTAGAATGGCCATCGCTCGAAGCTGTGAGCTGAAAGCCAAAGTTGTGGAAGAAGACGAATTCGAGACAACCGGCTTACGGGCGATTCTCAACTACGGTCACACCTTCGCCCACGCTTTCGAAGCTCTCGCTGGCTATGGGGAACTGCTTCACGGCGAAGCGGTTTCGATCGGGATGGTCTACGCAAGTCGTCTCGCTGAGAAATGCGGACGCATCGAACAACCAGAGACCGAAAAGCAGGTCCATCTCCTCGAATCACTTCACTTGCCGACGAATCTCTCTTCTCCCGAGTCGATCAGTTTAACGGACGTCATCGACAGAATGCGTCTCGACAAAAAGACCGTCGGCGGGCGCTTGCGATTCATTCTTCCGACCCGAATTGGACACGTCGAACTGATCGATGATGTCGACGAAACGCTTGTGATCGAAACGCTTCGCGAGGGAGGCCTCTCGGAGTAAACGGATAGCGACTCTCATCACTCTTGAACTGAGGTGTGCGGCCATGGAGTCACTGAAGATCGTACTACTTGCCATTCTCGCGAGTGTGATCTACGGCATCGTTCACGATCAAATCACAGCCCGCATTTGTGTTGAGTATTTTACGATCGGCCATCCCGATATTTTCGGAACAGACGATCCGACGCTGCTTGGATTGGGCTGGGGAGTCATCGCGACATGGTGGGTCGGTGCCGGGCTGGGAGTGGTCTTGGTAATCGCTTCAAGAGTTGGTCAACGGCCGAAGCGGACAGCCCGCGAACTGGTTCGCCTGATTGCCGTCCTGATGGTTGTGTGTGGTTTGACTGCAGCATGTGCAGGTTTGATGGGCTATTTCTTTGCAAAATCCGGTTCGGTCTATCTCGTCGGATCGATTGCCCGAAGAGTGCCAGCTGAGAGCCACAACCGGTTCATCGCCGACCTTTGGGCTCACTCAGCGAGTTATCTCTCCGGGACCGTGGGTGGACTTCTGCTCGCTTTCAGAATTTGGAAGTCTCGGAAGCTCATGGAATCTGAGACAGTCGTTGAAGAAGTCGCCACTGCTTGAGAACATCGATCGTTTTTACTGATCGAGCGATTCCTGAAATGTTCAGATGGGACAACGGTGAATCGTTACGCTAATCTGTTCAATGACTTCTGACACTCGAGAGCATCATCCTTCCAGAAACGCAGCGACTCGCACAAGCAAGCTCTGCATTCATTGGCAGGTTCACGTTCATTCGAGTGCGGAAAAGCGATGAAAATGGTTCAGGCTGACCGCATCCCTGCTCGCTCCGTGAGTGCCATTTATTGAGGACATTGAAGTGATCTGTATCACCGTCACCCCTTCATCACGAACGTTGGCCAAAGCTGATCTTCTGAACGCCGCGCGGCACGGTGACATTATCGAGTTGTGCCTCGATCACTTCAGCAAAGACCCCGACATTGAAGATCTCATCAGTGCTGTCGACAAGCCCATTGTTGTCTCCTGCCGACGGAAACAGGATGGAGGTCAATGGGAAGGGACGGAAGAAGACCGGCTGCTGCTGCTGCGTCGTGCGATTGCAGCAGGTCCTGCTTACATTGAGTTGGATCTCGATATCGCGAACGATGTGCCCCGCTTTGGATCGACTCAACGGGTGATCAGCTTCACACGTCTTGATCGACCGGAGACGGATATCGACAGAATCTTCGACGACGCAGCCAACGCTCGTGCCGACATCGTCAAATTCACATGGCCAACGCCAACGCTCGGAGCTGCGTGGCCGTTGCTTGTTGCTGTCAGTCAAAAGAGAAGATTGCCAGTCGTGGGGATGGGATTGGGGCGACCGGAATTAACGTTCTCGCTTCTCGGACTCCGCTACGGTTCTCCGTGGATCTACGCAGCGCTCGAAAAGGGAATGGAAGCACACGATGGTCAGGCCACCGTATTTGAGTTGAACGACACCTACCATGCTTCCGACATCGATTCGAAAACTCGCTTCATCGCTGTGTCAGGATTTGGCGAGTCCCAGACTTTGACCACTCGCGTTCTCAATGCAGCTTTCAAAGAACTTGACATGAATGTGCGGTGTTTGCCGATCGAGCTTGAAGACGTTAGTGATCTGAAGCGGATGCTCGACATTCTGAAAATTCGAGCCATCATCGTCGGGAATCAACACGGCTCGGCCATTCTCGATCTCGCCGATCATGTGGACGCACACGACTCCGAGAGCGGTTACCTCAACCTGCTCCTCAAACGCGATAACGGTTGGCACGGTTACAACACACTTTGGAGAAGCGGGCTGAAAGCACTCGAATCAGTGATTTCAGAGACCGGCAAGTCGCTGTCGAAAATGAATCTGCTCGTCATCGGCAACGGAGGAATTGCTGACTCGATTGTCTACGCGCTCACGCGTCGGGAAGGGATGGTGAGCGTGTGCGGTCCGAAGGACAAACTCGCCCAGCAGACAGCTCAGAAGAATTCCTGTCGCTTCGTCCCCTATCAGAATCTCTACGAGACGTTGGCCGACGTGATCATCATCGCTGACCCGAACATCTCGATGGGGTCTCAGCACGGGCAGATCAATCCATCGGTCATCAAAGCGGACATGACCATGCTCGACGTCAGTGATCTTCCCTTTGAAACTGAGTTCATGGCCGAAGCCAGAGAGCGCGGCGCTCACACAATCAACACTGCCGGGATTTACACACAACTTCTCGAAGCGCAGTTCAAAGCGATCTCAGGAAAAGACTTGCCTGAGTCCGCGTTCCTCAAAGGTCTCAGTGAATCCTGAATCAGTGAATCCTGAAAACGTTCACTCGTTTCGCACATCGGAATTCGCGAAACTCACTTCTCGAAGTCACTCGCTCGATGACTCCCGCAACTGAATGCTTCTCATGAATCAACGTATTTTCATCTGGTCACTCACCTCTGCACTTGCAGGCTTTCTGTTTGGATTTGACACAGTCGTCATCTCAGGAGCCGAGAAAACCATTCAGGAGTTATGGGGACTCAGTGACCAAATGCACGGTCTGGCGATGAGTATGGCCCTGTGGGGCACCGTCGTCGGTTCACTCGTGGGTGCCTGGCCGACCGATACTCTCGGACGCAAACCGACTCTGTTGTGGATTGGAGTTCTCTATTTCATCTCCGCTGTCTGGTCTGGACTGGCGGAGAACGTCAACTCCTTCATGATCGCACGTTTTCTGGGAGGCTTAGGAGTCGGCATCTCAACTGTTGCGGCTCCATTATACATCTCAGAAATCAGTCCGCCGAATTTACGCGGGCGTCTGGCAGGCATGTTTCAGTTCAACATTGTCTTCGGAATTCTGATCGCCTTCCTGTCGAATCATCTTCTCGCTGGCGTAGGAGAAAATGCGTGGCGATGGATGCTGGGGATCGAAGCTTTTCCCGCTCTGATCTACACGCTGATGTGTCTAACGATTCCGGAAAGTCCTCGTTGGTTGATCGGACACAAGGACGATCTCGAAGCAGGCCGGCGCACTCTTCAACTCATTGAACCAGAAGTCACCGACGACGAGCTGTCGCGGCAGATTCACACCATTCAAAATGCATCACACAAGACGTCAGCAAAAGAACCCTTCTGGACAGCACGACTCAAAAAGCCGATCACGCTGGCGATTCTGATTGCCTTCTTCAATCAGCTTTCAGGGATCAATGCGATCCTTTACTTCGCTCCACGAATTTTCGAGCTGACCGGACTCGGTGAACAAGCTGCACTGCTGCAGTCGATCGGGATCGGAATCACCAATCTGATCTTCACGTTTGTGGGGCTGTGGCTGATCGATCGACTGGGCCGCAGAACACTCCTGCTGATCGGTTCGATCGGGTACATCCTTTCTCTCGGGCTGTGTTCCTGGGCCTTCTATTCAGGCAACGTTTCGATCGTCCCAGCTTGCATCTTTGCCTTCATCGCAGCCCATGCTGTCGGGCAAGGTGCCGTGATCTGGGTCTTCATTTCCGAAATCTTCCCGAACCAGTTTCGCGGAGCAGGGCAGTCACTGGGAAGCTTCACTCACTGGATCTGCGCAGCCATGCTGACGATGTTCTTCCCGCGAATGGTGACACATTTCGCTCCGGGTTCCGTCTTCCTCTTCTTCATGTTCATGATGGTTCTTCAACTGATTTGGGTCCTCACCATGGTTCCCGAAACCAAAGGAGTTCCCCTTGAAGAAATCGAACGGCAGCTGGGAATCCGTCCTGCCGACGAAGAAACTCCTGCGAACTGAGCGGCTCGATACTTCTTGGATGTGTGCATCAAGCGACGTTGAAAGAAAGACCTATTCCGAGTGACTGCCCTGCGAATTGTCAGTCGCTTGTTCATGAGTCTACAATGGGTTGTTCGGCAATTTCGTTTGAGTGACGATTCTTCGTCACGAAACAACTGGATGCTGAGAATCCGTCGGGGGTAGGCTTTCGAGTTTGGGGAATGAACGTGGCATTCCAGATTGAACCCGACCGGCCAGAGTGTGATGAAGTGCGTCGCGTAGCTGTGGAACAACTGACCGAAGCGAAACGTCTGGTTGCAGAGCTTGATTCCGATCAAGCACGATCAATTCACTTGCTTCGACGATGCTTCAAAAGACTTCGGGCGCTTCTCCGCCTTGCTCGTCCGATGATGCCGAATACCTGTCAAATCGAGAACAGAATCTTTCGCGATCAAGCCCGAAGAATCTCTGCAATTCGTGATGCAGATTCGCTTACGGAAACGCTCACCTGGGTCGAGAAAAAACTCGCTACCAAAGTTTCGGACAAGGAGGTTGCCGCGATTCGTTCGGTTTGCAGTCAGCAGCACTCCGACGTCGATACAACCGAACTTCAAACTTCGCTTCTCGATCAGATTCAAACAGCCATCGACCGCACTTCCAATTGGAAACCTGAAAACACTGGTAAGAATTTGATCGACGGTTTTGAGAAGACATACCGTCAAAGTCGAAAGGCGATGCGGAAGGCATCGAAGTCGCGGGCCATCCAAGATTTCCACGAGTGGAGAAAGCTCGTCAAATACCATTGGCACCAGTGTCAGCTGCTGTCGAAGTTCGGCGAAGATGTCATCGCTGCACGGCTTCGCCCTGCAAAGAACATTGCTTCCAAGCTGGGTGACGACCATGATTTGGCACTCTTCATCGAGATGATGACGACGCAGCCCACGAAGTCTGCGTTTCGAAAATCAGGAGTCCGTCGAAGCACGTTGAAAAGAGTCGTGAAGCTTTGCCGTAAGAAAAGAGATCGACTCGAAACAGCTGCACTTCATACTGGAAAACGACTGTTTTCGAAATCATCGATTCTTCGCTGAATTGCGGTCAGCTCGTCACCTGTCAGTTGACGTCTTTGCCTGTCAGCAGAAGTTCGACAGCGTCAGCATGCGAGGCGATTTCGAGAACGCTCTTTTGGATCTCTTCTCCGTCGACGGTCGATCGCGGATAGGAGCAGGTGATCACGAAGTACTCTTGATCATCAACATCTCGCAGGGCCAGTGCTCCGTGTGAGATTCGAGAATTCAATCTCAGAGCAGCTGAGAAGTAGTGAGGTTCCGCCGGGCAGCAGACGCTGTAAATCTGCAAGAGTCGCTCGTGATACCGATGGTTGCTGTGAGTGACGAAGACGGTTTGCTTTCGCTCGTCAGGGAGCGAGACATCAATCTGATACTGTTCACCGCGACGCACCCAGCTGACATGACGCGTATGATCGAATGCTTCGTGCATCAATGATTCAAGATCTCGAGTTTGACCAAGGACCGCTTGAAGAAGCTGCGAAGCTTCAATCCCGTCTCGAGGACGATTCTGCGGGCTTTTCTCCATCATTAGTCCGAGGCACTCGCACAGCTCGAGTGGAAGTTCCGGGCGGTGTTCACGAATGTTGGGGGCTGTCTCGGTCGTCGCTGCGGAGACGAGATCCTGCATTTTCCGTCGAGGGAACGGCAACTTTCCAGCGAGCATGTAATAGAAGCAGACACCCAACGCGTAGACATCACTCGCAGGCGAAGCTTCGACTCCACTGAAGAGTTCGGGAGCCATGAAGTGCGGCGTCCCTGCCAACGTTCCCGGCATCTCGAAATAGGAGTTCCCGTGCAGACGCTTCGCCAGCCCGAAGTCGCTGATCTTCGGAATTCCGTGATGCGTCAGGAGAACGTTGTCCGGTTTCAAATCGCGATGAACAATTCCCAAACGGTGAGCTGCCGCCAATCCGTTCGCAATTCCGAGTGCCAGAAACGTCGCACGAGGAATGAGAAGTGGACCGTTTCGGATTTCTGTCTGCAGCGATTTCCCCGGGACGTATTCCATTTCAAGAAAGTTGAGATCGTCTGTCTGACCGATCGCATGCACAGTGACGACATTCGGGTGCACGATCGAAGCGGCCGCCTGACCCTCGGTGCAGAATCGATCGAGGTAATCGGGATCTCGGGAGACAAGATCCGGTGAGAGGACTTTGACAGCGCACGATCGATTGAGTTGCAAATGTCTTCCGAGAAAGACCCATCCCATTCCGCCTCGGCCAAGCAGCGACTGCAAGAAGTACTTTTCAAGAGTCTTTCCGATGAGCGCTTCGATCCGTCGATCCTTGGCGTCTTGCAGCGCCTCCGATCGGCTCATCCATTCTTCGGCGGACTTCCAGAGCATCGTCTTAAGATAAGAATTGTCGCCTGCGGAAATCGGCATTCCACATTGCGGGCACAGCGTGTCTGCCTGCACACGAACAAACGATTCGTTGCAGGCGGGACAGTAGATCGACAACGGCTCTTCTTGAGATTCCGACACGCACTCCACTCCCCGCCAAGACTTTGAAATAAAACGTCCCCGCCCGAATCATCCGTCAGCTTCTTTTCCAGCTCGACTGAACCGACTTCAGCGTTTGTGCCACAACGCAATACCGCTCGGCCAACTCGACCGCTTTCGCAAGCGTCTCATCGGGAGCGTCGGATTTGATAACGAATTGAATTCTGACGTCAGTGAATCCAACCGGCACGGACCGATCGATTCCCAGCGTGCCGCGAAAGTCGACATCTCCTTCGACGAACAGTTGCGCGTCTTCAATTGTCAGACCCATCGCGGTACTGACAGCTGCGAAGGTCACACCTGCACAACCGACGAGGGCTTCCAACAGCATCTCAGCCGCACAGGCAGCGGTTCCGTCTCCGCCTGCCATCGGGTGAAGACCTGCCGTTCGCGTATGAGGTTCGCTCTCATGAATTCGACAAGCGACGTGTTCAACATCGACAACACCCTTCGCTGAAAGTGTCGCTTGGGCTGCGTCGGAACTCAATCGAAATTTCTCCTTCCATGGAGCTTGAAGCTGTCGAAGTTCGTCGGGACTCAATGTTCATTCCTCTCATACAGGCGGATGGTTGGGCGAAAACTCACTCGAAAACCGATCAGTCCGGATGAGTGATTCGAATTTCACAGTGTACAGACTCGTGAACACGCAGTTCGCTAAGGCGGCAGAATTCTTTGAATGAGTTTCCAAAGGTTTGGAACAACAGCCATCTGATCGTTGAACCCTTGGCGCGTGTCCCTTGTCCTCTATGCTACACCCTCTGCGCAGTCGTCCCAACTATGACGCCTGAAACAGCAGGTCTCACAGCTCGTTCTTTTCAAACCCGGTCCGGAATGGATTCGAGGAATTCCCATGTATCGCGTCCTTGTCAGCGACAACCTATCCCCAATTGGTCTGAAACTCCTTGAAGATCATCCGGAGATCGATCTGGTTTATGAGCCAGAGATTCACAAGGACCCCAGCGCACTGAAAGAGGCACTCGCGACAGCTGATGGAGTCGTGATCCGAAGTGGAACGAAACTGACCGAAGACGTTCTCAGTGGCCAGAAACGGCTGAAAGTCGTTGCCCGTGCAGGTGTTGGGGTCGATAATGTCGATCTGGTCGCTGCCACACGCCAGGGGATTGTCGTTTCAAATACTCCCGATGGGAACACGCTCAGCACAGCGGAACAGACGATTGCGATGATGATGGGGCTGTGCCGCAATATCGGTCCTGCCTCGCAATCGATGAGGGAAGGTCGCTGGGACCGAAAACTCTTCACTGGGACTCAGCTGGCTGGCAAGACTGTCGGCGTGATCGGACTCGGCCGAATTGGGCTGGCCGTCGCCAGACGTTGCAACGGGCTGGAAATGAACGTGCTCGGCTACGATCCATTCCTGAGTGAAGATCGCGCTGCCGAGCAGAAAATCGAACTCTACCGAGACATCGACGAATTGCTCGTGAAATGTGATCTGGTCACAGTGCACACGCCTCTCACGGACGAGACTCGTGGGCTGATCAACTCCGAACGTCTGAAGAAAATGAAAAAAGGAGTGCGGTTGGTCAACTGTGCTCGTGGCGGAATTATCGACGAAGAAGCCCTTCTCGAAGGCCTCGAATCTGGTCAAGTGGGCGGAGCTGCCCTCGATGTCTACGTGACTGAGAAAGCAGGCGCGAACGACAAGCTCGCGAGCTATCCCAACGTGCTGTGTACTCCGCACCTCGGAGCGTCGACAGAAGAAGCACAGGAACAGGTCGCGGTTGAAGCAGCCGAAATTGTCTGCAACTTCCTGACGCGAAACGAAATCCGCTCCGCCGTGAACATGGTCCCAATCTCCGGGAAAGAACTCGAAGCTGCCAAAGCTTATCTCGATCTCGCTTATCGATTGGGCTTAATGCTGGCTCAGCTGGCAGGATCGGAAGGAATCAAAGGGGCTGAACTTCAGTATCGCGGCGAAGTCACCTCGCAGCCCGTCAAACTGATCACGAGTGCATTCACATCCGGACTGCTCTCAGCTGCACTGGATGATACTGTCAGCATTGTGAACTCCGATGTGACAGCCAAGGACCGCGGAATCGCCATTTCGCAAACCTCGACTTCGGAAACAGGCGCATTCGCCACGATGATCGCCGCGACCGTTCGTACGGACCAACGAGAAATCACCGCAGGCGGCACAACATTCGGAAACGATTTCCTGCGTCTGGTGAAGTTGAACGACTATCAGCTCGACGCATATCTCGACGGGTTGATGCTGATTTATCGCCATAAAGACGTTCCAGGTTTGATCGGAGCGATTGGCACAACCTTCGGCAAGCATCAGGTGAATATCTCTCACATGGCACTTGGCCGTGAGAAGAATGAACCCGGTGGAGAAGCGGTCGCTGTTCTGAATCTTGACAATGCTCCCTCTGAAGAAGCGCTTCAGGAAGTCCAGTCGCACCCCGACGTGACCGGAGTTCAACTGGTCAATCTCCCACCGGCCAAAGCTCCGTTGCCATGGCTGGGTCTGTAGGGAATCTCCTAGCGAGCGAATAATAGACCTCGTCTTGGTGACCGCTGAACCTATAATCGAATGGCCGGATGCAGCAGTGTCCGGTCCATTTTTTCCTTCTGCGAGTCAGCTTGATTACCATGGCGAATCCCCGATCTGTTCGACAGCACCGATCGCATCCGCGACAATACGAACAGAACCGGTTCGTCTATCCGGTCCTGTCTCGACGCAGCAAGGGGATCTCAATCGGAGTGAATCTGAACCCTGACAAAGTATGCAACTTCGATTGCATCTACTGTCAGGTCGATCGACGATCAGAGTCGGTTACTCAGTTCGTTGAGTTCGAACAACTCTTCGATGAACTCGCAGGGATGCTGGAGTTTGTTTCGTCGGGCGAAATCTTCACCGACCCGCGATTCGCAGATGTTCCAGCTGAGTTCCAACGACTCAACGATATCGCTTTCTCTGGCGACGGAGAGCCAACAACCTATCGCAACTTCGATGAAATCATCGAACGAGCTGCTCAGCTGAAAGCGTCTCTTGGGCTCGATGCTGTCAAAATGGTGCTGATCACTAACGCCAGCATGTTTCATCGCCCGGTCGTTCAGCGTGGTCTGAAGCTGCTGGATGAGAACCAGGGTGAAATCTGGGCGAAGCTCGACGCTGGAACAAGCGAGTACTTTCAGCTTGTCGATCGCACGAAGATCCGTTTTCAGCAGGTGCTTGACAACATCCTGGAAGCTTCTCGAGTCCGTCCGCTTGTGATCCAAAGTCTCTTCATGCGAGTGCATGGTGAGCCACCGACATCAGAAGAAATCGAGGCTTACATCGATCGACTCGAGAACGTTCTCGAATCCGGTGGACAGCTCAGCCTCATTCAGGTCTACACGGTCGCCCGCCAGCCTGCAGAAAGCTTTGTTGCACCGCTGCTTGATGAAGAAGTCGATACAATTGCCGAGCGTGTGAGAACGCGGACAGGTCTGGCAGTCGAGTCGTATTACAGTTGATGCCGACGATTCTTGTCTGGGCAAGATCGTTGCTCGGCATTCTTTTCAAAGAGTTTTCTCGAAGAGAGTCCTGTCACGCAAAACTGTTGCGCGGAGTTGAATGGCGTTCAGGGCCATTACCAGCGAAAGACTCCGGTTCCCCAGGTCAGTCCACCACCGAAGCCGCACATCAAGACTGCATCGCCTGACTGAATTCGTCCAGAGCGGACAGCTTCATCAAGAGCAATTGGAATCGATCCACCAGAGGTGTTGCCGTATCGATCCAAGTTGACGAACAACTTTTCCTGCGGAATGCCGAGCTGTTCAGCTGCTGCGTTGATGATTCGGATGTTCGCCTGATGTAAGACGAATTGAGAGATGTCGTGGACCGTCATGCCGCTCTTGCTGAGCACGAGTTCAATCGTATCGACCAGCATGCGAACTGCCCATTTGAAGACGCTGCGACCGTCCATTCGAAGGAAGTGTTCGCCAGCGACGAGTCCTTCAGGAGTCATCGGAACCTTTGTTCCACCAGCTGGTCGATCCAGTAGCGGACCGCCGCTTCCATCGGATCCGAGCTGATAGCAGACCAATCCCTGATGTGGAGTTCCTCTCGTGATCAGGACAGCGCCTGCCCCATCACCAAAGAGTGGGAACGTCCGCTGGTCTTTGGGGTTCACGATTCGGCTGTTCAGGTCGCCACCGACAGCGAGTGCGTATCGAGCGTTTCCGGTCGCGACGAATTGTGCTGCCGTGACAAGTGCATACATAAAGCCAGCACAGGCAGCAGCTGTGTCGAAAGCAGGGCAGTCCAAGCCCAACTGATCCTGAACCAGGCAAGCCGTCGACGGGCAATGATAGTCTGGTGTGAATGTTCCACAGACCAGCAGGTCAATTTGTTGAGGGTCGATTCCAGAAGTGCGAATCGCCTGTCGTGAGGCTTCAATGCACATGTCGCTGGTCGCCATTCCATCGGGACAATGGCGGCGTTCACGAATGCCCGTTCGCTGGACAATCCAGTTCGGGTCACACCCATAGCGTTCATCAAGCTGTTCGTTTGTCACAACTTGATCGGGCAAGTAGGAGCCACAGGCGACAATTTGAACACCGAGAAGCGAACTCGTACGTCGAGTAAACAATGTCTTGTCATTCCCCGGCGTGGGTTTCGCATAATCCTTTTCTGCTATGGTCGCCACGCAGGTCACCTCAGGATTGAGTTCTCACTCCGAGAACAATTTGCTGGCTCAATTCAAACAGTCCACTCCATTATCCGTGCGGTTTTTGGCCAGATATCTGGAGGGAGACGTTCTCACTGCGAACCGCTTTTGATACGGGCAGTGCGATAAATCACTCTGTTTCGGGCAAGACCGACAGCGATCTACGCAGACGGTCTCCCATACACGGGTTGTCAGCATAAACATTTCACCGGACCAGAACCAGTCTGGAATTGATTTCCATGAACGACTCAAGCCGTAATCCCATCGACCGTGAAATCTCGAGAACCAGTCCGAAACGGGGAACCAGGAAGAGGAATGAGATCCCCGTTGATTCACAGTCCGTTTGAGGACAAGTTCCTTCGAAATTTCGATCGATGAGCTTACGGCTACAGCCAGGGTATCGCCCCCGGTCATTCAACGTTGGGTTCTTCAACTGAGTCTTTTAGGCTCAGCTTGACTCCCCCCGGAATCAAACATCAACGTTGAACTGGCTGCTGAAATTGTTGTCCACCTGATTGTGAGGCCGATTGAGCTGGGGCTCCAGTGGGAGCTGCGGGAGTTCCCGTCGGATTCCAGTTGGCAACTGCCCAGATCGGATAGTTTTCGACAACGGTCGAGCCGAGATCCTGAAGAATGACGCGAAGTTTCGCGGATGTCAGGTCCTCGTTGGGTACTGTTCGCTGCAGGACGAACCGTCGAGCCGTTGGAACGTACGCGAAGAACTTTCCGTTTCCAAGCTGGTCGTTTTGGGCAAGTAGGCGCAACAGCGCAGTTTTGGGGACTTCGGCTGAAGTCTTTGGCAGCTCATCCAACCAAGCCATGACCCACAGGTCTTCACCGTTCTGGCTCAGTACAGCGGACATGGAGAGTTCCCACTCTTCCTCCGACATGACCGCCCGAAAAGCAAAATCGTAGCGTTGTTGTTTTTTCTCTGCCTCAATTCCCAAAGCTGCGAGCGACTCGCCGAGCTGTTCTTCGCTCAGCTGCATCGCGGCCTGGTCTTGTGCGACACAAGACTGAGGGGGCAGAATCGACACTCCGACGCCAGTTAACGCTCCAGCGACGATCAAACTCCGCATAAGTTTCATCGACACACACTCCTTTGTTATGTCTGATGCATCAACAATAGTTTCCTGAAATTCAACCGGGACTGTGAACGGGCTGTTCACTTTTGACCAGTGTTGAGGAACTCCAGGCAAATTTGTGACCAAGTCTCAAAATCGTCGCGACTCTGGACGAGTTGCATCGGATCTTCAAACCCTGTTTCTATGATCGACGTTTCGCGAGGGCGAACTTTGGCCGCTTCCAGGTCAAAAACGTGAACAATCCCAAGATGCACACGACCGACATCGGTTTGATCATCGTTGATGAGTGCCACGCAGGATTCGCTAAACCCTGACTCGAGAAAGACTTCCTCCTCAATTTCCCGCTTCATCGCGACCTGATACACATTCGACCCCGATGTTGCGTCATCGGAAGAAATGTGACCGCCGATCCCGATCGAGCGTTTTGAGTGCAGGCGACCCTCCCCCGATTCCTTCCCTCGGCGATAATAGAAGACCTTGCCTTCGTGTCGAAAAACACAATAGGGAATGAGTTGCTTGTAGCTTGGGTCTTCCTCAACTTCGTGTCGAGGGCGATAGCTCACGTAGCTTGGGTCAAGCAATGTTTCCAGGTAGGGCTCAATGTTCGTCGTGTATCCCTGGAAGTGTCCAATTTCATGAAACAACAACGTCGGGACGACTAAAACATGTTCGACAGTCGTCTGGTCCAGTGACATAGAGCCCCTCCTGAATAGGTTGGTTAGTTTTCTGTTCCGAGTAGATTTCGAACTGCTTGCCCGACGTCCTGCTGCCGCATCAGCGACTCTCCGACAAGAATCGCGTGAACTCCAGAGTCTTGAAGCATGAGAACATCGTCATGCGAGTGAATTCCGCTCTCACCGACAAGCAAAATCTCCTCCGGAATGACTTTCCTAAGGTCTGTGCAGTGCTCCAGCCGCGTTTCGAACGTTTGCAGGTTCCGGTTATTCACGCCGATCAGCGGAGGAGAAAGTGCGAGCACACGCTCGACGTTGTCCGGTTCGTAGATCTCGACCAGAGCTTGCATTCCAAGCGAATGTGTGTGCTGATAAAGCTTTCTGAGTGTTTCGTCGTCGAGGCATTCTGCAATCAGCAAAATTGCATCCGCCCCAGCAACGCGCGCTTCATCAATCTGATAGACATCGAGAATGAAGTCCTTTCGAAGGACCGGAATGTCGACGCTTTTGCGGACCGCGATCAGATATTCCAGCGAGCCTTGAAAGAAATTTTCATCGGTGAGGACGCTCAGGCAGGCAGCCCCGTTGGCAGCATATTCAGTTGCGATTTGGACCGGATCAAAGTCCTCTCGAATCAGCCCCGCTGAAGGAGAAGCCCGTTTCACTTCGGCGATCAGTCCCATCGGATGATGGCTGCGGAGCGACTCGACAAACCCGCAAACAGGTGGAGCGCTCGGAATTAATGCTTGCAGTTGAGAATGGGGAATCGCTCGCTTAGCAGCTGCAATGTCCTGAAGTTTCTGTTCAACGATGCGATCGAGAATATTTGACACAGCGCTGTCACAATTACGAGCAGATTTTGGATGGGTTTTCGTCGACTCGCTCCCGAAAACTGCGATTTAGGCAGCGAGAATTCCGAGTGGGCAAGTGCAAGTGTCACAGCTTTAAGATTGGCTGAGGACGCAATGCACTCAGACAATAGCGGACAACTCCCCGGAAAGCAAAAAGGCACGGAAGTTTGTTTCCGTGCCTTTTGTGTGATGTCAGTTTTTGGCGTGAAAGCCAGAAGAACTATTCGTCTTCCGAATCGTCGTCTTCCTGAGTTGCGTCCGCCTGGCTCGCTGTGCGGCAGATTGAACGGTTCAATGCTTCCACTTCGTTCGATACAGTCGGTGGAAGAGGAACGTCGTTGAACTCGGCACTGTCGAAGACGATATCGACAGCTTTTCGCTCGCGGATCTGAGCTTGAAGGTTCTCGATTGAACCGTTCTTGATCATTTTCGCGCGAATTCGACGAGGGTTTTCGCCCCGTTGCATCGCCATTGAAAGAATTTCGACTTCGAGATCTTCTTCGGTCACGTCGATGTTTTCGATCTCAGCAATACGGTCCAGAACGAAGTGTTCTTTGAGGTTCTGGCGTGTCATGCTCAACGAGCGTTGACGAAGATCGTTCTCGCGAGCGAGGATTTCACGTGAGGTGAATCCTGCTTGCTGCATTTCGAGAATCTCTCGCTTCAGGGCGTTGTCGACCTGTTTGGTGACGAGATCTTCGGGGAGTTCCCAGTCGGCAGACTCAGTGATTTTCTCAAGAACCTGACGTCGAATCGCCTGGCGTTGTTCGTATTTGACCTGTCGGTCCAGCATTCCGTGAATCTGGTTTCGCAGGTCTTCTTCTGACTCAACGCCGATTCGCTCGAGGAATTCTTCGTCGAGAGTTGGTGTTTCCATTCGCTTAACGTCGAGGACGTCAAACTTCGCGTGGACTGTCTCGCCCCGCATTCCAATGGAATCAGCCTCCATGGAGACGGTCAGATCAGCCTCGCGACTCTCCCCGGCAGAAACTCCGGTAATGATTTCGTTGAAGCCATCGAGTTCTGCGTCCTGGAATCGCAGTTTTGGGCGAACTCGGATGGAGACGTCTTCAATGTGTGCCAGAGGTTTTCCGTCGTGTTCAACAGAGATGTCGACAGTGACGAAATCGCCATCTTCAGCCGGTGCGTCAACAGGAACCAATTTTCCGTATTGGTCGAGGAACTGGTCGAGATACGCGTTGACTTCTTCGTCGGTCGTTTCCCGAGTCGGACGATCAATCTTCAGACCTTTGTAGGTCGGAAGTTCAAATTCTGGACGCACTTCGACGTCGAATTCGTACTCGAAGTCACCTTCTTCAGGGATGACGATGCTTTCGAGATCGAGGTTTGGCTCGTTGATTGGGTCGAGGTCGGACTCTTCGCCCAACTGCTCGAGGCTTGCCATCAGCACGCGCTGTTTGACCTGATCAGCAATTTCGGTCTTGAAGCGGCGGGCCACGAGGCTTGAAGGAACATTGCCAACGCGAAAACCTGGAACTTCGGCTTTTTCAGAGTATTCGTCCACAACATCATTGAACGCTTCGTCAATCGAAGCTCGGGGGACTGAGACGCGAACGTGCTTTTTGCAAGGTCCGACATCATCAATCGAGACGGTCAGGTCCATTTTCGGCGATTCAGCAAGACCCACATCCCCGGCGGTCTCGGTTTCATCCACGTTTTGTTCGACTTCTTCAGACACAACCATTTCCTCTAACGTGTTTCTCGTAAGGCTCTTTCGAAAAGCAACCTGTGCCACTCTCTTGCCTGAAGATCAGCACTCGCGATTCAATTCTGCGAGGCTTTTCAGCAAGGGCACGACCGAACCAGGGGAATGATAATCAACTTCTCACCTGCCATGGCCAACGTAATTCCCTGAAAGCCAGACTTGGCCGAACGCCTCACAGAGCGTTTGACGAGACACTTCCCATCACATGAACAGACAACCTGAGAAGGCAAAAGAGCGGGTGAAGGGATTTGAACCCTCGACAACCACGTTGGCAACGTGGTGCTCTACCACTGAGCTACACCCGCGTTCGTCCCTCTGGAAATTCCAGAGAAAACCGATGTGGCCAAGCAGTTTAGGCACTGCTGGCTCAGATCGTCAAGGCATCCGTCATCGAATTGCACCACCATTCGCATTGATGACCTGTCCGGTGAGATAATTTGCTTCCTCGCTGACCAAAAATCTCGCCAGATTCGCAAGATCTTCAGGCAAACCCCAGCGTTTCAGCGGGGTTTCTCGCATAACACGTTCTTGCCAGTCATCGCTGGCCTGATCGCCCCAGGCAGTCCGAATCCAACCCGGAGCAATACAATTTACGCGAACCTGCGGTGCCAATGAGACCGCCAGTGAACGGGTGAATCCCATAATTGCATTTTTGGCGGTCGAAAAAAGCTCTGCGCTGTCGCCTTCCATCCCGCGGTCAGCTTGGTCCCAACCGATATTCAGAATTGTCCCGCTGCCGCGTTCTTTCATTTTCTGGCCGACCAACTTGCTCAGCTGCACACTCCCAGCGACGTCGACGCGAAGCAGTCGATCAAGCTTTTCTTGATAATTCAAAGTCGCTCCTTCTCCAGTGAGAAGGTCAACTCCCGCGTTGTTGACCCAGATATCAATTGGGCCCGATGTCTCCCAAACTTCCTCGCAGAACTGCGGGAAAGAATCCGTCAGGAAGTTGGCCTGTACGCAGTCAGCCTCGCCTCCGGTGTCTTTAATTTGCTCGACAACTTTCTGTGCGCTCTCGCGAGAAGAGGAGTAATGGACGACGACTCGTGCCCCAGCTGCGGCGAACTCTTCCGCAATTGCTCTTCCGATACCGGAAGAGGCTCCTGTCACCAAAGCAGTTTTTCCTGCCAGTGACGCAAACTCACGCTGACGGTTGATCATCTGAATGTGATTTCTTCGGGGGTGGACGACTCGCGAATGAATGGAAGCCGCACTATAATTGTTCCGTGCCGCAACGGAAATCTGCTTCGGTCTTGCGGCTGTCTTCAGAACTGGAACGATCGGCCGAGGTCACGATCGGTGAAGGTTGCAGACCGGTATTCTGGATTCATCATTCGTCCTCTTGTCGCGACGCCTTTGATCGATGTTTCAAAATTTCAAAGTGCCTGCGTCGCTGCGCTAAGGTTGTAACATGGCAAACGTACTTGTGATTGGACAGGGTGGAAGAGAACACGTCATCGCGTGGAAGCTCAAGCAATCTCCACACGTTGACAAAGTCTTCTGTGCTCCCGGAAACGCAGGGACGGCAGAAGACGCGATCAATGTCGATATCAGTGCTACCGACAGCGAAAGATTGGCCGCATTCGCTGAAGAAAATGACGTCACTCTGACGGTCGTCGGCCCGGAAGCTCCATTGGTGGCTGGGATTGTCGACACGTTCCAAAGTCGAGGTCTGACAGTCTTCGGGCCCACAAAAGCTGCCGCAGCTTTGGAAGGCAGTAAGTCCTTCTGCAAGGAAATTATGCGTCGGGCGAATGTGCCGACAGCTGACCACTGGGTTTTCACCGACCCCACAGACGCTGTTCAGTTCGTACAGGAACGAGAAGAAACACCTCTCGTGGTGAAAGCAGATGGCCTCGCAGCTGGGAAGGGTGTTTCAGTCTGCTCGACCAAAGCGGAAGCGATCGAAGCCATCCATCACATCATGACGCAAAAGGCGTACGGGGATGCTGGTCGGAAGATCGTCATCGAAGAACGGTTGGTTGGTCAGGAAGTGAGCATCCTGGCACTCGTCGACGGAAAGACGATTGTGACGCTCGAGCCAGCTCAGGATCACAAAGCCGCTCACGATGGAGACACGGGACCGAATACCGGCGGGATGGGAGCTTACACCCCAGCTCCGTTCGCGACTCCGGAACTCATCGATGAAGTGATCGAGCGAATTCTGATTCCGACCGTCCATGCAATGCGGAAGAATGGAACCGATTTTCAGGGCGTTTTGTACGCTGGTCTCATGCTGACTGCTCAAGGCCCGAAAGTTCTCGAGTACAACGTGCGTCTCGGAGATCCAGAAGCACAGCCCGTTCTGATGCGTCTCAAGTCTGACCTCTACGAAATTCTTCTCGCTGCCTCGCAGGGGAAGCTGCGGGATCTTCCCGAGCTCGAATGGGATTCCCGGTCGGCGGTTTGCGTTGTGATGGCATCCGAAGGGTATCCGGAATCTTATCAGTCAGGGCATCCGATCAGAGGACTGGGGGAAGCTGCCGAACTTCCGGACACAAAGGTCTTTCACGCCGGAACAACAATCACCGACGGGCAAGTTGTCAATTCCGGTGGGCGAGTGCTGGGAATCACTTCGCTTGGCGAATCGCTCTCGGAAGCAAAACGAAAAGCTTATGAAGCTGTGAAGTGTATTCGTTGGCAGGGAGCCTGGTGTCGCAAGGACATTTCAGACAAAGCCCGCGAGTAGGCGACAGCCTGCTTGAATTGCCAGCGGCGGCGTCAATGTGCCTTGTGAATTGTGTGCGCGGGTGTTGCAAGAGTTGCGTTTCGCCGGCCACGTGATTGCTTCGGTGTGGCAACTTGCTGTAAAGCTTGCTAGTCGTTTCATTTCCGACATTGCCATTGAACCGATCAACGAACTATTATGAAAGCAGGCTTGAGCAGGATTGCTCAAGCATCTTCCCCCCGGAATCGTTCGAAAGTCTCCATCATGGAGCATGCCATGTGGCACTCGTCCACGTTCAGGTTCGGAAGGTCTCATGAGCCGAGGAATGACTCCAGCAGAAGTGATCGTCAATCGTATTCTCGTCGTTGAAGACGATCGAGATGAAGCTGACTTTTTGAAGACACTTCTGAATAAGCACAAATACACCGTCGAAATTGCCAAGGATGCTGGCCAGGCGCACGCCGCATTTTCCATGCATATCCCTGATCTGGTGATCACCGACGCGATCTTGCCAAACGAAGTCTCAGGGTTTGAAGTCTGTGAACGCTTACGGCAACAGAACCCACACATCCCGCTGATTATGCTCACTGCGATCGACATGGATGATGCCCGATCGCTGGCGTCCCGAATCGGCGTCGATGCGTACATTACCAAGCCATTTGAACCCGAAGTATTGATCCAGAATATCGCCGCTGCTGCAGAAGAGCATTGGCGGAGACGCCACTTCGGAACGGCCAATTCAGACTCTGACAAAGTGCGGTTCGAATGCGGGGAATGCGGCAAGCATCTGAAGGTGAAAACAGCACATCGAGGACGAACCTTGAACTGTCCGCGCTGCGGTCAACCCGTCGTCGTACCGATTCATGACTGAAGCGTGTTTCTATTGAGATCGTACTTCAAGCGGGCACGTCGAATTCGCACGATGCAACAGAAGTTAAACCATGTCAGCCAGTCCGATCGGAGTCGTAAGCAGGGCGTTACAGTGATTAGACTTTGATAAGGCGTCAGATCAGTTTCGAGAGCCGTCCATTCACTCAACTGCGATGCAATGAGTGGCAAGCTTTGAGAGAGTCGAAAGAATGCCTCAGAACCTTCTGCTCGAAATTCAGTCCGGCAAACACAAAGGTCGAAAAATCCGACTGACGGATCGGGAAACGATCATCGGGCGAGGCGAAGACTCCAAGATTCGGATTGGTTCGTCTGACGTGAGCCGTCACCACTGCATCTTGGTCGCTCAGGAAAACAGCCTACTTGTTCGCGACCTGAAAAGCCGAAACGGAACATTCGTCAACGGGCGACCGGTCGACGGGGAAATGGTTTTGCTCGCCGGAGGAACGCTCTCCGTAGGCCCGATGATGTTTCAGTTCATCGGAGATCCAACTGCTGAGACTCCGAGCCCGGAAGTGAAAATTACGATTCAATCACCTGCCCAGCTTGCAGACTCTCTTTCAGATGACGATATTGCCTCTTGGCTCACCGAAAACCAGCTCGACGGGGCAACCGAATCGGATACTGCTGTCTTTGATTCTCCCCCTCCCTCGGCAATCAAAGAGCCAGAGTCGCCTCCTGAAGAAGCTGCGCCCATCTCGCAACTGAAGGCCAAGCGGCGAGAGTTCAAAACCGTCGCTGAAGAAGCGCAGGATATTATTCGTCGGCACAACGAGAGCTTGCTCGACCAACCTCCTCAAGAGACCTGACCCACATGCGGATCATTGCCGGAAAGTTCCGGAGAAGAAAACTCTTCACAAACCCAGGCCTGACAACTCGTCCGATTACCGATCGCGTCAAAGAATCACTGCTCGAGCAAATTCAAAAGCGCATTCAAGGGAAGCGTGTTGCAGATATCTTCGCAGGAACCGGAACGATTGGCCTCGAAGTTCTTTCACGTGGCGCGGAGCGCGTGACGTTTATCGAGAAAGACCGCAAAGCCATTGAATTGCTGCGGGCGAATATCGAGCTGCTCGAGTGTGAAGACGAAGTTCTCGTCTGGCCGGCAGATGTGCTGCGATGCTCTTTTATTCCCAAAGGAACGCAAGCTGAAGAGTTCACGCCTTGGGAAACGGTCTTCTTTGACCCTCCCTATGCGATGGTTCCTTACATCAAGGCAGGGTCGCCGCTGTTCAATTCAATGCGGCGTCTTGCACGCGAAAATGTGACGACGCCTGACGCGACGCTCGTCTTTCGTGTTCCGCGACGTGCTGACTTCGAGATGCCCTCAGAATGGGAAATCGACTGGTCACTGACACGATCAGGTATGACGATTCACATCTGTACGAAATCCGAAACAGCATCCGAGCCCGAGACGGAATCTGAGAACCCTTCGTGACGCATCTTTTCCGTGCGTTTGCGAAGCTAAGCCTCTCGGACTTTGAAGCGGTCGGCACGTAGACTGCAAATTGTGAAGTCACTTGTGCGACAGGCAGACAGTCTTCGAAAAGAACGGACCCTCAGCTCACACTCTGAATGACTTTCAAGAGTGCGTGCGCAGGCTGATTGGGTGCGACTGACAGACAGTTTGAATTATACCGGCCACTCGTGTCCGCAAGCGTGGCATCCAAAGCCGACAAGCGTTCCGGTTCCGGGAATCATCGCTCCATTTCGGCCGAATTGACCATCACGAAGCTCGATCGGATCGACGGTCGTCCGATCGCAATGCGGGCATGTTCGATTTCGGAATTCGAGGCGAGCACGATCTTCAGCTCGCTGTTGCGTCGACGACTTGAGTCGGCCAGCGAATTCGGAGAACGAGTAAATCTCAGGCTGATCACACAGAGCTGGACCAGAGAAGATGGCAAACTGACTCATCCTTGAGTCCCTTTCCTGAAAGACATCTCGAATTAAAGCGTCGCATCCATCGCAACGGCGGTCGGAGTCTACCCGGAGTCAGCCGTTGAAACAACGGTTGCTTGGGGCTGTTTTCGAACCCCTTTTGAGCGATCCCCAAGATGTGTGGCTGGCATCTGGAATCCGACCCACAATCTAGTATTTCGCTATTTTTCTTATCGGCATTTTTTGCCGACAGATTGAGAGAAACTGTCGAAATCCGCACCCCGAACCTGCTGCTTTCACTTGTTCCTCCATTCCGTACGATGCCGAGAGACAGCGCAACTGGTCAACCAAATTGGCCGGCTCTTCAATCGCTGCGGTATGTCAATAGACCTTTCAGGCCTGAAGGGTCTCCACCGACAACTGCAAAGGCTTTCTTCAGAATCGCCAAGCCGATGTCGGGAGTTCTGGGTTCAACACCCGAAGAGTAGTATTCATCAGTGTACGAAAAGCCATTTTCGACGACCTTTTCCTTGATTTTTATCGATCCGGGCAATTCTTCGTATTCTCGCTTGAACGTCCAATCGCCATTGGGGTTTACTTTTACTTGGTCCGGGAGAATTTCCAGCACTGCTTCAATCAACTTGAAGTTCAAGTGTGGGCAGAACCGGTACCTGAAGAGATTGGTTTCAAGTTCGTGGCGAATCCGCTTTTTGTCGAAAACGAATTCATGCTCGGTCTTGAGGAGGCCTCCTTTCTTGAAGCTGCCGTACGAAAACCATTCGCTCCATTTCGTCCAGTCCATGCGAGCATTCTTGCAACCCCAAGTGTTTAACCGTTTCTCGTCGACACCAAAGCAGTACTCGAAGGGGCGGTAAGCGGTATCGCGATTCTCACTGCACCATATGAACCCGAAGACGTCGTCCCAACGTGATTCCAGAGAGTCAACCCAAACCTTGCGATTCCTCATACCTTTCAGGTCTTTGGCTAGTTTGGCAGCTTCGGAGATCTGTTCTTTGGGCCATGCTGCCATGTACCAAGTCTTCTTTCCTTTGACACATTCTGCATTCTCAGGAGCAAGTTTGGCTTTCTTGACGGCGTCCGCAAATCCTGCAGCGGTGGATTCGGAGAATTCAACAGCAATGCCAGTCCTCGGAATGCTGTATTCAACCGCGACAGCTGCCGCACTGTCCGTCAATTCAAGGGAACTCCCACACTCTGGGCAGAATTTGGCGTCCCGCGAAACGGAAGCGGAGCAATTCGGGCAGGCGCGTGAGGCACTCTCGGATTTTAAAGAGGATCGAACTTCAGCCAAAATGAGCTGAAGTTGTTCGTTCGTAATGCCAATCTTCTTCGCGAACTCCAGTACAACAGACTTCTCGGTTTGCTCAAACACTCCGTCTGCTAGAGACACGGAAATCATGTCCTCTAAGTTCGCAATACGTACGGAAAACGAACCAACGAGTGTTGGTGCAAACCCCTCGCTTTGTGCCAAAGTATCGGCTTTGCGCAAAGCCGTTTTCTTTGCTCCGATGTGTTTCTGCGCAAGTTCTATTGCATGAGTTTCATTCGGAGAAACACTGCCATCCACGCGCGAGACTGCGACTAAATTGGCGAGGTACGCGACCTTTTCTTCGTCACTCAAGTTCATCCTATCTCCCCAAACGTGGGCCCAACTTCATCGCTTCGCATCAATCAACTTTGAGGTTACTCTGGGGGTAGGACGATCGTCAAACTCAAGGGGGGGAAGACTCTCACGAATTGAATTCGTCGTATGGATTGATCGAGTAACTCGTTCATCAAATCCTTGAGTTGATGAACGTCTCGAGGTGGGACGACAGAATCGTTCTTTGGTCTAAGTGAACGGGAGTTGCAAACATCCCTCAGCCCGGAGGGACATTCGAGATTTCTGTCGTCAGACGGTGAGCCACGTCAAGTAACTCGAAAAGCAGAGAACAAAAATGACAACGTAAAAAAACTTGCCAACCGCTGAGTTCCAACCTTCGCCCACCTGTTGGGCCAAAATGATTTCGGATGACGTGCTTCCCGTAGAACTGCATGAAGGCTGTTGACAGAATCGCTATCCCGAGCGTCACGTTGTACTTAAATGATCCGGGGCCGTTTTTGAAGAACGTTGCGAAAACGTTCATCGCCAGAGTCAGCTGACAGGTGATAATGCTAATCATCAAGACAAAGATGGCGAACGTCGGTTTATTTCGTTGATAGTAGTATGGAGCGAAACGGGCTTCTCGATGTTTTGGCTGAAGAGCAGCACAGGCAGTTGCATAGCTGCCTGCAAAGAACACCGCACTCGGAAATGCCATCGGCCAACAACCGTTCAAGAAAATCGCAAGAGCGCCCAAGAGCAACCCAACCCAGATGCATGCAAGGCTAATACATCCAGCGAAGAGCAGATGTGGAAAGATTCGTTTCGTTTGCCAGAGCCAATATGGCGGCCGTTGTGGAGGCTCAGAAATCACCACAGTTTCACCAGGCCCGAAGAAGGATTGCGAAATTCGTGTTTGAGTACATCGAAGAATAAGGTCGATTCAGATCGCCGGGTCAGCGTCTAGCGGAGTCAGTTCCATGGAGTCTGCGATTTCGTAGAAGCTCTTTGAGCTGCGGCATCTTGGCATCGAATACCAGCGACCATTGACGAAGGCGACAACCACGCGCGACTGGTATTCCACTCCGTCATAAGAGGTGCCTGCGACGTCGAAGCACATGAATTTCTCTGCGTAGTAGGTGCTCATCATTTGTGACTTCAGGCCGAGTACTCGTTTGTCTTCGGGATCGAACGCTTCGCTCGCGATGACTCTCACCGGATGTTTTCCGTTCATTCTTTTGGGCAGGTCGTAGACGGAATACGATTGATCTTCGTGATGAAATTGCGTCTCGTGGAGACACTCAGCGAATTTCTGAAGTGTGTCGATCGGACCGTCGCAAACTCCCAGTAGCAGGTGCTGAACGAAGTGTTTGGGAGATTCGTTGGCACATCCGTAAAAGTGGCTCTTCGCTGCCCGCTCAGGGCTGTCTGCTCCTTCGCGTTCAAACTCGAACGGCGTCAGCTCAGGGCCCTCAACAGCTGCTCGAGTGTCTATACCGCTCCAAAGAAAAGCAGCGATGGCCAACAGTCCCAGTGGAATGACAATCTGAAGGGGATAGCGTTTCACGATCGAAGGCCTCGATGAAGATTATGCTGGCAGCGAGTCAGGCGACCTTGAATGCGAAATCGGGGGTGCGCATTCGAGTCGCTGAGATGCCAACAGCATGTTGAGGGTGCAGAGGATGCATCAAGATTGTTGCATGGGATGGTCGTGCAATCAATGTTTTTTCAAGGAGTTGATCTGACAGGTCTGGCGATCACGCAAAGCGTCCCAACTCGCCCAGTTAAGGTCAAAATTCGCCAACTACCCGGTCTGCATTGCGGAAGACTCGCTGTGGAAGCGTCGCACGCGATTTTCACGCGACTGAATTGCATTCGTGAAGAGAATTGCGTTTACTGGTGAAACATCCTCGCGTTCCCGCCTTGATTACATGCTTTCCTAAAAGACCAGGTTTGATAATGCTGCGAAATCTCCACCCCCTTTGTGGAATCGTTCTCGGAATACTGCTGGCACCAGCCATGGGCATGTCAGGAGAAATCCAGCTGAAAGAGACCTGGAGCATCGATGGCGATCAACTCGATCACCCAGAAAGCATCTACCTCCACCGGGATTCAGGGTTCCTCTTTCTGTCGCAAATTGGTGGCGGAGGTGGAATGGCGAAAGATGGCGATGGCTGGATCACCAAGCTGACAACAGATGGAAAGATTGTCTCGCACAAATGGGTGACCGGATTGAACGCCCCGAAAGGGATTCGAAGCCACGGGAACACGCTGTATGTGAGTGACATTGATCGTGTGGTGGCTATCGATATTGAAGCTGGGGAAATCGTCAAAGAGTATCTGATTCCCGAAGCGAAGTTTCTCAATGATCTCTGCACCAGCGATGATGGTACAATTTACGTGTCAGACATGGTCGCCAGCCGCATCTATCAAATCAAAGACAACAAAGCGTCTGTCTTTCTGGAAGGCCCAGAACTGGAACACCCCAACGGCGTTCTCGTCGAAGGCGATCATCTGATGATCGGAGGCTGGGGATCAGGATTTAATACGGAGGATTTCTCGACCGAAATCCTCGGTCGATTGAAGAGGATCGACCGCAACTCCAAAGAAATCACCGTCATTACGACAGACCCAACAGGGCATCTCGACGGGATTGAGTCTGACGGTCACGGTGGATATTTCGTGACGGACTGGCGAATTGGAAAGCTGTTTCACGTGAAAGCGGATGGAGCAGTCACTCTCGTGAAGGAGTATCCGCAGGGAGTTGCGGATCTAGCTGTGATCGCAGAGCAGAACGTGATCATCATTCCCGAAATGCTCGAAGGTAAACTGACAGCCTATCAGTTCCACATCGCTCAATAGGGCAGGGTGATCAAACCTGCATCAGTTGAAGTGTCTCCGTCGTCTCTTCGTGAGTCGGTCTGCGGAGACCATCTCAACTTGCTTTACGAGACAGGTGGCGAAATCGAGTCGAGGATTTTTTCGATGACGTTCTCGACCGAATGGTTTTCGGCCTCTGCTTTGTAGTTCAAGAGAATGCGGTGCCGAAGTACTGGTTTCGCAATCGCTTTGATGTCTTCCACCCCGACGTGTGCTTTTCCGTTGAGGAGAGCGCGTGCTTTGGCAGCGAGAATCAAATACTGGGATGCCCGGGTTCCAGCGCCCCAACTCACGTATTTGTTTGAGAACTCCGGTGTCCCCGGCTGACCGGGACGGGATGCTGCCGTAATTCGTACAGCGTAATCAATCAGTTCTCGCGCGACTGGAACTGTGCGAACGACGTTGTGAAACGCCAGCACATCTTCGCCTGTGAAGAGTGGTTCAATCTTCGCTGGTCGGCCCGCCGTTGTTCGTTCGACGACCGTGACTTCATCTTCCGCGGGAAGGTAATTGATCACGACGTTGAGCATGAACCGATCGAGCTGAGCTTCCGGCAGGGGATAAGTCCCTTCCATCTCGATCGGGTTTTGCGTCGCGAGCACAAAGAAGGGTTGCTCCAGCGGATAGACTTGGCCCGCTGCCGTCACCTGATGCTCCTGCATCGCCTCAAGCAACGCAGCTTGTGTTTTGGGAGGTGTTCGATTGATTTCGTCCGCGAGGATCACGTTTGCGAAAACAGGCCCTTTCACGAAGGTCATTTCTCGACGTCCGTGTGAAGTCTCTTCCAGGATATCCGTGCCGGTGATGTCGGCCGGCATGAGGTCGGGGGTGAACTGGATGCGGCGAAAATCGAGATGGAAGATTTGAGCGATCGATTTGACGAGCAGCGTTTTGGCGAGGCCCGGAGCCCCTGTGATCAAGCAGTGCCCGCCAGCGAAGAGCGTCAACAAAACTTGTTCGATGACTTCATCCTGGCCCACGATCACCTTCGCCAGTTCATCGCGAATCTGCTGACGGCTTGCCCGCAGCTTTTCAACAGCTTCCCGTTCTTGCTCGAAGGCGCTCTCAGATGAATCATTCATACTCTCTCACCCCTTAAGCCTTCTTGAAGTGAACTTGGAACTGATCCGGAAATCTCGCGGGTCAGTTTGTTACGGAGTCTTTCATCGATTCGAGAACTCTGTTGAGACAACCACCGAAGGGCATCAAGTTTCCCATGCACTCATGAATCGCTGGTTATAACAACGCAGTCTCTTCTTCGAAGCCGGAAATCAAGTTGAAATTCTGCACCGCAACGCCAGCAGCACCTTTGATCATGTTATCGAGCACTGCTAGGATCATCACTCGACCACGGACCAAACGCACGGTGACATCGCAAAAATTCGTGTAAGCCACTTCTTTCGTTCGCGGCAGGTGATCGACCACGCGCACAAACCTCTCATTGGAATAAAATTCACGGAGAACTTCTTTGAGTTCACTCTCAGTCGTGTCTCGTGCTGGAGTCGCATAGATCGTGGCGAAGATTCCGCGGTCCATCGGGACGAGATGCGGAGTGAAGAGGACTTCGACCGACTTCCCGGACGTATTCGACAAGACCTGTTCGATCTCTGGAGTGTGTCGATGATTTCCCACGGAATAGGCGGAGAAGCTTTCATTGCATTCCGCGTATAACGTCGCGACTTTGGGAGAGCGACCCGCACCGGAAACTCCGCTCTTGGCATCGATGATGATCGATCGCGGGTCAATCAGATCAGCCTTCAAGAACGGAGCGAGTGCCAGAATGGAGGTGCTTGTATAGCAACCGGGATTGGCGACAAGTTTCTGGCCGCGGATCTGATCTCTGTAGAGTTCTGGCAAACCGTAAACAGTGGTTCCAAGGCGAGTCGGATCGGTGTGAACGTGTCCATACCACTTCTCGTACACACTCGGATCACTCAGGCGATAGTCGGCCGAAAGATCGACCACACGCACATCAGCAGCCAGCAGGGAAGGGATGCAATCCATGCTCGCTTTGTGGGGAAGACAGCAGAAGCAGATGTCTGTTTTTTCGGCGATCTCTTCCGGATCAGGATTGGTAAAGTCAACGTTGACCTGACCTGTCAGCGATGGATGCGAGGAACTGACTGGACCTGTCTCAGAGCGGCTCGTGACAACGGTCACTTCTACATGCGGATGCCGTTGAAGCAATCTCATTACTTCGAGTGCTGTGTAACCTGTCCCTCCAATGACGCCAACGCGAACCACCAAGTCTTCCCCTAGAATATCTCGTTTCTCTCTATGACCCGGCTCAGTCTGATCGGGTTCTCTTCATTCTGACGCTTCATGATGTTGGCGACAAGCATGCGCGTCGATTCCTCGGGAATCAGCGTGGAGAGCATCGGTGATCGCAGGAGAATCGTTCATCCAGCGGTGATGAACATGCCAGAGAGTTGACCAACGAAACGGAAACGGTTCTGCAAAGTTGAAAGCGATTCAACTTCGCAGAACCGTGGTCAAATCAATCAGTGGCGAACGAGGACGTTTTCAAATTTGGTTCGCACTGGGAAGAGTAACTTGTTCTATCGAACTCGACATTTGAAGGAGACCCAGCCTCCGGTGTGACCTTCAAGAGGATTGTCGAATTTGAATGTCAGGATTTGGCTGCCCTGACCGTTGTCTTCAGTATCGACGCTTCCATCGAGGTTCGAGTCGACCGAGTCCTCAATGAACTCAAGACGAGGTGAAAGGTTGTCGACGATTCGAACCAGGCTCAAAGGTCGGTCGCCTGTGTTGTCGAATCGAATGGTGAAGGTCAATTCCTCACCCGGTTTGGCAGTGGTTTTGTCGACCGCTTTCACGATCGCCAGATCGCCTGGCTGGCTCTTGTCTTCGACTCCTGTGTAGTCCTGAGCAAAGACGCGAGATTGAACTTCCTGACCGGCTTGATCGTGAGCGTAAATGACGACTCCCTGATCGCCGGTCCAGTCTTGAGCAGCTGCGATGCTTTCACCCAAGGCTGCACGGTCGATCTTGTCGAACAAGCCTTCCTTCAAGAAGACGATGTCCTGATAGACATTGAGAAGTTTGACGTGATGCTGTGGAGCGATGTTCTGATGCAGCGAATCGTCGGCCGCTTTGTGTTCCAGTCCGCTTGCACGTGATCGCACCAGCATGGCCAAGGCTTCGTCCGTATGAGATTTCTCGTCGAGAATCTGCTTGGTGTCCATGCCAGCGAGGCTGACTCGATCGTGGTGACCGGCAACACCGTCGACGTCGATTCCAACTTGTGGAAGCGTGGCTGAGCGGACCGATCCGAAACGTGGTGCATAGACGCAGGTTCGGGTTGAGGGCTTAACTTGCAGTTCGCCCATTTCGTCGACCCATTCCCCGACGGTGTCTTCAGTGTTCAGCCCGTAGCGATCGGATCGATAGTGATAAACTTTGGTGTCTCGGTCTCCACCATCGCAGACGTATTCGTCACCGATGATTTCCGGTCCGATCGGGCCACAAGCACAGAGTCCGCCAGCAACACTTGTTGGGGGACACGTTCCGGTGGGACACTCGACTCCGGAAACCTGTTGGATCGGAGGAGAATGAATGGGCACGCGTGGCTCTGGAGCATATCGAGCAGCTGCCTGAAGTTGAGCTCGTTGTGCGCGCTCAATCACTTCCGCTGATGTCTGCAGGATTTTGTCTGATCCGTAAGGACCAGCGTTCATCGCAGAAGCAGTTCCGGCTGGCATCGCTGCACTGGCAGGTTGAAAGGCCGGGTCGACATGATTCGTTGAAGCAGTCGGGCTCGACAGGAATGGATCTTCGCCTCTCGCAAGTTGTTCCTGAACGGTCGGTGCTGCCGACTCGCGAGCCTGATGATCGAGTTGCGTAATCATTTTTCCGGACGGGTCCACGCTATCGGTGTAAGCGTGTTGAACGCCTTGGCCAGCTTGCATTTGTGATGCTGGTTGCTGATTAAAAGCCGATCGACCAAAAGGGCGAGCAGACCCGCAGGAAGATGCGAACAACAACGCTCCGCCCAGAAGGACAGGAGCTGCAGCACGAAACAGATCGTGATGGGATTGCTGATGGAGTCGACGGAAAATAGTCATCGTCGGCGATTCCTGCTTTTCAGTTGAAAGTGAAGTGACTCAACCGGATAGGTGGGCGAGCGAATTTTTCGTCAGGCTGTCTTGATTTCTGGGGCCAGTTCGAAACGTGCTCTATCGGGCGGGAGAAATTTTGATGGGTGAGCGACTGTAAAACTCGTCGTTCCGTGACATTGGATCCGGAATTCGTCCCCCGATGCGAACGATGGCCATTGGGCGACCGCGTTCATCGGCTGCCTGAAGGAGATTCGTTTTGACTGGAAGATCTTCAACGTGAATCTGCGCCCCTTGATCGAATGGGACGGCAAACTCGGGCTGTTCGAGATATACCACTTTCGTGACCATTCTCTCTTGCAGGACGATCTCGATTTCTTCGCGAGTCAGTTCGACCGGAATCGGGAAGTTCTCCGCTTCGCCTTCGGGCGGGTGCAGTCGATCCAGCAATTCGATGGTTGGGAACAACTCAACGCCTGGGTACTCGGGCATGCCGCTGATTCGAACACGGTAGGTGTGTCCGACCATCATCCCAGCTTGCGAAGGAGCTTGAGTTAAGACAGGACTCTGTGGAGAACCCTGATAGAAGCTGACGTGACCGGCAGATGGAAGCGAGATCTCAACCGGTTGAAAGTAGCCGTACTTCTGAGGGTTGGTCATCAGGCTCCAGCGAGCAGCCTCACCAGTCGGCATCGTCTGAGTGTTCAAGAGAAAATGCCGGTCTTCAGCACCTGCCCACGAGCAAAACAGCACGCCGATGATGGCAATCATGGCTGAGAGTGTTTGTTTCGGAAGCATGATCATTCGCTTTCGACTTGCAACATTGCGGTCGGCAATCAGAACTCGCTCGACCGAACTCAGATAGACAGTGACCGCACACCAAATTCAGTATGCGGTTGAGAAACAAAAGGACCGGGAGTCGAAACTCCCGGTCGTATCGTCAAGATTACTGCTGAGCCCAGGCTGGGACCGAAAGATCGCTTGCTTCGTATCCAGGATGCTTTTCTGTGTACTGAATGTACTTCACAGGTTCTGGCATACGAATTCCTGGCTCATGTCGAACGTCGATCAACATGTCTTCAACAGGACCCGAAACTTGGTAGTCGGTGGTGTTACGCAGTGTGATGGACTGCAGACCAGCTGGACGACCGAGTGGGATGTGTGGAGGACCAGGAAGTCCGATTGGAGTACCAACGTATGGCATTCCGTACTGAGGAACTCCGTTGACACCAGAGATTGGATCGTAAGCAGGTTGTCCAGGACCACCTGAGGTTCCAACCATCATGTCTGAAGGAACTCCACCGCGTCCGATACCTTCGTGGCTTCCGACAGGAACAGGAGCGATGTGCTGGCCTTTTTCGCCGTCAGCATACTGAGTCTGAACGATTTCTCCGTTGGCTCCACGAACTTCGCCGAGCTGTCCTGACTGACCAGGCATTTCGAGGTCCATGTTACCCATTCGGAGGACAGCCATGATTGTTCCGCGACGATCAGCTTCCGTCACAGGATCAAGTCCTGGTGCCAGTCGTGTGGAAACGAGTTCCTCAACACCAGCGATGGCAAGTTCCTGATACTTCGCATCTGGGAGGTAGATGACCTTAGTCACGAAGTTGTTGGTTTCGACCTGATCGAGGTCCTCATCGTTGACTCGCAGCGGCAGAGCGTTGTGCTCGAGGTAGGCTGCTGTTGTGGGATGAGTTGGGTAGATGTGAAGCGAAGGATAGACAACCAGACCTTCACGACCAGGGATGTTGCTGAACTTCAGACGATAGGTTGCAGCCTGTCGGAAGTTGTAGCGTCCTGGAGCCATCAGCTGGTTTTCGGCGAATCCGCCACCGATCTGCCAGCCAACGTGCATTCCCTCTGGACCGAGGAATCGCACTTGTGAGGTTGTCAGGATTGCTCCGCCTGCCCCTGGAGGACAAACGAAAGGTGCTCCACCCGGAGCTGCTCCCATTGCACCCATCGCTGGGCCAGGAACTTGGTGTCCAACCTGCATCACACCAGGGCCGGGGCCTCCGACCATAGGACCAGGATGCTGCAGCGCCGCTGCAGGAGGTGCGTAGTACCGATTTTTGTTAGTTTCGAGAAGCTGTTGTCCATCATGTGCACATCCTACGCACACGATTAGCAGTGTTCCCAAAGCCAGAAAATAGAGTCGCATCGTTTGACCTCTTCCGTTCTGGTCTCGTTGAATCGCTCCAGATTGCGGTCGACCAACAGTGTCAATGACAGTTAAACTGGTTTGTGACAGTGACACCGTGTGTCGACTGCGTGTATTGTCCGGCCGTGTGTCGCGATCACGTTGCGACAGAACAGGCTCATACTCACTTCTTTCTTCGGATCGTTGAGACCTGAACCTTTGGAAAATTCGTCATTTTCGTGCCAACATGCAAAATCGATTCAGTTTGACACTCCTCGTCCTCGTTGCGTTGACGGGTCCGATTTCCATCGCCCTGGCCTGGCCACAGGCAGAAACTCCCCCTGCAGACGAGTCGCAGGAAACGGCGCAACCCGTTGAAGAGGAATCTGTTACAGTCCAGAATGATGAGGCTCTCGGGCTCTTGCGTCAGGCTCGATCTGAGCTGTTCAAACGCGAATCGATTCAGGCAGACCTGTCTCAGCGTGCGACTTTAGGGAATTACCGGTTCGTCTCGTCCGGGAAGTATCTGGCCGGAACGGGGTTCCGAACTCGAGTTGAGTATTTTGTGGAACTGGGGGATATGCAGGGGCAATTCCTCGAAGTTTGCGATGGCCAAATCCTGCATACACGACGGGAAATCAGCAAGAAGCAGCCAGCTGCCGGGGGAGAGACGCCCCAGATTGAACTCAGTCGGCGCGACATCCAGAAGATTCTCAAAGAGACGCAGCAATATCTCGATCTGAGCGAGCCACAGGCAACCGCAGCGATGCGTGCGGCGGAAATTGGCATTGGGGGACTCCCTGCGATGCTGGCGTCGCTGGAGAGGACTTTCATCTTCGATGAAATTCGTTACGAAGATGAAAAAGGGACCCCGGTGGCCATCATTCAGGGCCATTGGAACACCGCAGAACAGGACACCCTGCAAGCCAATTTGGGGGCAATGATGACCCAGGTGGTTCAGTTCCTGCCCGATCGGGTCCTCGTCACCTTTCGAACCGAAGACAGCTTTCCTGTTCGAATTCAGTATCTGAAGCAACTCGCCCAAGACCGAAAGGCATTTCGGCCGATTTTGACTCTCGATTTCAGCAACATTCAGCTCGACAAGCCGATTCCGACCAGAGCGTTCAGCTACCTAGCTCCTCCCGGTATGGAAGAGCGAGATGAAACGGCGGTCTTCATCGAGACCATCAAACTCGCTGCTGGAGGCTCAGAAGAAGCAGCTTCCGAGAACAACGAAGCACCGTAATTCGTCGCTTTCTCAGGACCTTGAAACGGCGATGTATGGTGAGCATTGAGTGCTCTTCGCCCAGCCGATTTCCTGATCAAGCGGCTTCAAAACGAAACAAGAACGGCCCACCAAAAGTGGGCCGTTCTGTCGTTTGATGAACGTGTTTACTCAAGGGGGACAGCAGTCGCTGCTCACATCGCTGAGAGATCCGTGCGGTGACGAACCGTCAGTGAACGAGACGGCGAATGTTGAGTTCCCGTGAGCAATCTCTATTCGTTTGTCTTCCACACAAAGGACTCACCAAAGACCTCTGTTGTCGACGTCGTGCTTCCCTGTCCGTCTGGCTTGGCAGGCGGGTCGTAGTCAGGCTTTTTTAATGGTTCTGGAGCCTCTTGTGGGCGATCCATGGGCACTGCTGGTTGCTGTTGTGCAGCCGGCGGTTGCGGTGCAGCGGCTGGAGGAGCAGATGGGACGGGAGCGTCTCCTGCAGGTGCTGGTGGGGCGAGTTCAGGAGGTGATCCTGCTGCTCCATTGTCCATTGGAAACGCGTCGTCGTCGATCGGTGGAAGTGATTCGAGATCCGATTCCGTCGGCATTAGCTGATGACCCGATTCAGATGCGGGTCGCGAGAGATAAACTCCCCCGAATGGTGCATCGACAGAGAACGATGGTGGTGCTTCGACCGGCAGTTTCGCGGGCTTGGCGTGCAGCCGGGCATTGCTGTGATACCGGGCATCTTCGTACGCCTCTGGTTGCCATCCCCCTTCAGCCAACATGACTCCGCTGTTGATGAGAAGCGTACCTTTTCGCAACTCGAAGTCGGTGATGGCTTTGTTGTAGTCCACCACGCTCTGATGGTAGGCAATCTCCGCTTCGGCCCCACGAATGACAGATCGCAGGACAACGTCGGGATCTTCGATCAAATTCAGTCGCTCGCGACGGTTCAGAATTTCCCGCTGCACGGCATCAACTCGGTTGTAGTTGGCACTGGCAGCCTGGTAGGTCCGGCTCAATTCCTGGAAAGAAATTCCCAGCTCGAGGCTGATTTCTTCCTCTTGTTCCATCAGGACTTTTTCAGCTTTGGCGAGTCGCAGTTCATAGTTCTGGACCTGGGCACGCTGAGACCTCAAACCGATATCCCATCGCATCTGGAAGCCGAGATTCCATCCCGTGAGATTCCCATTTCCGATGGTATCGTAAAAGTTTCCAAACTCCGGCTGGTTGTAGCCGAGGAGTTCATCTCCGAACCCGTTAATCTGATAACCGCTTACGAAATCGAGACGTGGTCGAACGAGGCTTTCCGCAGCGGTGAGCTGCAATTGCAGGCTCTTGATGTTCCACTTCTGACGACGCAATTCTGTTCGGTGCGTCAGTGCTTCGGTCAATGCCTGATACCAGTCTGGAATGATTTCAGCAGTCACAGGGGCATCGCTTGGACGCAGGACGGTTCCATCGCTGACCGGCAATCCGAGCAAACGACGAAGTCGAATTTCTTGTGAGTAAATCGCCGCTTGTGCATTCGTTGCAGAAACTTCGGTTCCGTAGAACTGATCCGAAGCTTGATAGACGTCTGACAGATAGACACCTTCTTGTCCGATCTCGTACTGCGTGGCGAACAACTGACGCAGCTTGTAAGTCGATTCACGTGTCTGAGTTGCGACATGGAACTGCTGGTACGCGAGGTACAAGTCCCAGTAGGCGTCTTCAACATCTTTGACGAGGTTTCTCACCGCCAACTGGAAGTCGGCGATCGTGACGTCGTTGTTGATTCGGGCAATCAAGACCCCCTGGGAAACCCCGGAAATTCCGCCGAATGACTGGCCAATGGGACCAGCGATGCGTGTAAACTCAGTTCCTGCACCAGCTAACAACGGCAACTGATACTGCAACTGCACGTTCCCGGAGTAGACCGACTGAAAGACTGACGGCGCGTTGGTTCCGAGGTAGTTAACGTTGTGGTTCACGCTCAAACTGCCCCCGTTACCGAAGGTTTTCGAGAGCGATGATGCGAAGGTTCCGGTTTCAGCAACCTGAATCCCCCCACCGGCAATTCCACCTCCGGAGAAGGCATTGTTTGTGGCTTGTTCGTTTCGACCCCAGATCATCGAGGTTTGGAACTGCGCATCAAAAGCGGAAAGAGCAGCTTCGACACCACGTCCACCGAAGAGAACTCCACTCTCCTGAATGGCAGGATCGTAAACCGAAGGAATTCGATCGGGATTGGTATAAATCCCGTTCGCTGTCGATAGAAATGTTCCTGCCGGGCGAATGATTTCGCTGTTCATCAAAGCAGTTTGAACCGCTTCTCCGAGCGAAATTTCACGAATATCAAGGTGCTCTTTCGAACGCACCGTGACTGGGACCTGTGTGTCGACAACTTCCGGAGAAATGGGCGAATCCACAGCGGGATAGTCAATTTCGGTGGCGTGATCGCGGTAGTAACTGACGTTGGGATCACCGAGATACGAAACGTCGGTTCGAGATTGAACGCAACCAATGGCGAGGCTGGCCAGAACTGCGGTGGCGAGTCCCCATTTTCGGCTGGATTTTTGATGCATCATCAGCATCGCACATTACTCCCTCAAGTCGGTTCACCGGATTGGCTCCCGAGAATTTTGATCGAGCGAGGTCAATGAACTCGCCATCGTCGAGACTCAAAATCGCGAAGAGGAAGGTCCCGGTGAGGAAACCTGCTTTTCGACTATCGGCGATCTCACCGGATCGAGTTGACTGATTCCTACAAGAGTCACAATCCCTCAATTTGTTAACAGCCGGATTCTTGACCCAATTTGCCCATTCTGAAGGAGCAGTGATGCGATCTTCGATTTGAGGCGTTTGAAATGCAGCGATGGAGGAAGAATTGATGAAGACCTGCCAGCCCATTTCATGCTGACATAGCTGGCTCTTTGTGTTGTTTCTTCTCGTGAGCGGTGAGTTCGCTCACATCGAGGGATTTTCAAAACAGAGATTGAGCGACAATCTGATTTGGACGTGTCTCCGTCAGAAGACAACTTCGATTGAGTTTGTCACAATTTCACAGCACACGATTCCATGTGTTCGAGAGCATCGTCGCTTGTGATTGGCTGCGGTTGACGTCGCCCAATTCGAGGACGTTCTGACGTTTTGTAAGACATCAGCGGATAAACATTCTTCATGTCGCTTTCTGAACATTCTGATGTGGTCCAGAGAATCGGGGTCATTGATTCGAATACTGGAGGGGAACCGACAAGAGTCGTCATTTCCGGCGGACCAAATCTCGGCAGCGGTTCACTGATCGATCAGCGAGAACGCTTGCGAACTCAATTCGACGAATTTCGTTCCGCAGTGGTCAATGAACCCCGCGGCTCAGACGTGATGGTCGGGGCGTTGCTCTTGCCTCCGCAGTCGCCTGAAGCAGTTGCCGGAGTCATCTTCTTTAACAATGTCGGCCCGCTCGGAATGTGTGGACACGGGACGATTGGCGTTGCAGTCACGCTGCGAGCCCTCAAGCGAATTGAGCCCGGGAAGCATCTTCTGGAGACACCGGTAGGAGTCGTTGAATTTGAACTTCTGAATGACCATGAAGTTCGATTTTCAAACGTGCTTTCGTACAGATTTGCGAAAGATGTTTCGGTCGATGTTCCGAGTCTCGGTTCATTCACGGGAGATATCGCCTGGGGCGGAAACTGGTTCTTTCTGATCAACGATCACAGTTTCGATTTGAAACTCGCCAACGTTGAGGAACTGACGTCCGTCACCTGGAAGATTCGCAAAGCCCTCGCTGCCCAGGGGATTTGTGGAGCGAACGGGGCAGAAATCGATCATATCGAACTGTTCGGTCCCCCGCTGGACCCGTCGAACGACTCTCGGAATTTCGTGTTGTGTCCCGGCAAAGCTTATGACCGTTCCCCATGTGGGACCGGAACGAGTGCCAAACTCGCCTGTCTGTATGAGGATGGAAAGTTGAAGCCTGGGGATTTGTTTCGGCAGGAAAGCATCATCGGAAGCGTCTTCGCTGGCAGCGTTCAGCCGGTGGAAGGGGGCGTGATTCCAACGATCACAGGTACGGCGTTTGTGAATGCGGAATCGACCCTCATCCTGAATGCCAATGATCCGTTTCGTTTTGGAATCCGGCCGTGACTGACACGACTCTCTCGACAGCGAACAACTCTATGAACTCTCAGGCACCATCCATCACAATTCTCGGCGGTGGCGTTGTTGGAGCAGCTTGTGCTTATTACCTGAGTCAAACCGGAGCGAAGGTCACGATTCTCGAAAAGGGGACTTTCGGGGGAGCCTGTTCCCACGGTAATTGCGGATTCATTTCGCCCAGCCACATTCTTCCCCTGTGTCAGCCCGGAGCGATTCAATCCACGCTGAAGACATTCTTCCAACGAAATTCAGCATTTTCGATTTCACCACGATGGGACCCAGCCCTTTGGCGATGGCTCTTGAAGTTCGCATCAAATTGCAATCGACAACACATGCTTTCCGCAGGACGGGCGCGGCAAGCACTGCTCGATTCATCACGCGAACTCTATGCGAGCCTGATTGAGACCGGAGTCCTCAACAATTGCGATTGGCATTCCGATGGGCTTCTTTTCGTTCATCACTCTGCGAAGAGTTTTGAGCACTACCGAGAAGTGGACAAACTGCTTACGGAAGAATTCGGACTTAGTGCGAAAGCGTTTCCTGGAGAAGATCTCAACGAGTTGGAACCGGCTTTGAAGCCGGGGCTCGGAGGAGGATGGCTTTATGAATGCGACGCACACATTCATCCGAGTCAATTGATGGCTGCCTGGCGTGCCTGTCTGGACCGACAGGGCGTCGAGATTCGAGAACAGACCGAAGTCCTGAATCTGAATCGAACACGTTCAGCGATTACAGAAATTGAAACAACGTCCGGAAAAATTAAAGTCGATCAACTCATCGTTGCGCTGGGAGCATGGACTCCCCAACTCATGAAGCAGCTGGGGCTGTCGCTCCCAATACAACCGGGCAAGGGGTATTCGCTGACGATGCCTCGCCCGGAAAATTGCCCGCGTTATCCGATGATTTTTGAGGAGCATCGAGTCGCGATTACTCCATTGACGAATGCTTATCGGATTGGTTCAACGATGCAGTTCGCCGGCTACGATACTTCTCTTCCTCCGTCTCGGCTCAATCTACTGCTCGAGGGGGCGAAAGAGTATTTGCACACGCCGACCGCAGAACCTGTTCAGGAGCAGTGGTACGGTTGGCGACCGATGAGTGCCGATGGTGTTCCGATGATCGGTCAGGTTCCGAAGTTCGACAACACCTGGGTCGCATCAGGCCACAGCATGCTGGGAGTTTCAATGGCTCCAGCAACAGGAAAACTGATGGCCGAGCTGGTCACTCGAGCACCGACTCACGTTGACACTGCCCCCTACCGGCTTAACCGGTTTTAGGTCGTCGTGATCGGTTCATTTCGTTGACGTGAACATACTCTTAACGTTTGCGTGCGTCCGCGAGCTGCCAGCTTCCAAGACTCTTTGCACTCCAATTGTGGGGACTGCAAAATCTTGTCAGAAATTCAGGGGCGATCTGGCCTCCCATTTTCTATGATGTGCCTGAAGTTGCAGAATTCGAGCATGCTTCGAACTGCTCGGGAGCGAAATTGTCAGGAGGCAGCACGTGAGCACAATTCACCGGACGACAACTGGGCGGATCCGAACGGTCGCTGTGATTGATGTCGGAACAACGTCGATTCGCATGGCGATTGCAGAGATCAGCGGAGAAGGCGAAGTCCGTCTGCTGGAATCGCTCTCGCAAGGAGTTGCGCTCGGGAAAGATACCTTCACGACCGGGGAAATTGCCCGCTCGACAATGGAGGAGTGCGTTGCAACTCTCAAGGACTATCGACGCAAACTCGATGAGTACTCGATTGTCCGCCCTGAAGATATTCGAGTGATTGCGACCAGCGCCGTCCGCGAAGCTCTGAATCGAATGACGTTCGTCGATAGAATTTTCGTCGCGACGGGATTGTTCGTCGAGACGCTCGATGCTGCCGAGCTTCATCGCGTCACCTATCGCGGAGTTCAACCACTGCTGCGAGCGACACCAGACCTCTTCGAGTCGCAAGCCTTTGTTGTGGAAGTAGGAGGAGGAAGCACGGAACTGCTGCTCCTGAATCAGGGCAACGTCTCCCACTCGCAGGCGTTCCGTCTCGGGTCGCTGCGAATGCAACAGACACTCGCAGCTTACAATGTTCCAAGAGAACGCATGCGGCGCGTGATGCTCACAGAAATCCGCAGCCACCTCGAACCCCTCACCGAACTGATCCAACCCGATGTCCCGGCCATTATGGTGGCGATGGGTGGAGATATCCGATTTGCCGCGAGTCAGGTTTCGAAAGAGCCGGTCAGCGATGACCAACTCACGAAGATCTCTCGATCGGACTTATCTGAGTTTACGGATTTCCTCTTCACGAAAAGGGAAGAGACACTCGTCTCCCGATACCAGCTTTCGTTTCCAGAAGCGGAAACAATCGCACCAGCGTTGCTGATCAATCAGACTCTCGCTGAGTTGCTGGGCGTCGAGACCGTTTTGATTTCGAACGTGAATCTGCGAGATGGCCTCATTCGAGATCTCGCCGACGGCGGAAACTGGAGCCCGGAGTTTCAGTCGCAGATCATTCGCTCTGCGTGGAAGCTGGCTGAGAAATATCACGTTGATAAAGATCATGCTGCGTGTGTTGCGGACCTCTGTCGACAGCTGTTTCGTCAGTTGCAAGCCGAGCACGAACTGGATGAGCGGTTTGAGACATTCCTTTATGTCGCAGCCCTGCTTCACGAGATTGGAACGTTCATCAGTGAGTCGAGCGTTCACAAACACTCGATGTATTTGATCATGAACAGCAGCCTCTTCGGTTTAACTTCCGATGATTTGAATCTGGTGGCTTTGGTCGCTCGATACCATCGCCGGGCACTCCCCAAGCCCAGCCACCAGACTTACGCGGCGCTTGATCGCTATCGTCGAGTGGCTGTCTCGAAACTGGCAGCCATCTTGCGAATTGCCATTGCGCTCGATGCGTCTAGAACTCAACGGGTTAAAGAAATCACCTGTACTCGAAACCGAAACCGACTTGTGATTTCTGTTCCGGTGATCGATGATTTGTCCGTTGAGCAAATTTCTCTGCGCAGGAATCGCCAGTTCTTCGAGTCGATCTTTGGCCTCCAAACGCTTCTGAGGACGCGGATTCGCGAAACGAAATCGGAACCGAGTGCGCAGCTTTAAAACGCTTCATTCCATGCAACACTGCGTGAGAGAAAACGAAGGAAGATCTGTTAGGCATTCCCTGAGCGGGTGCATGCTCGATTGTGATGCTTTAGAATTTGGAAATGTACTGCCCACGGCGAAGGACATCATTTGATCGATTGGCGTTATTTGCGCTGACGGTGTGGATCGGCTTAACGAGCGTCGGTTTCTCCACTCAGCAGAAGACGTGCACTTGCGGTCCGAAGAGTCGTCAGGGTGCGCGGCAGTGTTGCTCAGGCGGGCAGTCGAATGCACAGTGTTGCTGCTCCAAGACTGATTCCGCACCCAAGTGCTGTTCGGGAAAGAGTGAGAAGGCTACCGAATCGAGTTATCCCGTTTCGGTACGTAGTTGCCGATGCGGAAGTCCGGTCTCGGTTCTCTTCATTCTCAATTGTGAACCTCGCCTCCTATCCGATTCGCCATCAGGCTGGCTGAATCGACCGGTCCAAAGTTTCGTTGACATGATCGACGAACAACTCGTGCATCGCGTCGATCCGATCGATCCCCCTCCTCCGAAGTGTTGAGTGCGAACGCTCTATTTCGAACTCAATTTCACTTCCCTGATCCAGTGTTGCTGGTCAGGTGCTCTACTTTCGGAGGGAAAGATGTTTTCTCGCAGACAGCGCCGATGCGCTTTTACACTCATCGAACTTCTCGTCGTGATTGCCATCATCGCAATCCTGATCGCTCTGCTACTTCCAGCTGTTCAACAGGCGCGTGAGGCTGCCCGTCGAACTCAGTGCAAAAACAATCTGAGACAGCTCGGACTGGCTCTGCACAATTACCATGACATCGCGGGTGTTCTGCCGCCGGGTTACATCACTCGAGATGTTCAAGCTGGCGATCCTGCCTCGGCCGAGAACGGCCCGAACTTCGCGTGGGGAACGATGATCCTTCCCCAGCTTGAGATGACTCCGCTCTATGAACAGATCGACTTCGAACTGAACGCTGATGACACAGCCAATCTCGTCAGTGCAGCCACTCCCATTTCTACATTCACCTGTCCTTCCGATCCTGGCCCGTTGCAATTTACGGTCGATGGGACCGCGGGAGGTGTCCAACTGGCCAAGTCGAATTTCGTGGGAGTTTACGGATACGGAAGTGTCACGATGAATCCGGGACGACCTGATCCGGCTGGAGTTTTCTATCGCAACAGCAGCACTCGTTTTCGCGACGTGACCGACGGACTCTCCAATACGATGCTGGTCGGCGAACGTGCTTCCACTCATCAGTTCGACCGGACTGTTCCTTCAGTTGCTGCCAATTCAACCTGGTATGCCGCGATCCCCGGTGCGATGCGTTCCTCTGGAATGATGATGATGGCAGATGAAGGTTCTGCTTCGCTGGTGCTTGGTCATGTCGGACAAATGATGAGCATGGGTGGAGGAATGGGAGGCGGTATGGGCGGTGGGATGGGGGGCGGAGGCATGGGCGGAATGCAGATGCACCACACTCCCAATTCGACCAATCACATCGTCAACTTTTCCTCGAATCACGTTGGGGGAATTCAGTTTCTGCTGGCGGATGGATCGGTCCATTTCCTCAGTGAAAATGTCGACTACAACACCTTCCGCTGGCTTGGACAACGTTCCGACGGAAACGTGCTCGGTGAGTTCTAAGCCATTCAGATGGTTTTGCTGCATCCATTTCTACCGATCGATGCTGTGATCGTTTATGCGAATCACAGCCCGATCGTCTAAGAGATGGTTCAGTTTCGAGAAGTGGACAAGTGGTCACTCTTGTTGTCGTTTCCGTCTTGCCGCCGTGCCGGGAATCACGATACAACTTGTCCTTCCTCTCGAAACCATGGATGGACACTCTGCAGGGATGCTAAATCGGCTGCGCGACTGGCTTTGCCCCGATCTCGGAATTGACCTCGGTACGGTGAACACATTGATCACCTTACGGGGGCAGGGTGTCGTATTGAATGAGCCAACGATTGTCGCTCGGTCGAAAGACTCTCGCCAGATTCTGGGTCGCGGTGCAGCGATCGGGAAACTCGCGAAACAGATGGTTGGTCGGACTCCCGGATCGATCGAAGCAGTGCGACCGATCAAACATGGAGTCATCACCGACTTCCACCTCTGCGAGCAGATGCTCAACTACTTTATTCGCAAGGCAGCTCCTCCGAAGGGTGGACTCCGCCCGCGAGTGGTCATCGCCGTTCCGTCGGAAATTTCACCCGTCGAGAAACGAGCCGTCTTCAATTCAGCCGAGCGAGCCGGGGCGGGTCGAATCTATCTGATTGAAGAAGCCAAAGCTGCCAGCATCGGTGCAGGGTTACCGATCTCTGAACCGCTTGCCAACATGATCTGCGACATCGGAGGCGGAACGACTGAAACCGCTATCCTCAGCCTCGGTGAAATCGTCGCCAGCCAGTCGACACGCGTGGCGGGCGATGAAATGAACGAAGCGATTCGTGACTACATTCGGCAGCGATACTCGTTGAGAATCGGAATTGGAACCGCTGAGCAAATCAAAATCGAAATCGGCAGCGCAGCGCCGCTTGCTTCGGAATTGAATACGGAAGTTCGTGGGCTTGATGGAATCAGCGGAATTCCGCGGAAGGCGACCATCACGAGTGAAGAGATCCGGGAAGCACTCGTTGAGTGTTTGTGGAAGATCGTCGGAAGCATCAAGCTGACGATTGAAGGATGCGATCCGGAGTTGATCGGAGATCTCGCTGACACGGGACTGGTGCTGACCGGCGGCGGTGCATTGCTTCGAAATGCCGGGCAATTCTTTCAGGAACATCTGGGCATTCCTGTCCGAGTCGATGATGAACCACTGACAACAGTCGCACGAGGAACTGCGATCTGTCTCGAGCATCTGCACTACTGGAGGAAGAAATTCCAAACCGAAGGAGCAGGGTTTTGAGCAAAGTCAGTTCGCTGGAATTGATCGTGTCGTTACTTGTTTCCCCGCTCCAATACTTAAGCGCCTGAAGTACCAATGCCCGCTTCGTGGAAACGTCCAATACTATGTTTCGCCGGCTGGGTCGTCTTCGCTTGCCTTCTGTACATCGGACCAGATCACTGGAAAGGTCAACTGCGCACATCGCTCGGCGACGCTGCTGGTTTGACATTGCAGGGAATTCAACAAGCCGAGAAATCTGTCTCGTCGCTGTTTCGAAGACCGCTTTCACCGAGTGAAGAGAGCCCTCAAGACGCGGTCGAAGCTGAGCGATTCAAAGCCGAGAAACGAGATCTGCAAACTCAAATCGCACAACTTCGACGCGAGAACGAACGTCTTCGACAGGTCCCGGAAGTAACTCCGCCCTCACAGACATCTTCACTTTTGACGACACGTGCGATCGACGCCAACGTTTTAGGAGTGACGGGCGAAGAATCTTCGATGACGGTCTCGCTCCTGGTTTCAGCTGGCAGCCGTCACGGAATTTCGAGTGAGGAGCTCGTGCTTGAGCAAACCGGATTGCTGATCGATCAAGGTGAGAATGCCGATATCCGGCTCGACCGGTTGGTAACCACCGGTCGCGCGCTTTTGGGGCGAACACATCAGGTTGGCCGCTGGACGACGATTGTCCAACCGATCTTCGATCCACAGTTTCGAATGGCTGTTCGCCTCGTTCGTGAATCGGAGCTTGGACTGGTGGTCGGCACGTCCGGGATTCTCGAAGGAACCGGGGAAGACTGTCGCATTCTTGAAGTGAAAGGAACGGAGCCGGTTGCTGTCGGAGACCTCGTTTACACCGACCTTGCCGCTTCGCTTTCCTCTGTGCCGATCTATTGTGGACGAGTCATCGAAGCAACGATTCTTCCTCAAGAGACTCATTGGACGATCCGCGTCGCTCCAGTCTGGGCAGCGGGATCGATCCCGAAAAGAGTGTCTATTCTGCAAACCGAATTTGCAGTCGAACGCGAGGAAGATCTCCCATCGCAACCGTAAAGCGAGTTGTCGCGAGCGGAATTTGATTCGGAATGAGAGTCTTCTCTCGCTCAGAGATTCGAAGCTGAAACGTGTCCGTAAGCATTTTCGGATTTTGTGTGCACTCCCTCGCACGAGCAAGCACAGCCTTTTCACTTGTGAAACAGTGCAAGCGAGTGCACAGGAAAGAGCAACTTGCTCTAGTCCAGTCGATCGGGGTCGAAGACTGCTGCTGAATACGCAGAGTAAATGTGCATCAGCCATCCCAACCAGAAGATCCACAATAAGATGTCGATCACCAGATGGATCAGTCCGACAAACGGACGTCCCTGGAGGAGTTGTCCCAACCCGGGGATGAAGAAACTACACAAAGCTGCGACCACATTTCCGCCGCTTCCACGACCAGCCATCCGCTGATTCCTTTCTCAACGTCTCAATTCACGAAAAGTTTCAATGTTGTCACGATTGCATCAAGGCAAATCGTGCTCTGATTTCGATTCAGTCCAATCATTCTACGTTGAAGATGAATCGGGTCGAGGGTTCATCTCTCTGAAAAGCGATCACGACCATCAGCACTCGTGTTATTGAGAACGTTCGGTTGCCATCAACATTGGAGTGAGATCATTGAATCCAGAGAATTCGTGTACTCAGAGTCATCCCTTGTCTGGTAAGATTAAGCAGCGAAGTGACACGGTAGTCAGGTGCTGGGAAAGTCTGGAGCTGGATGCTCTATTTCGTGCAGACGCCTGAACTCATAAGCTCGGGGGATCACTCGATGAGATCGCGCGAGTTCGTCGAAACAACCTGAAACACGCTCTTGCAGGCCCTGCTGATTATGTCGGATGAGAGTTCCTCTTCAGATCCCAAGTCATCACTGCAATGGATATGGAGTCCTGAGAGCGTCCCGTCTCAAGGATCGAATGTTCAAAACTGGGACGCTTACCGGACTCTGCTCGACAGCTTGCCGTTCCACATTCTCATCAAAGATCGATCGGGCCGCAGAGTTTATGGGAATCCGGCCTATCTCAAGCTGCATAACTTCACGCTCGAAGAGATGCAGGGGAAAACGGACTTTGACCTCTTCCCGGAAGATCTCGCTCGCGAGTTCAGTGCTGATGACCAACAGGTGATGTCGACGGGGGAACGCTCTTGGGCAGTTGAGAAACACCTCAATGCAGACGGAGAACGCTATTGGATTGAGCGAATTAAAACTCCGCTTCGCACTCCGGACCAAAAGGTCGTCGGCGTGCAGATTGTTTTCTGGGATGTCTCCCGGCTCAATCGAACCGAAGAGGCGCTCGATCATGAACGCTCGCTCATGTCGTCCCTGATGGACAATATTCCCGATGCCATTTACTTCAAAGACAAAGCGAGTCGCTTTATCCGGATGAGTTCTGCCCAAGCACGCAAGTTTGGAATTGAATCGGCGGATGCAGCCATCGGTCTCACCGACGCAGACATATTTACTGAAGAACATGCCCGTCAGGCTCTTGCGGATGAAGCAAAGATCATGGCCACGGGGGTTCCGATGGTGGCGCGAATTGAAAAGGAGACATGGCCGGATCGGGAGGACACATGGGTCTCAACGACCAAAATGCCTCTTCGAGACAGCGCTGGTGAAGTCGTCGGAACATTCGGGATTTCCAGAGATATCACAGAACTCAAGAAGACGCAGGACGAATTACAACAAGCTCGCGATTCGGCCGATTTGGCAAGCAAAGCCAAGAGTGACTTTCTTGCCAACATGAGTCATGAGATTCGAACTCCGATGAACGCGATCATTGGGATGACGGAGTTGCTGCTCGATACCAGTCTTGATCGATCGCAGCGGGAGTATTTGAAGATCGTCCAGGAATCCGGGGAGTCTTTACTGAGCCTTCTCAACGACATCCTCGACTTTTCCAAAATCGAAGCGGGTCACCTGGAACTGGACCGCAGGTCTTTCGACCTTCACCAAAGCATTGGAAACACGCTGCGCTCACTCGCTCTGCGGGCACACGCGAAGGGCATCGAATTGGCTTACTCGATTGACCCCAAGATCCCGATGGCTCTGATTGGGGATGTCGGTCGATTGAGACAGGTCATCGTGAACCTCGTCGGGAATGCGATCAAATTCACTTCGGAAGGCGAAGTTGTCCTGACGATCGAAGCAGTGGAGTCGACGCAGGACCTCATCACTCTTCAGATTTCTGTCCGTGATACGGGGATTGGAATTCCTGAAGACAAGCAGGCTCTCGTCTTCGATGAGTTTCAACAGGCGGATTCATCGACGACACGAACATACGGCGGAACCGGTCTCGGGCTGGCGATTTCGTCGCGGCTTGTACAGCTGATGAATGGAGAGATTTCGGTTCAGAGTGAAGCCGGGAGCGGAAGTACCTTCACGTTCTCCGCGCAGCTGGAGATCGATCATGCGGAAGATTCGAACGTACAGCCAGATGTCTCAGAGATTGAAGGGGCTCGCATTCTGATTGTCGACGACAACGCGACGAATCGTCGAATCCTGACTCAGATGCTTTCGAACTGGGGAGTCCAACCGGAAGCTGTCCACTCCGCGAAAGCCGCATTTGAAGCGCTTCGGCAAGCTGCTGAAACATCCCGACCGATCCAGGCGGTTCTTCTGGATGTCAACATGCCTGAAGCATCGGGATTTGATTTCGCAGAGTGGGTCCGTAAAGAAGTGCAATTTCAGACTCTGCCGCTGTTGATGCTTACATCGGGTGGAAGACCTGGCGATACGGAACGCCGACGGGAACTCAACATCAGCGCCAAGATGATGAAGCCGGTCAAGCAGTCCGAGGTTTTCGAAGAGATTGTACGAGCGCTCGGTGTACAGCCATCTGCCGGGATGAATGAGGTTGAGGAAGCATCGTTAGATGTCGATCAATTCAAGGGCTGTCGCGTTTTGCTGGCAGAGGACAATCTCGTCAATCAGAAATTGGCGGTCGGAATTCTCAACAAGCTGAACTGCGAAGTGACCGTTGCCGAAACCGGAATCGAGGCCATTGACAAGTGGCAAAAGGCTGAGTTCGATGTGATTCTGATGGACATTCAGATGCCGGATCTGGATGGTCTACAAGCGACGCAACAGATTCGTGCTCTGGAAGCCGAAGATAAACATCTTCCAATCATTGCCATGACCGCACATGCAATGTCGGGAGACCGCGAGAAGTGTCTGGCCGCCGGAATGGATGACTACCTTTCGAAGCCTGTCCGAGTGGGTGAGCTTCGCGAGAAATTGAGTTCCATCATGAACTCGTCGAATGGTTCGTCGTCGACATCGACCCCTGATGCGGGATCGCCAGTCGAAGATCCATGGAAGAACTACGACTGGTCGGTGGCATTAGAGAATGTCGCTGGGGATCTTGAACTTCTGGAAACCGTGCTGGACGCATTCCTCGCGGAATACCCTCCGCTTCTCGAGGGGATTCGAACCAGCATTGAAAATGAAGAGTTCGACCGACTCAGCAAGAACGCTCATACACTCAAGGGGACTCTTTTGAGCATTGGAGCCCTCGCTCCCGCTGAAACGCTCTTGTCACTTGAAGAGTGTGCGAAGAATGAAGATTCAAATCGGGCGCAGACTCTCAATCATCAGCTGCGCTCCGAGTTCGAAAAGCTCATCCCGATCTTGAAAGCTGGTCCCGGCGCGTAATAGCCGAGATTGAACTTCCCGAATTAGAGCATTTTTTGCTTTGGTGTGAACGAACTCGCACGAGCAAGCACAGCCTTTTATCTTGTGAAGCAGCACAAGCGCGTGCACAGGAAAGAGCAACTTGCTCTATTCTCCGCTTTGAAGTTCCAGCCAGCGGTCCTCTGCTTCCGTCAATTGAGACTGAACTTCGGTCAGTTCTTCGTGAACTTTCATTGCTTCCGTCGCGTCGGGAGTTTTCGCGAGTTTGTCATTGAGCTCACGTTTTCGGTCATCGAGACGAGCGATTGATTTTTCGAGCTTTGAGATTTCGCGTTGAAGCTTCTTCTCTTCTTTCCAGTCGGCTTGCGTCCGTGTCGATTCCGGAGCTAGTTCAACTCCCGGCGACGACTTTGCTTTTGAATTTCGCTCACGTTCTCCGTCGTCGATCTCTTTGTTGACCGAGTAAAGATAAGAGTCGTAGTCGCCTCCGTAATTCCGCACATGCCCGTCGCGGACTTCGATGACAGACGTCGCGAGACGCTTCATGAAGTGCCGATCGTGGCTGGTGAAAATCACAGTTCCTTCGTAGTCCTCGAGTGCGTCGAGAAGTGATTCAATAGTCTCAACATCCAGGTGGTTGCCCGGTTCGTCGAGAACGAGAATGTTGTAAGTCCCGAGAAGCAGGCCGGCGAGACAGAGACGTGCTCGCTCTCCCCCCGACAGGACTGATACCTTCTTCTTGGTGTGTCCTCCGCGAAAGAGCATCGCTCCAGCACCCGCGAGAAGTTCTTGCGTGGTCGTGCCGGGTTTGGCGACGTAATCGAGGTACTCAAGGACAGTTTGCTCGGGCGGAAGGGATGTGTAGACGTGCTGCGCGTAAGTTCCGATCTCACATCCATAACCCCAGCGGACATCCCCCTCGACCGGTTTCAGTGACTCGACGAGAGTTCGCAGAAGCGTGGTTTTTCCTTGTCCGTTATCCCCGACGATTGCAGCGCGATCGCCGTGTTCAATCTCCAGGGTGATGTCCTTGGCGACGGTATTTTTCGGATAACCAATGGCCATACCTTCGCAACGAACTGCTGGACCTTTTCGAGGTTCGACCGTCGGGACGCGAATGTGCGCGACTGCTTCCTCGGCAGCGATGTCAACGAGTTGGAGGCGTTCGAGTTGCTTACTTTTCGATTTCGCTTGAGCAGCAGTGCTCGCACGGGCGCGGTTCTTGTCGATAAATCGCTGGAGCTGTTTCTGCTTCGCTTCGACCGCCGCGTTGATTCGTTCGTCGTGTTCTTTGCGTTCTTGTCGGTACTCCAGGAACGATTCAATTTGTCCGGGGTACATCGTCAGTTTGCCCCGAGAGAGTTCGAGGGTTTCTGAACATGTTTGGCTGAGGAATGATCGATCGTGAGAAACGATCAAACAAGCCTGATTGAACCCACGCAAGAAGTGTTCGAGAAGAATTTGTGTTCGAAGGTCGAGGAAGTTCGTCGGTTCATCGAGGACAAGCAAATTCGGTTCGTGAAGGAGGAGGGCTGCCAGCTTGACGCGGGTCTGCCATCCTCCGGAAAGTGCCGAAATCGGACCTTCAAGGTAGGCTCCCTTGAGTTCAAACTGACCAGCGACGGCGCCGCATTTCCAGTCGGGTTGTCCGGAATCGCGCAGAAGGAAATCCATCGCAGATTCGCCGGGCTGAAACGGATCGTGCTGACGTAAGTAGCCGATTCTTAGATCCGGGCTGCGAATGACTTCTCCGCTGTCCAGATCTTCTTCACCGAGAAGAACTCGGAGAAGCGTCGATTTTCCGGCACCGTTTCGGCCGACGAAACCAACTTTGACGTTTTCATACAGCGTGACATCCGCCTGATCCAGAAGCATCTGGTCGCCGTAGCTTTTCTCGCCTTTGACAAGTTGCAGCAAGACAGACATCCGTCCACCGTCCTTACACACAGAGAGTTGTTAAAGACGGCGGATAGTACGCGCCAGTCGAATCATCGTAAAGCGATGACCCGTAAATCCCGGATTCTACTGGCTTCCCAGCTGTCGATACTTTTGCTGATACTTTTCGTAGAGCCGGGTGTGACGGCTTGTGAGCTCCACGGAACGTCCTTGAATCCACGCATGTGTGACACTCGTCGGCGTTTCGAGCGGGTCGCCGTCTGTCACAATGAGTGTCGCATCTTTTCCGACGTCGAGGGATCCGACGCGATCTTCGATTCCATAAATCTCTGCAGGGGACAACGTAATCGCTTTCAAGGCTTCATCTTCGGGAAGTCCGTAAGCCACAGCGACGCCCGCGTGATACGGAAGGTTTCTGGTATTCGACGAGCTTCGCGATGACGCACTGCCTGAGATAGCAAACGAAACCCCCGCTGCGTGTAGCCTCGCAGGTAACGTATAGGCAGAGTCGAATGCATCGTTCCTTCGACGAGGGAGTCGGTACACGGCGGAGACAACAACTGGAACTTCGTGCTTCTTCAGGAGATCAGCACACGCTGGAGCATCGTAGCCGCCAAGGATGACGATTCTGATATTCTGTTCGACGGCAAACGCAACGGCAGATTGGATGACGGAAACGGAATCCGCCCAGACCAGAATCGGAATTTGCCGATCGATCACCGGGCGAAGTGCTTCCAGCTTGAGATCAGTCTGCTGTTGGCTTTGATCCCCAACTCGACCAGCGCGATAGGCTCGAGCTTCATCGAGCAGGTCTCGAAGTTCGTCAACACGGTCCTTGTCGTTGGAGCCGTCTTTGAGATCGTTTTTGACACTTGGCCAGTTCACGATCATTCCAATGGATGGTTCCAACGCGAGGTCTTCACTCGTCCAGCCATCCAACTGCAGCATCGAAGCTTGACCGGAAACCAGACCACCTTCCGGAGCAGACAACGCGAGAAGGACTCCATTTGCTCGCGCGACTGGAATCAATTCGCTGTCGGGATTCACAGCTGCGACAGCCCGCACGTTGGGGTTGATGGAGCCGGTCTCACGCTGGTCTCGACTGGCCCGGACCGCTGGAATTTCAACAAGTCCGAGAATCGAATGTGATTCGATTAAGCTGGGATAGATTCGCTTACCTGCGAGAGAAACTCTCTGTGTGTTGGCGGGAATCGCAATCTCTCGGGCGGGGCCGATGGCTGTGATTTTCCCCTTCTCGAAGAGCACCACTCCGTTGGGAATTGGAGGCTGACTCACTGGGTAAACATCGGCTCCGATGAGTGCAATCGGTCCTCGCTGAGGGCCTCCCGGAATTTCATCCGATGCCTTCAGTGTTAAGGAAACAATGAGAGCTGCCAGAACACTAGCACAGAATAAAGTTCGGGATCGGATCACTGAATTTAGTTTCATAACATGACACATATTTGAGCGATGAATGCGATCAGGGCATGGATTGCGAACTAGTCCTGAAAACCGTGAACTCCACAGAACATGTCGTCACGTGGCCAGAGTTGTTCCGGGTCATCCGGTTCCGCGTCCGGGTCTTTCATGTCTTGCCCTGTCTTCAGGATCTTCTGAATCAATGAGTTCCGCATAGAGTCGTTTCGTGCAGCAACGACCTGACTTTGCGTGTAGTCGAAGTACTGACGGCCATCGATCCATGTCTGCTCACAGCGAGACGTCGTCGAGAGTGGCGAGCCGAACCAGACAACGAAGTCCGCATGTTTTCCGGCTTCCAGTGATCCCACATACTCGTCGATCCGAAGCTGTTTGGCGGGGTTCAGCGTGACGAACTTCAGAGCTTCTTCCGGACTGAGTCCTCCGTATTTAATGGCTTTGGCTGCCTCAGTGTTCAGGTGCCGGGCGAGTTCTCGATCGTCGGAGTTGAACGAGACGACAACGCCAGCTTCGTGCATCAGAGCACCGGCGTAAGGGATCGCGTCGTACACTTCAAACTTATAAGCCCACCAGTCGGAGAACGCAGAGCCCATCGCTCCATGTTCAGCCATGGCATCTGCGACTTTATAGCCTTCGAGAATGTGCTGAAACGTTCCGATCGTGATATCGAATTCATCGAGAACACGAATGAAAGCCAGAATCTCATCCTGGCGATAGCTGTGACAGTGAATCCATCGATCACCGGCGAGAATTTCAGCGATGGCATCGAGTTCAAGATCACGACGCGGAGGAATTCCTTCTCGGTCGCGACGGTATTGTTCCTGTCGTTGAGCGTATTCCTGGGCTGCGCGAAATTCGTCGATGAAAATTTGCTCGACACCCATTCGTGTTTGCGGGTAGCGAGAAGTGTGATCGTCGCCCCAGTTGCTTTGTTTGACGTTCTCTCCGAGGGCGAACTTAATGCCTGCCGGAGCTTCACGAAACTTCAGCTGTTCGTCGTTCATTCCCCAGCGCAGTTTGATGACTTGATTCTGTCCGCCGATGGGATTGGCAGAGCCGTGAAGAATGTTGGACGTGGTCACTCCACCAGCCAACTGGCGGTAGATGTTGATGTCATCGCAATCAATGAAGTCGCCGATCCGGACTTCAGCGGTAATGGCCTGTCCACTTTCATTCACTCCGCCGTCAGTCGCCATGTGGGAATGACAATCAATCAGCCCGGGAGTGATGTGCATGCCGGTTGCATCGACGGTTCGAGTGTTTCGGTCGATGGGAACATAGGCTCCGACCGCAACGATTTTTCCTCCGTCAATGAGAAGGGTGCCGTTTTGAATGATCCCTTCCGGACCGGATGTCCAGATCGTCGCACCGACGAGGGCAACCTTCTCCGAAGTGGAAACGACTTCATCGACGCCATAGGCTCCGAGCGGATAGTTCACCGCGAACGACGAAGACAGGTCTTCTTCCTCATCGTCGGATTCTTCTGACTCGTCGTCTTCACTCTCTGAGGTGTCTGAAGAGTTCTCTTCTGAGGGCGATCTTTCTCCTGTGAAAGTCTTCTTCGTGGCATCGGGATAGAGGATATGTCCGGAGCCGGTGTTTCCATCCTTGTCGATGACCATTGTCCAGCGGACAACTCCCGGCGTCGGCTTGTCGTAGCTCAGGAACGTTCCACTCAGGCGAGTTCCATTCAGAATGAGCTTCGTCAGTTTGAATATTTTCTTGTCTTCGTCGCTTTCTTCCTGAGACGAGTCTTTCTCTTCTGAGGCCGCATTCGGATCGTCGTCAGAGATTTCTTCGGTCTCGTCTTCGGGAGGGGCGTCAGCGTTGGAATCGCTCACTTGATCGTCGGGAACTTCTTCCATCTCTTCAGGTCGCGACAATTCTCCACTGAGCTTTTCTTTACGTTCGCTAATCGATAGTTTCCATTGCTCGACAGACTCTGCATCTGATGGATCGACAATGCTGAGAGTCCATTCTCCAGTCACTTCACGATCTGACGGTCGATCGAATTCGAATCTTTGACCGGCAACCCAGGTCTCGACCACTTTCGATTTCTTTTCGAAAAGGTCGCCGTCGGTGATGACGAGATTCGCCAACTTCCCTTGTTCGATCGTTCCAACCTGGTCGTCCACGCCGAACAACTCTGCGGGGATGACCGTCAATGCAGAGAGTGCTCTGTCTCGGGTAAGACCACGATTTACTGCGGTTCGAAGTCCTTCAAGAAATTTGGACGGCGAATCGAGTCCATTCGTTGTGAAGGCGAAAGTAACGCCCGATTTTTCGAGGCGTGCCGGATTCTCTGGAGCCAGGTCCCAGTGCATCAAATCTTCGAGAGATGCATTCATCGCTGTTTCGATGGTTCCGACGTTCGGCGGCTTGGGATAGTCAACGGGAAGAATGACAGCCCGCCCGGTTCCTGCGATTTCATTAAGTCGGCGGTATTCATTTCCGCTGCCAAGGACAGCTAACTCCAATCCAAATTCTCTCGCAAAACGATCGGCTCGCAAAAACATCAGTTCGTTCGTCGTGTCTGCGATGAAGAGTCGATCATCGGCAAGATCGAGATTGAGTGCGTCGAGCGCGTCGTTCTGTTCGGGTCGCTCCAGCGTGGGATCTTCCTTCGCGACGGACCAGGCGGAGTCGTACCACTTGGCGTCGTAAAATGCCTGACGTGCGAGAGCGACAGCCCCCATTGGGGAGTTGGGTGATCGTCCTCTCCCACGCTGGACAGTCAGTTTGATGTGTTGCGTCGCATCGGGTCGCAGAATTGCTTCACTCGCAGGTTTCCCCGTGAGCAGAATGACGGAGCCGGACCCTTTCAGAATGCCTCCATCCGGTGCAGCCAGGACCGAGGTGAATCCTTGTTTTCGTCGAGTCGACTGGTTCAGCGAATTCACGTCTAGCTGTCGCGCGACTCGCAATTGAGGCCGAATCGCTTCGTTCCAATAAGGGGCTCCACTCTCGATCGGTTCGGTCGAAACACTTTGCTCGACGTAAGCGTCGACAAATCCGGCATAAATTGTTTTGTCGGAGCAATCGACAACCTGAGCTTCTGCTGGAGCGACTAGGCCTGCACCGACGACCGAGATTTTCCGATCGACAACGAGGATGTCCGCGTTTTCGAGTTCCACTCCAGGTCGAACGACGACGTGGGCATTTCTCAAAAGGAATGTTGACGGAGAATGACTCCTGAGCCCTTGCGGCTGCGCAGTCGAAACATCGTCCGCAGCCACAGTTTGGATTCCCATCCAGAGAATTATGCACAACGCCAAACGCATCTTGTCTCTCCCTGTTTCGTTGAGACGAGAGGATAGAACGAACCGGACTCATTTCGCCAGCGACAGAACGCGATCGATTGATTCATCCGGATCTGGAGTGGGTTTCACAGGTTCGATGATCGTGACTCGTCGACCGGAATCCTGAACCAAGTTGGATGACTTTGGACTCGCCATGAGTCGTTGCAAACTATAATCTGAAGAATTGATGAAGTTTGATGACTGCCACCTGAACGACAACACACGACATAACATCATTGACGGACTTCCTAAGATGCTGCGAATTGTTGGAACAGAAAAAGGCCGATTGTGTGGTCGTCAATCGCGACGACGTTTCCTCCAAGTGGGAGCGCTCGCTCCGTTTGGCTTGAGCCTCAGTCAACAGCTTCGGGCGGAAGCGAACGGTCATCCAAAGTCGAACAAAGCGGTCATTTTGATCTGGCAGCATGGGGGGCCATCGCAGCTCGATACCTTCGACATGAAGCCTCATGCTCCCTCGGAATATCGAGGGCCATTTCGCTCGATCGAATCGACGCTTCCCGGATTGCCCGTCTGCGAACTGATGCCATGCCATGCCAAGGTGATGGATAAGTGCACGGTTGTTCGCAGCTTCTCACACAACAATGGAGACCACTGGGCAGCCGCTCACTGGATGTTGACCGGACGTCTGGGAGCGAATGGTTCAGACCGTGTGCCGCGACAACCTTCAATGGGTGCAGTGGCATCTCATCTTCTTGGCCCCACGCAGCCGGGAAGTCTTTCGTCGGTCAACATTAACGATGGAGGATTCGGGTTCCATGGCGGAGCCTGGTTAGGAGTTCAACACAATCCGTTTCGAACCGGCGAATTCAGCTACGGGAATGAAGCTGGCCGACTGCCGACTGGAGATGCCAAGAGTTTCGAACTCGTCGATTCACTGAGCGAGAGTCGGCTGATGAATCGCGTTTCGCTGCAGCGGCAACTCGATCAACTCCGCTATCAAATGGATCATTCGGGAGTCTTCGCCGGGATCGATGAAATCGATGGGCAAGCTCTCGATATTCTACTCACTGGCAAGACGCGAGCAGCTTTCGATCTGTCACAAGAACCGCAGTCACTTCGAGATGCTTACGGCCCGGGTTGGGGTGAACAGGCTTTGTTGGCGCGACGACTTGTCGAGGCTGGTGTCCGTTTCGTTTCCCTGAACACAGGTTACTGGGATGATCACGGTCGAATTGAAGCCAACCTTCGTTTCAAACTCCCCAGACATGATCAGGCAGTCGGTACGTTGATTCAGGATCTGCACGATCGTGGAATGCTCGACGATGTGACTGTGATCTCAGCTGGAGAATTCGGAAGAACACCGCGCATCAATGGCGACGCAGGACGAGATCACTGGCCACAGGCGCAGAGTATCCTGTTTGCTGGTGGAGGGTATCGCCACGGGCAGATTGTCGGAGCGACCAACAGCAAGGCAGAGTTCCCGACCGATCGGCCGATTAGCGTGGAAGATTTCTGTGCAACCGTCTACGACGCTGTCGGACTCAGCACAGATGATACGATCATCGACCATTCGGGACGCCCGACGCACCTCGTTCCTTCCGGCGACGTGATTCGCGAACTTGTCTAAGCCGTTTTGCAGTCGTGGTGCGTTCGGAGAATTTCGACAGGAGAATACAGTCAGGCGATGACTGTTTCGATCTCTTCGTTGGCCGTTTGGAGATCAAGCGGGCCGAGAGTGTCGAGTTGATCGGCGAAACCGACGAGAAGGGCGAGGTCGCAAATCTGATTGATCTTGCGAGGAATTCCTCCGCTCAGTTCCCAGGCTGTCTGATGAGCGTTCTCGTGAAACTGGTCGTCAACTCCGCCTGCGACACGAATTCGATGCTGAATGTATTCCCGTACTTCAGTGGCTTTCAGCGGGGAAAGTCCGGAACGAACCGCGATGCGTTGATCGAGGCCGTGATGATGCGACACATGAGAGAGAAGTTCTGTTCTCCCCAGTAGCAAAATCGTAAAGTCAACTCGCGGATTCTCACGCAGATTGAGCAGCAGTCGAATGACGTTGAGCTGTTCGTCACCGAGCAGATGAGCGTCGTCAACCAAGAACACCACATGTTGACCGGAGTCGGCGACTTCCACGAGTTTCGATTCGAGGTCGACTAGAATTCCATCGAGCGTTTGATCGGGATCGCCACCGATTCCCAAGCGAACTGCGAAATATCGAAGCAAATCTTCCGGATCAAGCTGTGGAATCACCAGTCGAATGAAACGGAGATTCTGAGAAGACTTTTCGTCGTGCTCGAGAACGTACGGGAGGAAAGACTTTCCGGTCCCATGTTCTCCCACAATCAGCCCGATTCCTTTTCGCTGCTCGATCAGATAACGCAGCTTCAAGAGAGCGGTTTGGTGCGAGTGCGCCGGGAAGTAAAACCTCGGATCAGGGAGGTCGTCGAATGGTCGGGAGGTGAGCTTCCAGTACGTCTCATACATTGAATGAACTCACACTCTACTTTGACTCATCTTCAACCGGGGCAATGACACCGACAAGCTGTACAAGTTTCGAAGCTTGTTCTTCTGTTTTTTTGAATGAGGTCTGCTCAACAACGTTCTCGGCGAGCGAAGCTACTTCTCGATGCTGTGCTTGCGAGACTTCTGCCGTCGTCAATTCGGTGGATGTATCGATCGATGTCGCAGCTCGAGTCCGCACTGCGACGTATTCGGTCTGTTTTTCTTCTCGCTGCCCACTGGCAGATTTGACGATTGTCGGTGAATCGTCAGATTGTCGATTCGAAGTCTTCTGTTGATCAGTCGAAATGCTGGAAGCAGACGTTGGCGATTGTGTCGGAGTCGTTGGGCTGGTGACCAATGCGATTCCAACCACAAACAGGCTGCCCGCTGACCAGAAACAAAGTCGTTGCTGCATCCGTGGGCTCATCACTGCTCCATTTCGCTGAAATCTGATGGAATAGAGCAGAGTGCTCCACTCTCATCATCGACAGGAACGGGGCAAACCTTGACGGTTTTGCGGATAATGTCGGCTTTGGCGGCAACATCAATGCTTCAACACTTGAATACTTGTGAATTTGCTCATCATACTGGAGAGCCACACTACGTATTCCTGCCTCGGAGAAACCGACAACATGCGCCAACCATCTTTCACAAGTTCTTTTCTGCCGCAGATGCTGAGCTTCGCAGCTTGTTGCCTGCTCGTCTGCCCCGCTGTCACGTCAGCGTCTGATGATCCCTATGGGGGATTCAAAATGGGAATCCAGAGTTATTCCCTGCGAGGGTATCCCGTTGAAGAAGCTCTCAAGCATTCCGAAGAACTCGGACTGACCTATTGGGAAGCCTATTCCAAGCATCTTCCGATGTCGACGCTCCCTTCTCACATTGAAGATCAGAAGAAACTGCTCGCGGGATCGGGAATTACTCTTGACGCATACGGAGTGGTTGGCTTCGACAGCAACGAAACCAAAGCTCGCGAAGTCTTTGATTACGCCAAAGCGATGGGACTGCTCTCGATCAGTGCCAATCCAAAGAAAGACGAAGCGACCTTCGCACTGCTCGATCGACTAGTCGAGGAATACCAGATCCCAATCGCGATTCACAATCATGGTCCGGGAGCCGACTACGACAAGGTTGACGACGTCTTGAAATGGGTCGATGGACGAAGCCCGTTGATCGGAGCGTGCGTTGATACCGGACACTATCTTCGAAGTAATGAAGATCCAGTTGAGGTCATCCAGAAACTCGGCAAACGAGTCTACGGCGTCCATCTGAAAGATGTTCGAACGATCTACTCAGATGAAGAAAAAGCAACGCTTCTTGAGTCACTCCCACCGAACCGAAAGAAACACCTCGAACAGGAAGGCAAGATCTTCACCATTCTCGGTGAAGGGGAATTGAATGTCGTGGGTGTACTCAGAGCACTGCGAAACATTGACTTCGACCGCAACCTGTCACTCGAGTACGAAGAGAATCCTGAAAACCCACTCTCAGACATCGAACTCTGCCTTGCAGAAGTCCGCCGTGCTGTCGCTTATCTCGACGATGAAGAAGAAGGCTTCGTGCAGATCTGGGATGGAGAAACATTCGACGACTGGACGATCAACGAGTCACCAGAGACCTGGAAAATCGCCGACGGAGCAATTATCTGCAACGGACCTCGCAGCCACGTTTTCTACACAGGCGATCTGGCACCGTTCGAGAACTTCGAACTCAAAGTCGATGTGATGGCGGAACCGAACAGCAACGGTGGCATCTACTTCCACACCGCTTACCAGGATGAAGGCTGGCCAAAAGCCGGGTTCGAAACTCAGGTCAACAACACCTATCACAAAGATCCACGCAAAACCGGAAGCCTCTACGCTGTGGATGATGTCAACGAACAACACATTCCGGACAACACATGGTGGACTCAGCACATCATCGTGAATGGCAAGAACGTCAAGATTCTGGTCGATGGAAAAGTTGTCACTGACTACACCGAACCGGATGGGCAGAAGGCTCAACAAGGTTTCGATCGACTGATTGGCAAAGGAACCTTCGCTCTTCAGGGACACGATCCCGGCAGCACTGTTCACTTCAAGAACATCCGCGTGAAGAAGCTTCCATAAAGTTTCTATCCCGGACAACGCATCACAGCCTCGGAGCATCTCCGAGGCTGTTTTCGTTTATAGGAAGGAAATTCATTAATGGTTGCTTAGACCGCTTCACGATCATCCGGATCGTTCTGATTCATGCGGAGGCAGCGGATTGAATACCTGTCGTGGATGATCATCTTTCGGTGAATTTCGTCTGAACTCTTTTTGACCACAAACAGCCACTTCTGTTCGATACTTGCACGAGTCGTTAACCTGCAGCGAGGCCGGAATCAATAACGTCGCCCTCGCGTTTGAGCCCAAAGCTCGCCATTGTCGATGACGCTTTCCCAGTTGAAAGGAAGACTATGTCGCTCCACGAGAAGGATACGGTTCGAGAGAATCTCGACGATGATGTGTACGCGTCGATTGATCTGACCGTCAGCATGCCCAAGTATCAGTTTCCGCAACAGGAACAGGACCCTCGCTGCGCATTCTCGGTTGTCCGCGATGAATTAATGCTCGACGGAAACTCCCGACAGAACCTGGCGACATTCTGTCAGACCTGGGCAGAGCCTGAAGTTCATGAACTGATGGATCTGTGCATGGACAAAAACATGGTCGACAAGGATGAGTATCCGCAAACGGCCGAGATCGAAGCGCGCTGTGTGCACATGCTCGCGGATCTTTGGAACTCACCCGCTGGAGCCAACACGATTGGTTGTTCGACAACCGGTTCCAGTGAAGCAGCGATGCTCGGCGGAATGGCGATGAAACGTCATTGGGAAGCTCAACGCAAAGCGGCCGGCAAGCCAATTGATAAGCCGAATCTCGTCACCGGACCTGTTCAAGTCTGCTGGCACAAGTTCGCCCGGTACTGGGATATCGAACTTCGCGAAATCCCGATGGATCAAGACCGGATGTTGATGACACCGGACGAAGTTCTGAAACGCTGTGACGAAAATACCATTGGTGTCGTTCCGACTTTAGGTGTGACTTTTACCTGCCAGTATGAACCGGTCAAAGAGGTGGCCGCTGCTCTCGATCGATTGCAGGCAGAGTCAGGACTCGACATTCGCATGCATGTCGATGGAGCGAGTGGAGGTTTTCTGGCGCCGTTTTGCGCTCCGGATCTCGAGTGGGATTTCCGGATTCCCCGTGTGAAGTCGATCAATACGTCGGGGCACAAGTTCGGGCTCTCTCCGCTTGGCGTTGGCTGGATTGTGTGGCGGGATCCCGAAGATCTTCCCGAAGATCTCATTTTCTGGGTCAACTACCTCGGCGGAAACATGCGGGACATCGGCCTCAACTTCTCTCGTCCGGGCGGGCAGGTTGTCTGTCAGTACTACAACTTCCTTCGTCTCGGAAAAGAAGGCTACCGAAAGATTCACGTGGCCTGTTACGAAACGGCTCAATACATCGCCGAGCAGATCAATGAGATCGGGCTGTTCGATGTGATCTACAACGGGCAGATGGATTCCGGAATCCCAGCCCTGTGCTGGAAGATGAAAGAGGGCACCGATCCCGGTTTTTCTCTCTATGATCTGGCCGACAGGCTGAGAACGCGCGGCTGGCAAGTACCAGCCTACTCGCTTCCCGCTCATCTCGACGATTTGCCGATCCAGCGAATTCTCGTGAGACACGGAGTGAGCCGCGATCTCGGAACACTTCTCGTGGCTGACATCAAACGTGGTATTGAATACTTCGAAAAGCACCCGGTGCAGAATTCCATGACAGCCAAAGATGCCTCGGGATTTCATCACTAGATCTGTCAGAAGCCTTCACGCGACGCGAGAACTGAGTTGTGCATCTCTGCACTGCGTGACGAGCAGATAGAGCCTTCCGAACGACCACAAGCTTCAAGACATTCCAACATGGATTCGAGGGAAGAACGCTTCAGGAAAGTTCGCAGCACTGAATCCATCGGTCCATGGCCGTTCGTGACGCGAACGGTCTACAGGTTCGAAGATTCGACCGCGTACGTCTGGAGTTCGAGACACGCTCGTAAGAATCTCACCCTGCCGGAGATGCTCGAAGACGAAGCCAGAATTCTGCGTGGCAGACAATTCTGGGCACCAGCCACTTTGAACTGGTGGATCGGAATGATCTTCGCCGTCGGGGCCAGCCTGTTTATCGCAGCCAGTGTGCTGAGCTTGCTCCCGAACGAAAAGCAAACATTCGGTTTGACAGCAACGCAAGTGAATGCGGTTTACTTCGCCGGTTCAATCCCGTTCACGCTGGCGGCGTACTTGCAGCTTTATCAAACGAATCATGCTCAACCCTCACAGGTGGGTGACGGTAAAAACGCGCGGCCGACGATTTTCCTGGGATGGAAGCCAGCGAACATCGGTTGGCTCAGTTGCCTGCTTCAATTTCTGGGAACGGTCCTTTTCAACGCGAACACATTCGACGCGATGCTTCCTTCGCTGAGCTGGTTCCAGCAGGACTTATTTGTCTGGGTGCCGAATTATGTTGGCTCCGTGTTCTTTCTCGCATCAGGATATCTTGCATTCGCGGAAGTGTCTCACGCTTATTGGTCGTGGAATACGAATGACCTGTCCTGGTGGGTCGTCTTCGTGAACCTGTTAGGATGTCTGTTTTTCATGGCGTCCGCCCTCTGCGCATTCATCACTCCCGGTCCTGTGAATGAAACCGCTGCAACACTGGCGACGTTGTTCACGCTGGTTGGGGCGATTGGCTTCTTCGTCGGGGCAGTTCTTTCACTCCCGGAAGCTTCGCAGACGATTTCCTGAAGCAGTGTGCTCTCACGAAAGAAACTTATCAATCGAGAGCGAGCGTTCCCGAGATCGTTTCAGAATCTTAAAGAACGGGACAGCACTGTTCATCGCGGGAGAGATCGACGCGGGCGCTGTAGTAGTGACACAAAGCGACCGCACTGGCATCAGCGACGTCGTTCGGCTCGAGAATTTTCTTGAGGCCAAGTTCTCGTTGAATCGCTTCCTGAACCTGCTCCTTCGAGGCGGTTCCGGTTCCAGTCAGAAGCTTCTTAATCTGGCGGGGAGTGTAATGCATGATCCCGATGGAGGCTTCACAGACCGCGTACAGAATGGCGCCGCGAGCGTGCGACATCAGAAGTGCCGATTTTGGATTGCGAGGCGAAGAGAAGACCTGTTCGATGGCGACTGCTTCGGGTTTGAACTCAGCGAGGACTTCTCGCAGACCCTGCCCGATTTCAAAGACACGCTCAGCGAGGTTTTTCGTGCGTGTGGATCGGATCACGCCTCCTTCGACGAGTCGAGGTCGCGAGGCTGTTCTACGAATCAATGCGTAGCCGGTTTTGTTGAGGCCCGGATCGATTCCAAGATACAGCTGCGAAGGAGGAGCGGTTGTCGTATTTCCCAGGGCGATTGCCATTGGGCGATCCTGTTGCGAAGTCGGCGTTACGCTGGGCGGGGTTGATTGTTCCATCAAACTAAACTCGCCTTACTCCTAAGAATCGCACCTGTGACGTCGTTGACTTTGGCAAATCGTCGTCACTCTGTCGAGGTTTCCTCAATTCCCGTCGGTTTCAAGGATCAGCGTGCGTCCGCTGACGGGCCACTTCATAGCACAAAATCCCGGCAGCGACCGCAGCATTTAGTGAGTCGATGTGCCCTGACTGCGGAATCGCACAGGTCTGTGTCGCCAGATTCAGAAGATCTGGATCGATTCCCGTTCCTTCGTTTCCGATGACGATGGCGGTGTTGCTTCGAAAGTCAATTTGAGACGGTGGAGTTGAGCTTTTTTCGGTCGCTGCGATGAGCTGGTAGTCCGTTGCGAGCAGTCGTTGACTCGCTTCGCAAAGATTCGGGACACGGCAGATATTGAGAAAATTCACTGCTCCGGCTGAGCTGCGCGCGACGTGAGACGTCACCCCCACCTGCTCACGCTCACCGATCAGAACTGTCGAAACTCCGAAAAGGTCTGCGGATCGGAGAATCGAGCCGAAATTGAAGGGGTCCTGAATCCGATCCAGGACAAGTGCAAAGCGCTGTTTGTCATTGGATGGAGCGTCGAGAATATCGAGTGAGCAATACGGGAACTCCGGCATCCGGGCCACAAGTCCCTGGTGGTCTCTCGCGTGGCAAAGCTGAGTGAGCGACTCAGCAGTTGCCTCTTGGAAGTCGATGCCGGAAGATTTCGCTCTGCGAATCACTTCGTTGAGAATGCTGGAGTCGAGGATTTCCGGCGCGAGGTGCAGCTCCTCCGGAAGCCATTGGTTTGCACGCAGTGATTCCATCACCGCATGACGTCCCCAGATCCAGTTTCGCTGATAATTGCCTAATGAGGATTTCGAGCGAGTGCGTTTCTTTTTTCGACCGACCACGGTTCCAAGCTTCCAGAGTGAGTGTTCGAAAATTCCGTCTTGTTTTGTCGGGGGAAGTGTGGAGTGGGTCTTGAAGGTTGAACGACACCCGATCACAATGGCTATTCTTGGAGAATAACTAATGAGACGGATGATTCCATTGCGAAGACGCAACAAGCTCCCTCAATACAATACAGAGGCAGAGCGGAATGGCCTTCGCGCTGCCGGTCGATTTAACGCTCAACTGATGGATTTCTTGCGACCGCATGTGCAGCCCGGTGTCACCACGAACGAGTTGGACCGCCTCGCTGAGGAATACACTCGCGATCATGGTCACATTCCAGCTTGCCTCGGTTACAACGGCTACTCGAAATCAATCTGTACGAGTATTAACGAAGTTGTCTGCCACGGTATTCCGGAAGATCGACAGTTAATCGAAGGCGATATTGTCAACGTCGACTGCTCCACCGTCGTTAACGGCTGGTACGGCGATTCCTCCGAAACTTTCATGATCGGTGAGGTCAGTGATGACGCCCGACGAATCATGCAGGGGGCCTTCGACGCATTGTGGATCGGAATTGATGCGATTCACCCATACAGCACAGTGATTGAGATTGGGCTCGCGATTTCAAAATTTGGGCAGGAACAGGGTTTCGGAGTCGTTGAGAATTATCAGGGGCACGGGATCGGCCGAAAATTTCATCAGGAGCCGGGTGTTCCTCACGTTCCGTTCCGCAAGAGTCGCCTTGATGTTCTCACTCCCGGAGTCTCGTTCACCATTGAGCCGATGTTGAATCTCGGCGAAGCTGCCACACGTCCTCCTCTGGAGGATGGTTGGACAGTTCTGACCGAAGACGGCACGCTTTCGGCACAATTCGAACATCACATCTTGATGACTGAAGAAGGGCCAGAGATTCTCACGTTGACCGAAAACGGGCCTCAGCGCGGTCACCAGTTTTAGTCCTAAGATCCCTTCAATTCTGTGAGCGACGAAACGCTGTGAGCAACATGACGATCCAATCGGAGAAGGCTCCGAAGCGAGAACTGGTGGGACGAGTCGTCGTCGTCATGCCTGCCTACAACGCCGAAAAAACACTGCAGCGAACGGTCGATGACATCCCGGAAGACTGGGTCGATGAGATCATTCTTGTCGACGACTGCAGCTCCGACGGGACGGTTGAACTCGCAAAGTCGCTCGGTCTTACAGTGATCGCTCACGAGAACAACACCGGTTACGGGGGCAATCAGAAGTCGTGCTATCAACGGGCACTGGAAGTCGGGGCTGACGTTGTTGTGATGATCCATCCGGACTATCAGTACGATGCCCGCGTCATCCCCGCAGCTGCGGAAATCTTGCGACTCGGGATTTGCGATGTGCTCCTCGGATCACGAATTCGCACCCGACGAGAAGCCCTCGAAGGCGGGATGCCAGCCTGGAAATATGTCGCTAACCGATGTCTGACACTCGTCGAGAATGTGTCGTTGGGCCAAAACCTCGGAGACTTTCATAGTGGATTCCGGGCATATCGCCGCGAAGTCCTGGAGACGATTCCGTGGGAAAAGAACACGGACGACTTTGCGTTCGACAGCCAGTTTCTGGCGCAGTCCGTCTTCTTCGATTTCAAGCTGGGTGATATTCCTGTTCCCGTTCGTTACTTCGATGAGGCATCGAGTATCAACTTTACTCGCTGCGTAAAGTACGGCTGCACAACACTTTGGGTGCTGTTGCAGTACTGGCTCGCCAAGCTCGGAATCGTGCGATATGAGATTTTCCGCAAGAATGCGGCGTCCAAAAAGACCGAGGCGTAGTCTCTGACACGCAAGCGGCCAGTTCCGAAGCGTTCAAGCGAGTCGGTTCTGGACTTCTCTCGTTCCCGAAGTTCTTCAGTTGCGGCAAGTGCGTGTCTTTCCTACCTGTCTGAATTGGTCTCTTCCAAGCCGTTTACAACGACATGTTGAAGGTTACTGCAACACTGTTGCAGGTCGATTGGGAGTGCGATTTGTGCTCAAACGGACGTCAATCTGGCCGTTCTCTGTAAAGACACCATGAAACTGGTGTGTGGCGTTCCAAAATCGGACGCGGAAAATTGTGAAGCAGAACTAGAGAATTCTCAGTTGAGTGTTATATTGATTGTGCGTTTCTTGAAGGATCGACCGTAGTTATCAAAGCATTTAAGTGACCGGTTTGCGGCGAATCGCTCGTATTGACGCTGTAGGTTCATCACAAATCGATTGTGAAGCAAACAGTCTCCGGAATGCAGATTGAGTCAGTAAAGAGAGAGCCGCTCGCTCTCAAATCCTTCGAAAGTGGCTTGTTGGAGTGTATTGCGTGACACGCGTAGCGTCACAACTTCAGAAATATTCGGCAATTGCAGCATTTGCAATGTTGCTTGCTGTGCAATGGAGTCACTCCCCATTCCATCATCTTGCCGCATTTTCAGGGCATACAGCGTCTGAGGATTTGGCGTTGTGCCACTTCCATTCCTCGACGCACGTCCACGTTGGTCACAAGCATTCTCACTCCCACGGTGAGGAGCCTGAAAGTCAGGCGATCGATGATTGTCTCGGACACTCTCCAGCGGGCGAAGGCAAAAGTTCTGAAGACGGATCAGATCATTCTGAAGAGTGTGAACTCTGTGATGATCTCTCGAAATCGCTGGTGCATGTTGCACTGGTTGGCGAACTCGTCAGTTCTCCCGTCGTCGCCGAGCGTCTAGTCGCGTTCGACAGCGACTACGATTGCCCAATTCACCACTCGCGTTTTGCTCGCGGACCTCCTTGCTTGGCTTGAGTCTCAAGTTTTCTTTCTTCCCAATGGCTCTCGGATGTTGAGGGTCTCGGGATCTCAGGTCCATTTCATTTCACGTAATGCTTCCTGCGCCCACACAGTCTCCAATCAGGTGGCTGAGTGCGCAACTTCGACATCGAGTATCGTTTGACGTTTTCAGATTGATCGAAACGACCTGTGAAGCAGACGCTCTTTGTGAGAGCGAAAACGGAAAATGGCTGAGTACTTCTATTGCTCAAGCTTCTTCAGGGAGATGATCCATGCGCGCCCGTCGCGGTTTTACATTAATTGAATTGCTCGTCGTCATTGCCATCATTGCGATTCTCATCGCTCTCTTGTTGCCTGCTGTTCAACAAGCAAGAGAGGCTGCCCGCCGCTCTTCTTGCAAAAACAACATGAAGCAGATCGGTTTGGCTCTTCACAACTATCATGACGCTTTCGGAACCTTTCCTTCAGGCTGGATCGGCGTTGAAGACCGACGTCCAAATCCGGAAGGGGAAAGCGGGTTTGGCTGGGGGGCGATGCTGCTTCCTCAAATGGATCAAGGTCCGCTTTACAATCAATTCGACTTTGCACTCGCGCTGGATCGTAGTCCCAACCGGGAGCAGCTGAAGCAAATTCTGACCGTCTTCCAATGTCCAAGTGATCCCAAACCGAGCACCTTCCAACTCGAAGATCGTGATGGAACCTCTTTGGAAATGTCGACAGCGAACTATGTCGGCGTCTTTGGAACAACAGAACTCCACGGATGCGAAAACACACCTGGAACCGCACCAGTGACATCTCAAGGTCAGTGCGTCAGCGACGGAGCCTTCTTCCACAACAGTGCAATTCGATTTCGAGACTTTACGGATGGATCGAGTTCAACGCTGGTCGTTGGGGAGCGGACCACATTCGTTGACGACGCTACCGGCGAAAGCTTTTACGGCACTTGGTCCGGAGCTGCTCCGGAAGTTGAAGAAGCCTCAGCCCGCATTCTTGGTCATGCAGAGCATCCACCCAACGAAGCTGAGCATCCAGAAGATTTCGGAAGCTTTCATGCTGGAGGAGCCCAATTTGTTTTGGGGGATGGCCACGTTCAATTCATCAGTGAAAACATCGATGAGGGAGTTTTTCAGGCACTCGCCACCCGTTCCGGTGGAGAGATCGTCGGCGAATTCTAAGCCTTCGCAGGTCTGATCAATCACTCAACAGGCCATGCTGTGAACGACTGAAGCGTTCTCAGGGGCCTGCCTATGGTGAGTCTTCAAACTCAGGCTCATCACAACCTCGTTAAAGTCGAACGATACATGACAGCCGTTTCGAAAGACATTGGGTCTTCGGAGCGGCTGTCGTTCGTTTGTAGACTCGACTTCGTGCAACGAATATGCTGTCCAACAGAAGTAGTTTTTGTTTCGTATGTCTTTGTAGAGAATCCGGAATCACAGACTGGGGTCGCAGAAATCCGGAAAACTCGGGAGAGTAATAGATGACTGAGCAGAACGAACAACAGAGGCGGTACAAAGAGTTCATGGATCTGCTGCCACTGACGCTCAATCTGGCCGGATTGCCACCGAGTGAACCGGGAAAATACTACAATCAGGAACAAATCGAGACACGGCTATTTGCCGTCCGGCACGCCTACAAGGCAGCTCGCGGTCTCGTACGTGAGCTTGTGACGAAGTCGTAAGCATCATCGAATTGTTAAGTCACGCAGCCACTCAACTGGCGGTGATCAACGTTTCGCAGAAATCGTGAGGGAGTTTCTCAAGAGATGAGTCAATGTTTTCGTAAGACTTCGCAGCGTCTTTGCATGCGGCGAATGTCTCCACATTTGAGACACTCCCACAGTTCGAATTGAGTTCCACTAGATGTCATAACATCCATTGAGGAGGGCGAGGAGATGTGGTTCACAGAGAATGCCTGGCAACCCATGCTCCTGTTCGCAATCTTGGCGATGATTGCGGGGTTCGGTTGGTATCGGCGACTGCAGGCTCGATATCTCGTCCTCTGTTTCTGTTCTCTCGGCATGATGGGGGTTGCTTGGTTTGCTGACCAGGCAATCGTGACTGAGCGGGAGAGAGTTCATGACGCGATTCTGGAAATCGCACATTCGTTCGCTGCCAAAGACTTCGACGGTGTGCATTCACGAATCTCACAGCGTTCGTTAGATCTTCAATCGCTTGCTGATTTGGCAATGAATTTCGCGACGCTCAAAGACATGCGTGTTACCGACATTCAGATTGACCTGAAGAGTGAAGAGACACGGGCGATTTCAAGGTTTCGAGTGAATGCGCTGATCACATCTGAACAGGGCTCTATTCGCAAGCCCACCTACCTTGAAGCACGCTGGCAAACAGAAGAAGGTCGGTGGAGAATGATCGATGTCAAAGCCCTGGATCCAATTACCGGTAATCTCGAAGCTGATATGATGAAACTTCGGCGAAACCATCTCACCGTCTCGGATGTGTCCCGGTGGAGATCGTAGTCGGTCATCCAAATCAACATTCAAATTCAATTCACTTCGATCGTATTGATCGTCAAGGTTTTCATGTCATCTTCTTCGGAATCACGTCCTCCCATCAAATTGGTTGTCCTGCTTTCAGGTGGAGGGACAACGATGGTCAATCTCCAACAGAGTATTCAGGATGGAACTCTCAATGCACGCATCGCTGCTGTCGTTGGGAGTCGATCATGCCTCGGAGTCGAGCGAGCGGAGGAACTTGGGCTCAAAGCCTGCGTCATCTCTCCCCGTCAGTTTTCAGGACCGGAAGAGTTCAGTGAATCCGTCTTCGAACTTGTTCGAGCACATCAGGCCGATCTGGTGGTCCTGGCTGGTTTCCTGAGTCGGTTGATCATCCCGGATGATTATTCCGGACGAGTCATGAATGTTCATCCCAGCTTAATTCCTGCGTTTTGCGGGCAAGGTATGTATGGGCATCATGTCCACGAAGCAGTGATCGCGCGAGGCTGCAAAGTTTCGGGATGTACGGTTCATTTTTGCGATAATGAATACGATCACGGCCCGATTATTTTGCAGGAAGCTGTTCCCGTTCTGGACGATGATGATGGCGACAGCCTGGCAGAACGAGTGGTCGCGGCGGAGCGAAGAATCTATCCGCAAGCGGTTCAGTTGTTTTCTGAAGGTCGGTTGAAAGTTCGAGGTCGACGGGTCTCGATTGAAGAATCCATTGCCGATTGAGCAACCATGAAGTTCGGTTACCACGGTCGCTACCTGCGGATCGACCTGTCATCGCGACAATCGCGAGCGGTGGAAATCGATCCCGAGCGACTGAATCGATTCATCGGAGGAGCTGGGCTAGGGACCGCACTCCTGCTGGAAGAGACTTCAGGCTGTTATGATGCATTGGGGCCTGAGGCTCCCTTGATCTTCGTGTTCAGTCCTCTGGTTGGGAGTCCGCTCACAACTTCGGCGAAGTTCTCTATCGTCGCCAAGAGTCCGCTGACTGAGCGGATCAATGATTCACTTTCGTCTTCCCACTTCGCCATCTCCGGCAAGCGGACCGGCTTTGACGCAATCTGTCTTGTTGGTGCCTGTTCAAGCCCGACAGGACTCGTTATTCACAATGATGAGGTCATCCTTCAAGATGCCCAGGACCTGTGGGGACTGTCGAGTCAGCAGGCAAGTGATCGATTTCGTCGTCAAATGGGATCTTCTTTCCGAATCGCTGCCATTGGTCCAGCTGGGGAGAATGGTGTTCACTACGCAACGATCTCCAATGAAGGACGTCATGCGGGGCGGGGCGGACTCGGCGCAGTCATGGGATCGAAACGACTGAAGGCGATTGCAGTTTCAGGGGATCGACTGACCGAGTTCGCTGCGACGGAAGAGCTGATTGCCTACAGCAAGAATCTGTCGAAACGATCATTCGGTGAAGCGACCGCAAAGTATCGCGAATTGGGAACAGTCAGCAATCTCCTGACTTTCAACCGGTTGGGAACTTTGCCGACGCGGAATTTTCAGGAGTCTTCGTTTTCTGGTGTTCAAGCAATCGCTCCGGAATCACTCTCGAAGACTCGGACGCGTTCAAGTTGCGCAGCTTGCACGATCGGCTGCGAACACATTTTCGCTCCTCAGAAGGATGGAAGTTCTCCTGTCCGGATGGAATACGAAAACCTCTACGCGCTCGGGCCGATGTGCGGAATCAATGATCCGGAAGTCATTCTGGCTGCATCATCATTTTGCGATGAAGCTGGGATCGACACTGTGAGTGCCGGAGTTTGTATTGCTTTCGCCATGGAGTGTTCGGAACGTGGGCTGATCGAAGCAGGCGGACTCAGCTTTGGAGATGGCGAGAAACTTCTGGAACTTCTGCAGTCGATTGCTTCGCGTGATGCAGGACTTGGCGACTTGTTGTCGCAAGGGGTCCGGTCTGCCTCGCGGAAAATCGGTCAGGGTTCGGAGGAGTTCGCGATCCACGTGAAAGGGCTTGAGTTTCCTGGCTACGATCCCCGGTCACTGCAGACAATGGCACTCGGCTTTGCGGTAGGAGCACGCGGAGCCGATCATAATAAGTCAGGAGCTTACCAGGCTGACTTTTCGCCGGGCGTCGATCGACTCAATCCCGGAATTCGGGCAGCACAAATGGCTATCGAAACAGAAGACGAAGCTTCGATCATGGACTCGCTGATTCTCTGCAAATTCCTGCGGGGAGTCTTTGAAGATCGTATGAGTTCCATGGCGACCATGCTCGAACTGGTGACAGGAGCAAACCTCAAAGCAGATGACTTGAAAGAACGTGCACAGGGAATTGTGACAGCGAAAAAGCTGTTCAATATTCGTCAAGGATGGACGGCCGCGGAAGACACACTACCGGACCGTTTTTTCAATTTGCCTGTTCAAGGAACTCCGAGCGAGGGAGCTATCTTGAAGCGAGAGGCCCTCGCAGAACAGATTCAGGCTTACTACTCACTTCGAGAATGGTCATCAGAGGGAATTCCTACCGATGACGCCCTGAAACGACATGACTTCCAATGGGCGACTTGAATCTGCTGCAAACTTAAATCAGCGCTCTAGCAGGCGCGATTGATGGACAACTCGGGTAATTGCAGCAGCAGTTCACGTGCTGGCGAATCCGGGATTCCCGAGATTTCAGCGCGAGCTTCTTCAGCGAGTTGATGTGCGAACTGCAAGGACTCGTCGATCATGCCAGCCTGTCGGCTGAGTTGAGCAATCTCGAGACATGCTTTTTCGTTCCCTGCTTCAAGAAGTTCGATCATGCGAGTTCGATGACTGTCGCCTTCGCGGTTGAGCAGGCGAATGATCGGAAGAGTCAGCTTCCGTTGCATGAGATCGGTGCCGAGTGTTTTCCCAACGGCATTCTCTGCTCCGGTTAGATCGAGGACGTCGTCGGCGATTTGAAAAGCTTGTCCGAGCTTACGGCCGTATCGCTCGAGCCGGCCGATCTCTGATTCTTCGGCGCCTGCGAACTTCGCTCCCAAATGGCAAGCGACGGCACACAATTCAGCCGTTTTGCCATCGATGATGTCGAGATACTCTTCTTCGGTCAGCGACAGGTTGCCTCGATTGCGAATCTGTGTCAGTTCGCCCTCGCACACCCGATTCGTCGCGTGACCAATCAAGCGACACGCTTCGGCGCTGCCAGTTTGAGAAGCGAGATGAAACGCGTGGGTGAAGAGAAAATCCCCATAGAGCACACTCGTTTGATTGTTCCATCGAACATTGACGGTCGCGACGTGTCGTCTGACATCGGCACTATCAAGAACATCGTCGTGGACGAGTGTCGCTGTATGAATCATTTCAATCACAGCTGCGAGGATTTCGTGCTCGCGAGTAATGTTTCCACAGGCTTTCGCAGCGAGCAGGCACAAGACCGGTCGGAGACGTTTACCTCGGAACCGGTTGGTGTGTTGATAGATATCTCGAATGTAAGAGTTTCGAGATGCCAGTTCTGCGGCGTATGTCGCTTCCACAGCTTCCAACGCATCGCCGATCAGGTTTTGCGTTTTCTGCAGGAGCTGTTGTGGACGATCAAGGTGCGGCATGAGGCCACTTTCGTTCAGGATTGCTTCGTTGTGTCTTCTTGAGTGACCGCAGTTGACGATTTTTCTTCACGCAGAAAATGCCCGCTTTTTCCGCCCTGTTTTTCGAGAAGACGAAGATTCGTAATGGTCATTCCCCGATCGACGGATTTACACATGTCGTAGATCGTGAGCCCTGCGATTGAGGCAGCTGTGAGGGCTTCCATTTCGACTCCGGTCCGTGCATGAACGGAAACGGCAGTCTCGATTCGAATGCGATTTGGTTCCAGGACTTCGAAATGAACCTGAGCGGAGTCGAGGCCGAGAGCGTGACAGAGCGGGATGAGTTCCGGCGTTCGTTTCGTCGCCATGATCCCAGCCAGCCGAGCGATTTCGAAGACATCACCCTTCGCGATCTTGCGATCACAGATCAACTGCAGCGTGGAAGGGTTCATTTCCACGAACGCTTCCGCCCGTGCCATGCGGTCGGTTTCCGGTTTCTGACCAACGTCCACCATGCGGGCCTGACCAGCTTCATCGAAGTGAGTGAGGGGGGATTGGCTGTCGGTCAAAGTGGTTCATCCTCGACAAAATCAGTTTTCGTTGATCTTGCTTTCAGCTGTTGAATTCCGGGAGCGGTTGTTTGAATTCACATGGTAGATATTGAAGCTGTAGCCGACACGGCCAATAGGGCGTTCGCGTTGAAATTTCTGAAATCCAGAATCGAGTCGCTGCAATTCATGCAAGCTCAGAATGAGAGTTCCGGATCGGTCCTCACCTGTCTTCGCGAGTTCCGCGTCGATTCCCAGAACTTCCAACGGAAGAAATCCACGCCATTTGATCCGAACAGGTTGTGAATCAGGGTTTTCTGCAATCCATTCGCGTACAGCGATCATGTCCTGCCCCCAGTCGAGGTTGGAATCGATGAGGTACTTGTGTCCGTGCGACGGGCCTCCGATTGAGTAGTTGAAGTAACTCAGGCTGTACGGATAAACCGACAGGCTGCTGATCGAGAAGAGTGCCAGACAGAACAGAGTGAAACGGAACCACTTTGCAGTTCCGAGTGCTGCCACGAGGAACAAACACGGCAGCACGGGATAGACATATCGAATATGGCTGTTGAGATTCGGCTGGAGCGACGCGAGAGTGAGAATCGCCACGGCAGGGACGATTAACGGAAGCAAACGGGCTTGTTTCTTTCGAAGTGCAGAGTCGTTGAGCCCTGACCGTAAATTCCATGCAAACAGCACCCACAAAACGAGCGGAACTTTCAGGAAGAGACCTGTGACGTAGTAGAGAAGCCAACCGTCCGCGACTTTCGTTTCTCCAAGGAAGTAGTTCGTCGCGCCCCATTCGAAATCGCTCTTCTGCGCATCAAGTCCGAGGAGAAATTCTCTCGGAAAGGGTGAGGGAATGTTTTCGAAAATAGTTGCTCGAAAACGGTTCTGGGGAAGGTTCTCCCCCGGCAGAAGTTTCTGGCCCACCAGAGGTGTTGAATAGAATCCCAACTCACCGATCGGAGTTCCGGTCCCATCAAAGAGGTATCCGAGGTTTAACAGGTTGATGCCTGTTCCCATGATGAGAATGAACTGCAGTACTTCTTTCTTAAGGTCACGGGGGCTCTGTGTGAGAACCCTGCTCGAAACCCAGAGCATGGGCCAGATTGGGAAGAATACGACCCAGCTAAGTTTGCTGAGTAGTGCCAGACCAAGTGAAAGTCCCGCCAGGAATGCATGCCGCCAACTGGGACGTTCGAGCCATCGACTGAACTGCCATGCGGCCAGCAACCCACAAGAAGCACCCGCGATATCCGATGTGATCAATGCTCCATGGCCGATGATGTTCGGCGAGAAGCACCAGAAACTGGCTGCGACAAGTCCAGCAGGCTCGCCTGCGATCTCTCGTCCCCATTGCCAGCAAATGAGGAGTCCGATCAGCGTGAGCGGAAGACAAGACCACCGGGCGAGGCTCAACATCCACAGCGAATTCGTTCCGTTCGCGACAAAGAGTCGCTGCCCGAGGTCGAATTCCTGTCGAATGGTCGCTCCCGGATGATACTCGGACCAGTCTTCCTCGTGATCGACGAACAACAACGGAGCTGCTGCGATTGTCCGCACGAGAGGAGGATTGACTCGGTACAGGCTGAAATCCTGAAACTTCCAAACTCCCAAACCTGCTGCCAGGTGCCCGATTTCATCTTGTGTTGGCGAATATCTCCAGGATGCCCAGGCCACGAGACCGGTATGCACAACCATCAGACTGATGATCGTGACTCGATGAGCCCAATGATGGAAGCCCGTTCGATTTTCGGAGTTCGCCAAGTTCATTTCTGCATGGCAGACTGGAATCTGTCGGAACAAATGTCGTCGCGTAGAGGGAAGTTTCGGAATGCTCTTCGCCATATCGCATGAGCAAACGAGGCATTCACAACAATAGGCAGCCCAGACGAGTGCCGAGGAAAGGGCAACGAGTTGAAATGAGGGTAGCCACTTGCCGACTTCTCGCCTACCATCATTGATCAATTCATCCACGTACGAAGCTGGCGATCAACGGTCTGTCAGCTCGGAGTGTTACAAGGATTCGACGATGAAAGTTCCCGCGATGCGGCAACGGAGGGATGGAATGCGGTTTGGATTGATTTCAGGCGTGCTGATGGCGCTGTTGTTCGGAGCAGGACTGGTTGCTCCTGAACGTTGCTCAGCTCAGGATTCCGAGCAGAATGCTCCGACCGAGAATCCTTATCCCGGACGAGTTCCAGCTCCCAGCCTCGACGGCGGACTCGAATGGCTGAACACATCCGGTCCGATTTCCATTCGCGACTTGCGAGGCAAAGTCGTGCTTCTCGACTTCTGGACCTACTGCTGCATCAACTGCATCCATGTGCTTCCGGATCTGAAGTACCTCGAACAGAAGTATCCCAACGAGTTGGTCGTGATTGGTGTTCATGCTGCGAAGTTTGACAATGAAAAAGAATCGGAAAACATCCGCGAAGCGATCATTCGCTACGAGATCGAACACCCGGTCGTCAACGATGGAAATATGACGATTGCCAGGAAATACGGCTTCAGCAGCTGGCCGACCCTCATGCTGATCGATCCAGAAGGGAACTTCGTCGGAAGGCAGTCAGGCGAAGGCAATCGGGAACTCTTCGATCAAGTCATCGGCCAGATGGTCAATTATCATCGAAGCAAAGGGACACTCGACGAAACTCCCATCAAGTTTCTTCTCGAGCGTCAGCAGGAGCCTGCTCGACAGCTGAATTATCCCGGCAAGATTCATGCAGATGAAGCTGGAAACCGTTTGTTTATCTCCGACAGCAATCACAATCGAATTGTCGTGACGACTCTCGATGGCGATCTGATCGACGTGATCGGCAGTGGTCAGATCGGGGCTGATGACGGAGACTACAAGTCGGCATCGTTCGACCATCCGCAAGGGACTGTTCTGATCGGGAACACGCTCTACGTGGCCGACACTGAGAACCATCTCATTCGGACTGTCGATCTGGATAAGAAACAGGTTTCGACACTCGCAGGGACCGGAGTTCAGGCACGTCGACGCGCCAATTCGGGATCAATCAGCGAGTTGCCGTTGAACAGCCCTTGGGCTTTGGAACATCAGGATGGCGTCTTGTACATCGCGATGGCGGGACCTCATCAATTGTGGAAGCATACGCTGGGAAGTGACACAATCGAGGTCTTCGCGGGAACCGGTCGGGAAGATGTCATCGACGGTCCTCTCGATGCGAGCGCGTTAGCACAGCCATCTGCCATCACCAGCGATGGTGAAGCTCTCTACTTTGTTGACAGTGAAGGCTCCGCAGTTCGTGAAGTGCGAGACGGCAAAGTGACAACGTTGGTCGGCCCGCACGATATTCGTGGAGCACTGTTTGAGTTTGGAGACATCGACGGCGTCGGGGACAGTGTTCGGCTTCAACATCCGATCGGCCTAGTTCACCATGATGGGATGCTCTACGTGGCGGATACTTATAACGACCGCATCAAGAAAATCGGCATCTCCTCGCGGACTGCGGAATCCTGGCTCGGAAACGGCGAGCGTGGAAATAGTCTCGATCCATTGCAGTTGAACGAACCGGCAGGAGTCGCTGCGACTTCTGAAGCATTGTATGTCGCGGACACTAACAATCACCGCATTTTGAAAGTGAACTGGCAAACGGGGAGCGCAAAAGCTCTCAAAATCGAAGGATTGAATCCTCCGCAGCCGCCTCAGACTCAACAGGTGGTTGAACTCGTGGCTGGCCCCGGTGAAGAACAGCCCGCAGTCACCGTCAAACCGGGTGCGCCGCTCAACGTTACCGTCCAGTTTGATCTCCCCATCGGTTACAAGCTCAACAAGCTTGCTCCGGTGATTTATCAAGTGGGAGCGAAGTCGACACCATCCGTGATCGACTCGTCGGCCATCGGGAAACGACAGCAAGCGTCTGCAGACGAGATCTCCGCAACCGTCTCGGTTCCGATGACCGGACAGGAGGGGCAGGGAACGCTCGAGTTGTCTGTCAGCTATCAATATTGCCGTGATGGAATTGGTGGTGTCTGTAAGGCTGGTGAGAAGAAGTGGACGATTCCAGTCAACGTCTCTGCCGATGGGACAACTACATCCGTTGAAGTGATTGCGACTCCATAATCACGCACGAGAACGAAGTATTTGCTTGAATGGCGAACGCAGTGAGAATGAATCAATCCCGTCACCGATCATTCGTGTGACGGGATTTTTCGTTCAGTCTGTGCCGGAATCGAGTTCAAGGCTGACCCACATGCTGGGGTCGCTCTCGTAAGGGAAGTCGTCGCCGAGCGTGAAGACTTGCTGTCCGAGTTCTTCATCGTGAACTGTGAGATAGAATCCAAGTCGTGAATAAGTCTCTGGGTCAAATCCCTGCAGCGACTCCGTCGGAAACCAGACTGCGACGCGATAGCCGGACTGGTCAGCTTCACTCTCGATAAGAACCGAATCGTTGTCGATTTCCGGAGCATCTTCGCTCGCTCGAGGAACCGGAACCTGTTTCAGGACGGGCTCCATTCCATCATCTCCTTCTCCAATCGGAAGAAGGACAAATCGATGGCAATAGCGAGAGGCTCGGTGAATGTTCTGAGTGTCGCGAGTGTCAAACCAGATCTGAATTCGATCGGAGGAGTGCGGAGCATCGGGCGAGCAATTCGGCCAGTCTGTTTTTCCCGAAACCGTCACAGCTAGCGCGAGGCCTTCTGAATTCCAGGCCAATGCAAGCGTCGCGAATTGCGGCACGTTGTCCATCTCAGATGGAAATGGAATGTCGCAGCTCTTGGGGAGTTTCAGAATCGGAGCTTTCGCACGCGGAAGTCGGTCAACACGCTTCACCGGGATTGAATAGCGGAACAAAAAGGAGGCAGGCAGCAGGCTCATGTCAGTCAACGATCCCGAGAAGATTCTCTGCGTACTTTTGAATCCAGACAGCTGACAGATTCAAAGCATTAAAAAGGGCGTGAGTAATCACGACAGCCACGTAGCTGCGGCGATAGTGGTAAACAATTCCGAGAATGATCGCCAGCGGAAGAAGCGGAAGTGCGTCCGGGAGACCGTGCACCATCGCGAATACCAACGCGGTCACAGCGATCCCCACCTTTGCTCCAAAGCGGTTGACGAGCCAGGATTGCAGAGAAACTCGGAAGATCAGTTCCTCCTTGATCGGTGCAATCACAACTGCAGCGAAGGCCACGATCAGAAACTCCGATCCGAATCCTCGCTCATCGAGAAGTCGCAGGAAGGGATGTAGAGTTTCAGTGCTTCGAAGTGGAAGCGTCAGCATCAGCAGCGTGAACACAGGCAGAATGGCGACGATGAACCCCCGCAGGCCAACAGTCAATTGATTGGTAAGGTGATCGAGGCGGAAACCGAGACGGATGAGATTTGTCTTTCGCGGAGAGAGTGACACCAGAATTCCGCCGACGAGGAACGTGGCTATCAACCCTTCCACGATCGATGCTTGCACCTGCTTGAGAGTGACTTCTGCATCGAACTCTCTCGCTTCGGGTGAGCTGAAAATGATCGCGAGGTTCAATGACAAATATGCGAAGACGACCGCAATGGCAAACGGTGGAACGCTTGCATCGAGCGATCGAAATCTCGCTGGGAGAAGCGGTCTCTGCTGTTTGAAGCGACGAAACAAGTTCGCCCAACTCGCTCCGCTCGCAACGAGGATTGCAAGAACGAGAAGCCCATACACATTGACGACCAAGTACTGAATGAAAGTCTCCGATTCGGAATTGGGGAATTTTGATTTCGGGCGTTGTTGATGACCTGCAGTCTGCTCGCGATTGGAAAGCACCGCGATAATTCACAACGCACAGAAGTGTAGACGGTTGAGGAGATGGGGTGTATCGGGAGCTCTTAAAGAATCAAACTTGGTCCAGCTCTCACGCTTCATGTGTTCGCTTTTTCACGGTTTCTAGCGGCGACGGTGATCATTGAGCGGGAAATTGCTGGAATTGCACCATCTGTGAAACTACATTTTATGTAATTGGATGTGGCCTGAGGTTTCAATATGTGAAAGAATTTGTTGCATTGTTTTGAGAAAATGTTTGAGTTCCAGTTGACTCTGCATTCGGTTCGTGTCATTGTTGACATTGTGGAGTTTTGGGAGTGGAAAATTGAATTTTATTACGAATGAATGCCCTTACTGTTCACAAAAATTGAATGTGACTGAAATGTCATGTTCGTGTTGTGATGTTTCTATTCGGGCTGAGTTTCCAGAATCCCGGCTCTCCAGTCTTCCGACCGAGCATCAACGTTTCATCGAAATGTTTGTCCTCGCCGGAGGCAACCTCAAAGAGATTGCTCAACTGACCGGGGTTTCCTACCCGACTGTCCGTTCTCGGCTGAACAAGATCATCGAAACGCTCAGAGACGAAATTGGAAAAACGTCTCCGACGCGTGGGGATCTTCTCGATGCCATGGTGGACACCGATGAGAATTCAACAGCAACTCGACAGGAGAATCGAGAAGCTTTGAACGCCGGCAAGTTGATCAAAAGTATTTGAGTTCTGTCTGATCCAGTCGCCGTCGTCTGGGCACGAACCTGTTTCTCAAGCTGAGCGGTCCAATGAAAAATCCAATCGTCAATGAAGATCGTCAATTGAATCAAAGTCTGGAGTGTGACGACCTCCTCTTGCATTCACTCAAAGAAGAAGATCAGCGTCGCAGTCGCCGTTCGCTCATTCTCACGACTCTCGGTGTGCTAGGCGTCGTCGGGTTGATGGCGATGGTCTTTGTGCCAAATCAGGGCGAGGCACGAGGCGCTTCCAATCTCACGGAGGAAGGTTGGCAGTTGTGGAACAAACAACAGTTCGCAGAGGCTGAGCAAAAGTTCGGCGACGCGATCAAGCACGATGCGACTTCTGTGAATGCCTGGAATGGGCTCGGCTGGGCGCGTGTCAATCAGGGGAAGAATGCTTCGGCAGTGGAAGCCTTCGAACGATGTCTCAAGCTGGAACCGAAGCTCCCGGGAGCATTGAACGGAATGGGGCAAGCTCTGTTGGCACAACGCAAGTACGATGAAGCGAGAGAGTTTCTGTTGAAGGCGGCCCCTCAGGCTCCCGCAGCCTGGTATGGGCTTGCAAGATTGGAACTCCTCGCAGGCAACTTCAAGGAGGCCGAGAAGTGGTCTCGAAAAATTGCCAATACAGATCCCAAGAACGAACTCGTGCAAAAGATGCTGACAGCTTCGGAGAAGAAGGAACTGGATGATGCTTTGCGACAACTGATCGAACCACCTAGTGCAACGAACGCGAGCGTCGCTGGAGCGTGGCGTCTTTTGAATTCGGGAGATGCGAGCGCAGCGAGAGACCAGTTCAAGGAAGTTCTGAAAGAGTCACCGGATGATCTGAGTGCACTGAACGGATTAGGTTTCGCACTGCTCAATCTCGGAGATTTTGAGGAAGCCAAGCCGTACTTTCAGAAGTGTGTCGACTCAACTGAAGATGCTTTCGGCGCGATGAATGGACTCGCGAGATGCTACAAAGCTGAAGGGAACAACGAGAAAGCAATTGAGCTCTGGAAGGAGATGGTCGAAGGCATCGACGGAGTGAATGCCGGTACGGTCGGGCTGGCGGAGACTTACCTCGAAGAAGGGGACTACGAACAAGCTCAGAAGTATTTTCAGCAACTTGTCAAATCGCAGCCTGACAATGCTTACTACAAAGAGAAGCTGGCAGCTGCGACTGCTGGAACTCAGAAGTGATTCGAGTTCCGTCATTCAGATGAAGAGGTCATGAGAATAGGAATCGTTGTCGCCACAACGATTCCTTTTTGTGTTTCTCAACACGTTCAAAACCACGAAGTCGGCGTCGGCCAACCGTCGTTTTGTCAGAGCCGAGGATCGATTATGTCCGCGCGAAGCAATGATCTCCAGGACTCGCAACGGCTGCTTGGCCGATTCGTCGATTAGGAGAGCAACAGTTCGAGGTCTTCGGTTGTCAGGTCTTTCAACGGAGCATTGTCCGCTTCGAGGATGGCATCCGCGAGTTCGCGTTTCTTCTGTTGCAGGTCGAGAATCTTCTCTTCGACGGTGTCTCGACAGATCAGTCGATACGCGAAAACTTGATTCTTCTGTCCAACACGGTGTGCACGGTCGATCGCCTGAGCTTCAACTGCAGGGTTCCACCATGGGTCGAGAAGGAACACGTATTCCGCAGCTGTCAGGTTCAAACCGAGTCCCCCAGCTTTGAGCGAAATCAGGAACACCGAAGTGTCTGGATCGTTCTGAAACTGATCGACAACATCCTTTCGCTTGCGGGTCTGTCCGTCGAGATACGCGTACTTGACGCCGCGTTTGTCGAGGTGCTTTTTCACGATCGACAACATGCTCGTGAACTGTGAGAAGACGAGCGACTTGTGACCTTCCTCGATCAGTTCTTCGAGTTGAGGGCAAAGCGCGTCGAGTTTCGCGTAAGCGTCTTCTTCAGCTCCGCGATCCAGCAGGGCAGGGTGACAGGCAGCCTGACGCAGTCGCAATAATGCCTCAAGGACATGCATGCGAGATTTGCCCATACCCTGTTTCTTGACCAGGCCAAGCAATGAGTCTCGGTAGTGGTCGCGGAGTTCGGAGTACAGTTCGCGTTGGCGTTGCCCCATTCGGCAGTAAATCGTTTCTTCGAACTTGTTGGGCAGTTCCTTCGCCACTTCGCCTTTGGTTCGTCGCAGAACAAACGGGCGAACACCTTGCGAAATCAACTGGCGCGATTTCGGATTCGCTGAATCGACTGCGTGAGTTTTGAAGATGGCACTTCGTCCGAGCATCCCCGGATTGAGGAACTCGAAGATCGACCACAAATCGCCGAGGTGGTTTTCGATCGGCGTACCACTCAATGCGACGCGGTTCTGGGCACGAATCAGTCGCGAGGCTTTCGCTGCCTGCGAAGATGCGTTCTTGATTGTTTGAGCTTCATCGAGAACCGCGTAATCGAACTGAATGTCCTTCAGCTCCATGATGTCGCGACGCAATGTTCCATAGGTCGTCAAGACAACGTCGGTCTTTGGAATGTCCGGCAGGTGTGCCGACCGCAGGGGACCGGTGTATTCAACGAAGGTCAGATCGGGAGCGAATTTTTGCAGCTCCTGAACCCAGTTGAACATCAGTGACTTTGGAACGACGACGATCGACGGAATTTTCTCTTCGCGTTTGGTAATGCGATCCTGCATGAGGGCCAGCATCTGAACCGTCTTTCCGAGACCCATGTCGTCCGCAAGACATCCCCCGAATCCGTACTCCTGAAGGAAGGAAAGCCATCCCAATCCTTCTCGCTGGTACGTTCGAAGTTCTCCGCGGAAGTCCTCCGGTTCACGGCGTTCGCGAACGCCTTCAAATGTCGAGAGTTTGGATCGAAGTTCCAGATAGCGCTCATCGAAGTCGACAAATTCCTGAGCTGAAAGCAGTGCGTCGACGAGTCCGATTTGTGTTGTCGAGAAACGCAGACCTTCCTCGTCAGTTGTGCCGAGTCCCGCCAGAATGCCGTATTGCTGAAGCCATTCCTCCGGCAGAATTCCGAGCGAACCGTCGTCGAGGCGAATCGTTTGGTCGCCGCGAGTCAGGGCTGCCAGAAGCTCTGGGAAGTTCGCTTTTTTTCCTTCGAAGTCGACGTCTGCTGTCAGTTCGAACCAATCGATGCCTGAGCGAACGTTGAACTTCACCGCTCCCGGCTGTCGGACTTCTTTCCCGTCCGCTTGAACTTCCCAACCGTCGGCGACAAGTTCGCGCACAGCGCGTCCGAGTTCGCTCACGGGGATATCGACGTCATGTGCACTTTGTCGATGTTCAACGAGTCGGCGGAATCCGAGTTCGTTCAACTTCGACCAGCAACTCGATTCGCGTTGTTGATCGCGAAGCAGGCAGCGACCTTCGTCGCGCTGAACGATGGCCCATTGCAGGTTAGATGCAGAGACCTTTGTTCCCAAGTAATCGAACTCGATCGTTCCGTGGATGCGTTCGTGCTTCCAACTCCGCTGTTTTGGAGATTTGAAGATCAGACGCGGATTTGGAGTCGGCCGGACCTCTTCGAGTTGCAACTCTTCAGGCAAGTCGAGTTGCGGAAGCGTCGGCATATCGAGAATCCAGTCGACCAGATCCTGTTGTTCACCGTCTTGCGCGACCATCTTCTGATCGGCGGTCAACATCGGCACCCAGTCGAATGCCCCGAAGTCTTCGAGGCGATAGATCATCTCTTGAGTGGCGACCAGACCTCCCGGCAGCAGGAGTTCGCAATCGTCGAGTTTGAGTCGTTCGTCGTCTCGACGGACTTCCCCTTCCAGCCTCCAGGTGTCGTCTTCTTCGCTCTGGTTGAGAACCAGGCAAAGCTTCCAGGGATTTACGCTTTCCCAGTTGAGCGGCGGCCGTTCTTTTTCCGACTCGTCGAGATACCGCAGGCGATTTGATTTCGCCATCAATGGAAGAATCAGTTCGCACAGTTCGAACGGAACGCGGTAGCGGAAGACGGAAGTCTGAAATTCCGCCTGTTGTGCCATCCATCCGGTACGTTCTGGCGTTCCCCCAGCGAGAAACGCGAGGATCTTCCGATCGTCTGCGTGTTCGATGTCTTCCAGACGACCGGGGCGCAACTTCAGTGGTTTCAGTTTTCCCCACTGACCGTTGCTGCGTCGTTGTCGCTGCGAAGTTTGAATGATGAGCTGTTTTGATTTCAGGCTTTCTTCGACATCGATCTCGAAGAAGATCTCTCTCTCTTTGGAATCCGCAGAGGCCGGGCCGCGCGACTGAGTCGGCATTTCCGAACGCAACGTCTGCAGCTTCGACTCCCACTCGCGAACTTGGCGCGGAGCAGGTTTCGTCGCTGTCTGTGTGGTGGTTTGCGTCGTCGATTTCGTAGGCCGGAAGATTTCGTTGACGTCGATATCTTCGTCCCACTCGTCGAGCAGATGGCTCGGCTGATACAGAACTTCAGCAGCGAATGGCGGGATTGATCCGGCACGGGGAACGCCGGTCAGGTAGTCACCCTCGTCGACGGCGAGAATGGTCGCCCAAAGATGTTTGCATGCCGGTTCTTTGGACTGAGCGTCACCGACACAGGAGCAGAACATGCGAAGTTCATCACCTTGTCGGCTGAGATGTGTCTGGTATTCCACACCATCTCGAACAGCGCCGTGTAAATCGTCGGGAGTGACTCGGACGATCGAAACGCGCTCCGCCTGAACGTAAGCCTGTCCACGAAAGCGGATGTCTCCGCGAAACTTATTCTCAAGAAGTTGTGCCAGCGACACAAACCCCTCCCTGCCTAGCTTGGTGTTCCGCTGAGAAATGAACTTGTCTGAAGATCAGTTTCCCGCGACTCAATGATCCGAAAATACAAATCGCCCGAAAATCGAGCGCTTCCTCTCAGCCTACTGGAATCTCATTGTTGAGTGCCAGACTGTCTGGAAGAGAAATTGAAAGCATCCAGAATCTCGCATGCTTCCCTCTCGGGAATGCGCCATCCCAAATGCCGAAGAGAGTGATTGTATCGCCCGAACGCTTTTTCGACTCTGACTATTCCAAACTTTTTGTGTCACAAGTGAAAATGCCAACAGCCTGCCGGGAAATCCAGGCAGGCTGTTGGAAGATTCTGCGAACGAAATACTGTTGAGAATTGATGTCAATCCTGATTAAGGAAGCTCGACAGTTTTCAAGTTGAGTTGTCCGCCATCATCGATGAGAACGACAGCGTGTGTTGAATTGAGTTTGTCGAGTTCGACAACGTTCTGCCAGCTGGAAACAGTTTCGTAAGTTTGTCCGGCAGTTCCGCCACCTTCGACTCGTTCGGTCAGACCTTCTGATCGTTCAATGTCATTGGTGCTGATCTTCATCACTCCGCGAGCGCTGTTAGTGAGCAGCAGGTACTGTTCGCCATCTTTGGTGTAGACGATCATGTCGAGAGGACGGTTTCGATTTCCGAGCTCAGCGACGGTTGTTCCTTGAATGCGATCAGAAGAGTCGACTGCTGAGATTGGGAATTTGACGAGCGGTGTGCAAACGAAACCAGCCAGCAGGTTTGGTTCTCCATCAATCACGAATGGCACGAAAGTTCGGATGGCTGAAGTGTCCTCTGATCGTCCGTGTGCTGCGTGATAGATTTCGAGGCTGGCGCCTTTGTCCGCTTTGTTGAATGGGAAAACCATTGTGCGGACGCCAGAAGGCGAGTCACTTTTTCGAAGCCCGGAGACAATGATTTCTCCATCGACAAAAGCAATGTCTGTGATGCTGTCGTCCCGCAGGTTTCGTTGTCGTCGGCCGTCGCCCACAACTGCATCTTCAGGAGCGTCTGTCAGTTCTTTTTTAGCGAAGTGAACTTTGTCGAGAGAGACAACTTTCACTTTGCTGTTGCTGACACTGATCAGGACGGGTCCTTTGCCTTCGACGGTCGCCAGAAGAAACGCATTTCCGGTTTCAGGATTGACCGCCAGGTCATTCACTGTGACTGCATCGGCGGAAGCACCAACTGCAGATGCGATCGCGTCTTTCACTCCATCGAGGTCGTGTTCGACTCCGGTTGGATCACCATGGCTGTCACCAGTTTGAATGGCGAAGACAGCTGCCCCTTTGGGATCACCGATGAAAAGGATTCCGCTCGGCCCAAAGGTCATTGGTCCGGCGGACTGAATGTCAGGAGTTCCTTCCGACAGGCCGTAGAGATCAGCCGCTGAGGAAGTGGCTGCAACGAAATGCAGCAGCACAGCCAGTGAGAGAAGTGTACGAACCATGAGTACCATCCTTACTGCGATTAAAGACAAACCCGCGCGACGACTCGATGATACCCATGTCAAGATCAGAGACTCAAACGTCCATTGATGGGTTTTTGCATGTTCTTCTGAAACTGTTAATATCATCAGACAAGCTTCATTCGTAAGAATGATGTTCCCGGAGAGTGTTCCGACTTCTCACTCAACTCCATGAGCTCGACCAAAATATGACCCGAATAACCATTGGCGCAATGTGTTTTCTCATCCTGACCACCTTCTCACTTCAGGCCGAAGATTCGACTGCTGTGAGAGTGATGAGTTTCAACATTCGGTACGGGACCGCCAATGACGGGGATCACGTTTGGGACAACCGAAAAGAGTTCGTCGTCGAGACGATCGAGGCTTTCGCTCCAGATCTGCTTGGAACGCAAGAGACGCTTAAGTTCCAGAAAGACTACCTGCACGAACACCTTTCCGAATATCATGTCATCGGAGTTGGGCGTGATGATGGTCAGGAGGCAGGTGAAATGATGGCTGTCTACATTCGCAAATCACGATTTGAAATTCTCGACAGCGGTCACTTCTGGTACAGCGAGACACCGAACGAACCGGGTTCGAAAGCGTGGGACACCAGTTTGCCCCGCATGGCAACGTGGGTGAAATTGAGTGATCGAGCACAAGACGGACGAACCATCTGGTTCTTCAACACTCACTTCGATCATCGAGGAAGCGAAGCCCGTCGCGAATCCGCATCGCTGTTGCGCAGAATGGTCTCGCAACTCGCTGGCAAAGATCCAGCGATCATTACCGGCGACTTCAATGCTCCTGAAGGCAGCGATGTCTACAACAACCTCTTCGAAGGAGAGACTCCGATTCCGTTGACCGATACGTATCGGAGTTTCCACTCGGACTCAGATGAGAACGCCGGCACTTCCGGAGGTTTCACACTTAAGGATCGTGGAACAAGAAGAATTGACTGGATCGGATGCTCGAAACAGTTCTCGGTTCTGTCAGCGGAAATCGATCGCACCAATCGAGACGGAGTAACTCCCTCAGATCACTTCCCAGTCACAGCGGTTCTGCAACTGAAGTAGTAGATTCTGGAAGCACGACGATTCATTGCGAGCAGTCTCCGACATCCATCTTGTGGAATACAACAATGATGATGTCGGAGACGTTTTCGTTTCGTAATGAATGTCAGCGATTAAAACGTGAGCACGTGCGTCTCGGGATCTTTGATGAAGTCGGTCAGTGGTTTTCCCATCCCTTTGACTTCGAGGCCCAATTCCCGCAGTCGGTCTGCGACTCCGTATGAGTCGGCGCAAACGACACACGCTTGAAGGATCACCCCATCTTTCTGCAGTTCTTGTATTTTGCTTTGCAGGTCTTTGTCAGCTGCGAGCAGTCTGGAGCTTGGGCCCCAGACGATCAGTCGAACTTCGTCAAACCATTTCGCTTTCTTAGCAGCTTGTGCATACATCAAGACCATTCTATGAGCGACTTCCGGATCGGAACTCGTCCAGACAATGGCAAGTTTACTCGCAGAAGCAGACTTCTCTGGCACAGGTGTTTGTGCCTGGACCTCGCCGATGCAACAGAGAATTGCCAAGCATAAAATGGATGCGTACGTCGCCAACGAATAATTGCTCTGCACCGTAGTGCTCCTCCAAAAGGTTTCTTGAGCGATTCCGTTATTGAGCGTAACAAAAGTTTTCTGAAGCGGCGCTCATCCGTTGTGGCGTTTCAATTGCCGTTGAAGTCCAAAGTGTTGAGACGTTCAGGCGGCGAACGGATTTCCCCAGATTTTGATTCCAGCCGGAAGAAATTCGGGAAACTGGTCTCGGAAGAATTCCGGTTTTTCCGATAGTATCACGGAGTCACCTGCTCAATTTCCCAATTTTCGGGGAATTCATGTTCGACGGTGATTGAAGGCGGCACATTTTGCCGCAGCCTCTTCGGCAGGAATTCAAGGATGAATCTGAAGCCCAAAATTCGACCTCTTTGGCAACGAGCACTGGCAATCCCAAGCTTAGCTGGTGTCATGGGATACAAAGCGGCCGGACTCCCAACGTTCTTTCTCCCACGTGCGCTTCGTTCCATTATTAACAACTGGCACTATTCGCAATTCTCAATGTTGCTGAAGTCCGGTTTGACTCGCGCTTACATTGATGAACCATGCGAGTTCAAAGTGCCGGAGAAGGTGACCCCGAAGGCGAAAGTCGCTCCCGAATTTCAGCTGAGCGAAGATCAACTGAAATCCTTCTACGAGAACGGATTCATTGGTCCATTCGACGCGTTTACCCGCGAAGAAATGGCAGATTTCCGTGAAGAAATGCTTCGAGAAGAAAAAGCCGTCTCTCCAACATACAACTTCGTGACTCCACGCGATCCGCATTTCCATATGCCTCGCGTCTGGAGCTACATGAAGTCACCAGCGATTACAGAGCGAGTGGCTCAGATTCTCGGTGAAGACTTGCTCGTGTGGCGATCGCAGTTCTTCTACAAGGGACCGAAAGCGCCTGCAATTCAGTGGCATCAGGCCAGCACGTTCATGGTTGAAGACTATCTCGACCCAGCCATTTTCCCACCAAACCTCAATGAAATGTTTCAATTGACCGTTTGGGTGGCCGTCGATGACTCCACTTATGAAAACGGATGCATTGAGTTCTTGAAGGGCTCACATGAGAAAGTCCGAACGATCAAATTCGGCGGACAGGACGGCTTTTACGAAGCCAATTTCACGTTGGAACACGATTACCCTTCAGATCGCATCGTGAAGCTTCCAGTGAAGTCGGGACAGTTCATCATCTTCACCGAACGCTGTATTCACGGTTCCGGTCCGAACACCACCGATCGCCATCGCCTGGCGTTCAACATGCGGGTGATCCCGTCCAATGTCCCGGTTTACACAGATAAAGAAAAGTACCGCTCAGTCTACAACGGTGGAAAATACTCGTTGAAGAACTGGGGAGTCTCCGTCCTCCGCGGCGAAGACAAATACCAGTTGAGCCGCACTCGACAGCCACAAACAGTTGAAGAAGCTCAACAGCAGCGACGTGCTGCTTAGGCGGTTCTGTAGAACTGCTCGACGAAATCGATCAGCCCGTGTGCAGGCATCTGCACGCGGGCTGTTTCTTTGTGGCAATGAACCATTCTCGCTGAGCGGTCTATTTACCGGGACTCACGTGCGACTTTTAGAATCGAGTCCATAACGCGCATGTTCTTCAGTCCATCTTCGGCCGGGGCGAGAAGTTCTCCGTTCTCGATCGAGCGGTGAAAGTGTTTGAGCTGGCAGGCGTATTGGTCGTCATTTGGGCAGGAAACGACTTCAACCGGGCTGTCTCGCTCTGCTGATCTCCACAACTCAAACGTTGGTTGTTCACCGGGCTGAAAAGCGGGCTCGACGAGAATTCGTCCGTCGTCTCCGACGAGTTCGAGGCGGCACCGGAACGGGGCTTCGAAGCTGCAATCGATCTGCGCCTGGACTTCTCCAGGAAAAGTCAATCCGATTCGCATGGTCATGTCGACACCAGTCGGCCACCAGTGAGCAGCTGCATTGATGTCGGTTGGCTCGGAGCCGGTGAAGAAGCGGCTGGCGTTGACTCCGTAACAACCCAGATCCCACATCGCTCCTCCGCCACGGTCGGGATTTAGTCTCCAGTCACTCCGATCGATGTTGAAGGAGAAGTTGACGGTAATCAGTCTCAGATTGCCGATCTCTTTGCTTTCAATGAGTTTGCGTATTCGCAGCGCTCGCGGATGAAGTCGCCACATGAATGCTTCCTGCAAGATCACTTTGTGATCTCTACAGGCCTGTGCCATTTCTTTCGCCTCTTCGATGCTGGGAGCGAGTGGTTTCTCGCACAGGACATGCTTCCCAGCTTGTGCGGCAGCAACTGTGAGCTGCCGGTGCTCATCTCCTGTTGCCGGGATGTAGACCGCATCGATGGAGTCGTCAGCGAGAATCGCTTCGTAGGAGTCACTTGAAGTGACACCTTCGACTTTTGAAGCAACTTCGTCAGCCACTCCGGGGCGTTGACTTGCGACGACCACCGACCAGTGTTGTCGACACTCTGAGAGGGCCGGCAGAATTCGCCGAGTAACAATGCGACCGCATCCGAGGATGCCGAGCTTGAGGCGGTTTTGAGCGTCCATTGGAGAACCCTTTGCGGCAACTGGGGTGACTTTAACGGTTGCGCAGAGACTGCGAGTTGAGTGGTTCGTGAGGGTTGTGCGTCGTCTTTAAGTCGTTTGAGAGCCTCATATTCGGAAAACACGGACGTTTCGGTGGAACGTACACGAAATGACTCATTGACACGATCGTTGCTTGCCGAAGTTGAGATTGAGCCACTCTCTATTCAATCCTCGCGGTTGGCCAGTCAGAGCGGCCGGAATTTTTCAACAAACCGAAATCTCAGCACACGGAGTGCTCAGTTCGTTTCGGTGAGAACACATGGAGGGTGAAATGTTCTCAATGACGTTCAAGACGACTGCGATTCTGCTCGCAGCAGCTGCGTTTAACAGCGCGCTGGCACAAGATGTTCAGTCAGGCGGCCCGGCACCGGGACAGACCTATCCACAGCTGAATGCACCGTTGTATCCAAGTCCTGTCCAGCACACACCGTACTGGAATGGCGGAACAATCGTGACGAACCAGGCACTGGCGCCTCACGAGATGCTCTATCCACACACCTATCGTGCGGTCTATCCACCTTACTACTACAAGGTCAAAGGGGGATGGATCTGGACTCCATTCGGAATGCGACAGCACGAAGAAGTCAAACTTCAGGGAACAGAAGTGACTGTGAAGTATCGATCACACTTCCCGCTGTTCTCTGGATTCAAAGTCCCACGTAACGATCTGAGCTTGATCAACTGCGGACCACGCTGGTAACCGCAGCAGCCGGACTGCTCGCACGGCCCGCACCGTGCTGAGCTTTCCACTGCACGCGATCCGCAGTTCCGAGTCGTTCTCACTTAATGAAAAGTGCCAAATTCCGGCAACAGGGCTCCATTGGGAATGCCTCCAGCTGGTGAATTGGACTAACCCTTGACCCAGGAAAACGAATCATGTTGACTCACGTTCGCAATTGGAGTCTGCGGTTATTCGCCGCCAGCCTCGTCCTTGCGACCTTGCCCGTTTCTGCCGATGACGCTGAGGGTGTGGTTCGCATTTCACAGACAAACACGCCAGGTGTTGTTCGGATTACCGACGCAGCACAATCTGAGCAGGTGCTTCGAGGTCAGTCTGCCGAGTACGATTCCGCGCAGGAAATCGAACTCGTCGGACACGCTCGTCGGTGCCAGCACGGTGTTCCCATGGGAGCCTACAACTGCCCGACATGCAGCCCGGAAAGTCCTTGCAGCTGGTTGTCGTGGAATATGCAGTTGTGCTGCATGCGACACCACCAGGCCTGTGCTGTGTTGAAAGAGTCTTGTCGTGAAGATTTGAGAGAGAAGTGCGCGTTCTTGCGATGCAAGTTCGGCTACTTCTGCCCAAGCGGTGGTGACGGATCGGGAGTTGCTCCGATCGGTTGCTACAAGATGGTCTATCCCGTCAACCCGTACCATTTCGACCCACGAGATGGAAATGTCTACGCCGCTCCTGGATACGGTGGACCGGTTTCCGTTCCACTCGCGCCTGTCGTGGAAAACACCTACAACTACGGTTGGGGAGTTCCATCGAGCCGTCTGACACGGGTTGCACAACCTCTCTCTCCAGGAGTTTCAGTTCGCTGAATAAGAGCGATCACTGAACTCTGAATCTTCGAACAGGATCATGACGATGACTCAAAAACAAATATGGCGACACTGCCTCCTCGCCGTCGCAGGAGTGCTGTCGATGTCCTTTGGAGGAGTCTCCGCACAGGACTTTGACGATACCGGAGTTGTCCGGATTACGGATATGGCTCACGGACAGATCATGCAGAGCAGCTGCGATGTCCTTGGGTGTGACATGAACGGCAACGCCTGTTGCCCCGGTGCAGGTTGCGATCTGTCCGGCACCGGCGCTTGCGGAGCAGGGATGCTCGGCAATGGAGCTGGTTGCAACAGCGCTGGTTGTTATGGCCAGTGCGGCAACGGAGCTGGCTGCAATGGAAAATGCGGCGGGATGTGTGGCAACGGCGCGTGCCCGAACGGAATGTGCGGAAACGCTTGTGGATATGGCGTCTGTGGACTGTGCCCATTTGGTGGCCTCTGCGGAGGCGGACTTTGTGGTTATGGATGCGGACCTTGCCAAGGACGTTGCAGCCAGACTGTGCGAAACATCCTTTGCTGGCTCGATCCATGCAGCAACGCCTGCACTCACTCGCCAAGCCATGGCTTCCGTCCACCAACGAAGCAGCCTTACTCGGCGATGCCAGTGTCATACCAGCACAACTACCCAGCTTGCTGGAATGGTGGAGTCGCAAGCGGCTACCACGGACACCGTCCTGCGGTTTACATGCCGACAGACACGACTCAGTTGGGGTACTACTACCAGCGAGTTCCGTTCTGGACTCCACGTCCAGGGATGATTCCTCCTGCGATGCAACCAGCTGAGTGGCATCAGTACGGAAATCCACGTGGCTACGCCCACGGAAATCAGTACGGATACGCAGGCGAGTACTGTCCTCAAAATGGGACTGTCATCGATAGCGTGGAAGTGAACGATGCCAACGAAATTGCTCCGACTCCACCAGCAGCGTCTGGGTCGAATGAGCTTGAGCGATCAGCCAGCAATCCAAACTTGCTGCCTGTCGTTGAATAAGGTGAATTAACGCGATCACCCTCCGTTGAGGGGCAGGGGTCCACTTGGATTCCTGCCCCTTTTTTATTTGGAGCTTTTCACAGTGGCGGTTTGGGGAGAACGGGGCGCAGATTTCCTCACGACGAGATCGGAGGGTTTATGAAGAAGCTTCAGCACGAAGCTGTCAGAGAACTTTCCATGCGTGGTGGAGACCAGACGCGATATCCGGGGAGTTCGATCGATTCATTTTCATCGACTCCGAAGTAATTGCAGATCAAACCCGGAAGATGATCGAGAGGGATGGGATCGTTGCTGATGGATTCTCCAGTTGAGTCACTCGCTCCGATCACTTGTCCTCCCTTCAATCCACCTCCAGCGAGGAATCCGGAAAAGACATGAGGCCAATGGTCTCTGCCAGATGTCTCGTTGATCTGCGGTGTCCGCCCCATCTCGCCCGCACTGACAACGAGTGTCTGATTCCACAAACCGGTGTTTTTAAGGTCATCGATCAGACCGCCAACCGCTCGATCAAATCGGGGGCCGAGTTCATCACGATAGGTGAAGACTGTTGCTGGCGATGTCTTTCGGCATCCATGAGCATCCCAGGTGAGTTGCCCCTTCAGGTCTTCGAACGTGTGAACTTCGACGAATCTCACGCCTGCTTCGACAAGCCGGGCAGCCGTCCATAACAACTCCCCGAAGTGCGTCTCTCCGTAAGCACGTTTTGTTCGGGCAGAGTCTTGAGATGAACTTTCCTCGAGAACAAACCCTCGCTGTCGGATGTCCTTCAGAGTTGGCAATCGCAACTTGGTAGGAGCATCATTGGGAGAGGTCTCTTCGGTTTGATCTGTGTTGCTATCCGATGTTGATGTTGTCTTCGAAGCGAGATCTGACTGAGAAACGCGAACGGCCAGAGGGACCGTTCCATTGGGACGCAATACTTGACTGAGTGCGATTCCAAGTTCGAGAGGGTATTGTCCCTGACGAGTGTGATCTCCCGTTAGAAGCAGTTGGAGACCCGTCTCATGAATCGGGGCTAGGTCGTGATACAACGATCGCAGCACGACCAGGTCTTTCGCTCGACGGGCCAGCTCCGGGAACGACTCTGCAAAGTGAACTCCGGGGATTTCTGTGGCAATGGCTCGACTGGGGCCGCGAATTTCTCGCGGAGCATCAGGTTTGGGGTCGAGCGTGTCGAGATGGCTGGCTCCGCCGTTCTGAACGATCTGGATGACAGCATGTGGCTGCGATCGCTTTCCGGCGAAGGAGTCTCGTAACGAAGCTGTGGCGAGACTGACACCTCCGACGGCGAGAAAATTTCGACGGCTGACTGGGTTCGACGGTTGTCCTGAGGACTTTTGACTCACGCGATTCCTCCCGTCCGGAGCTGAAGTGTGTCGACTCTTTTCAATCGCACAGGGTTGGCTTCCTCGGACCGCAGTCAGATGGTCGCTCAAGCCTGAAATAGGTGACAAGACTCGACAATTTCGGTAGTTTAGCAGCTGCAAACTGAAAAAGAACAGTTGAATCCTGCGAGCAATTCGGGCCTGTTCACCGAGGTCCGGCAAGTTCCCTTCAGGCAGAGTGTCGCTGCGGATCACTTCGCAGTTCTCGCAATCGAATAACTGTTCTCAGCACCGGACTTCACGACATCTTCAGCTGACACATGTGGAAGACGATCGACACCAATGGGAATTTCGCTCAGTGCTTATATCGATGAGTTGCACGGTCGTTCGGATTTGATCTGGCCGAAGCCGGCTGATGCCAAGCCGATGAAGGCAACTCCGTATTTGAAACCACTTCCCGAGGTGAAACTCGTCACTTGGTCACTCTACGGCACGCTGCTGGAGATCGACCACGGCAAGCTGCTGCATCATCATCCGCAGGAAATCCGGATGCAGATTGCTCTGGAGAAGGTCATCAAAGAATTCAATATGTGGAACAGCATGACCCGGCGGCAGGGGCAGCCGTGGGAAGGGATGCTGATTCTCTATGATCGATTCCGGGAAGACCTCGAGATGGTCTCTTCCAAACACAAGGGAGATTTTACGGAAACGGACTCGGTGAAGATCTGGTCCAAGATCCTCGATCGGCTCAAGCAGAAAGATTACACCTGGGATGCTGGAAAATATGGCGACCAGGAAGAGTTCGCGCTGAAGATTGCGTATTTTTTTCATGCAAGTTTGCAAGGAGTTCAAGCAGCTCCAGACGCGCAGCCCATTCTGGCCGAGTTGACGAAAGAGGGCGTTTTTCAGGGTCTGCTGGCCGATGCACAAGCGTTTTCGCTGGCGCAACTCAAGCATGAGCTGTCGCTGCAGGGGCGGTTTTCGTCGGTCGCGGAGATGTTCTCTCCGGAATTTTTCTTTCTGTCCTATCAGGAAAAGTTGCGGAAACCCTCACTGACTCTCTACAAACGCCCCAAAGAAGTCTTCAAGAAGCATGGAATCCTTCCGGAACAGGTCTTGCATGTCAGCCATCGTTTGAAGGACGATCTGGCGATTGCGAAGAAGTCTGGTTTTCGCACCGCGTTGCTGGTGGCCGATCAGACGTGTCAAGTGACCGCCGAGGAGGTGCGTCATCCCGATATGAAACCGGATCGGCTCCTCACGGAGGTACGTCAAATCCGACAGATCGTCGGGAGGTAAGTCAGTAGTTGCCGAAAAACGTTGTTTGAATCGATGAATGTTTTGAACAGAAAAGCGACGATTCACTAGTTTTTGGGACACTTCAAGGATTCAACAGTCGAACACAGTTTCATCACGGATTAGACAGAGATGCCGGCACAGCCATTATTCGATTACACGCAATTTAACTACGACAAGCCACTTCTGGACCTCAATGAAGTCCGTAAGGTCAATCCTCAACGTCATGAGATGGAGCAGTTGACCGGAATTGTTCACATCGATCGCGAACAGCACGGCCTGGTCGGTTTCAAAGAAGTCTCAAACGACGAATTCTGGATCAAAGGGCACATGCCCGGTTTCCCGTTGATGCCCGGCGTTATGCTGTGCGAGGCAGCTGCCCAGCTCGCTGGGTTTTATGCCCGAAAATACGATCTTCTCGGAGCGGGGGACTATCTTGGTTTCGGTGGAATGAACGACGTGCGATTTCGGCGTCCCGTTTATCCCGATTGTCGTTTGATCATCTGCGCGAGGATTCTCAAAGTTCGCCCGAAGCGGCTCGCCGAGTTTGAATTCCAGGGGTTTGTCGACGACAAAATGGTCTACAACGGGACCATGATTGGTGTTCCCATCAGTCGATAGTCGAAGTTTGCAATCCCCGGGTATTCACGATCAGTCTTTCAAGTTCAACGACGGGAACCGCGATGCGATTAGCCATGATTTTTGGGATCATTTTTGTCGCGACGAGCGCATTGGCTCAGGAGAGTGACGTTCAGCATCCCAAGGCTTTCATCGACGGAACCGGCGACGGATGGGTGGAACTGGGCGAAGATGATTTCGCTCCCGTGAATTGCGATCCGGAGACATGGAGTTTTCGAGACGGCAAGATTTTCTGCACGGGCACTCCAATTGGAGTTCTGCGAACGAAGAAGCAGTACAAGAACTTCGAGTACGTCCTCGAATGGTGCCATCGAGAATTTGGCGGAAACTCAGGAACCTTTGTCTGGGTCCCGGAAGCAGCTGTCACTGACTTGCCGAAGAACAAGCTTCCGCCGGGCGGGATCGAAGTTCAAATTCTCGACCACGGATACGCGGTCAAGTATCAAGAACGGACCGGAAAAGAACCGGACTGGTTTTCTTCCAATGGAGACGTGTTCCCAGTCGGCACGTCGAAGATGAATCCGTTTCCACCTCTCAGCCCAAATGGGGCTCGCAGCTTCCCCAGCAAGAATCTGAGCAAAGGCGTGGATGAGTGGAATCACTACTACGTTCGGGCAATCAATGGAGAAGTCCGTTTGTGGGTGAACGGAGAAGAAGTCTCCGGCGGTAACAACTGCATTCCCAGCGAAGGCTACTTGTGCCTCGAATCGGAGGGGGCTCCGATTGAGTTTCGCAACTTCCGCATCCGGGAATTGCCATAAGCTTAGCCGCTTCTGGTCTGCTGATCAGAAAGGCTAACTTGCCTGACGTGCTGCAATTCAAAGTGTGCGCCAGCGTGCGATGCGATGGGCACTATCGTTTTCTGAATACGTAAGCAGCTGTCAGAAGAGCTGCGACGGGCAGGCTGATCCAGATCCAATAATGTGGTCCGAAGACGACGGTGGCGTTCAGGATCATGAACGCAAAGACTCCGTGCACGGTCCAGAAATAGGATCGAGGAATGCGGGCTGATTCGACCCCGCGAGTCCACCAGCGGAGGACATCGTAGATCCAGAAGATCGCGAACGCGTGGTTCACGTAAATGCCGCCGCCCCACTCAACTCCAATGACTTTCGCGGTCCGCTCTGCTGTGTGCTGATAAGCATGAGCATGATCGAAGTGATGAATGAACGCGAAAGCGAAGCTGAGGTGAGTCAGGAAGAGCACGCACCCGATTGTCCACAAAACTCGGGCGCGTGACTGGCTGTTGTGATCGGGCGCAAGTGACCCGGACCGCAAATCAATCATGACGCGAAGCAGGTAGCAGACGACCATCAGTCGGGCGGTCCAGTGGACAACGACAAGGGCAGCGTCTTCGGTCATGAATGGTCAGGCAGTTGGAGCACTTTTGTGTCAGGCAGGCATCGATTCGCACAAACGAATCGGTCGGACAGGCTGAGCATTCAGGTCGCAGGTCAGTCTGTGGCAATTCGCATTTCGGAGCAATGAAGATCATAGCTGTGATCTTCTGCGTGATCGATCGAATCGTCAAAAATGTGATTGCCTGCGAGCAGCAATAGTTCTCGTTCTTTCATTCTGGGCGAACGAATCATTGGTGCGTTCAGTAAGACTGGTTCATTGTGTTTTTTGATGCTGTGAAGTGAAAGTTTCTCCATTCATTGTCGCATTCTCGATTTAGGTTTGTAAGTCTTGCACCCCGGGCGTGTCAGATCGTGACACGTAGGGCAATCGCTGCCGATTGTTAAGAATCGATCGCGATGGCTGAGGGATCCAAGTTGACATCGCTCCCGAAGGCTACGTACAAACATCCCAGGCATGATTCACTTTTCGAGAGTTCAACGTTTGTTCCCGATCCTTGCGGTGACCGTGCTTCTGCACTTTGTTGCGGTGTTGGGTTGCGCAGATCCGCCCCGTCCAAGCACTGACATTCAGCTGGAAAAGGCAATCGATCAGACGAAACATGAAGTCGAAGATCGTCAGCCAGAACCTGTTGCAGAAGAGACGATTCTCAACCTTGAAGTGAACCAAGCGACGGAATTGAAAGCCTGGAAGTTTGTGATCCTGCATCACACAGCGACACAGTCGGGAAGTGTCCAATCGATCCACGAAGCGCATCAGCGACGAGTCGATTCCTCAGGGAATCCGTGGAAGGGAATCGGTTACCATTTTGTGATTGGAAACGGGCAGGGAATGGGCGACGGGGAGGTTCAGCCGACCTTTCGCTGGAAAGAACAGATCAGCGGAGCACACGCTGGAATCCGGCAGTACAACGACTTTGGAATTGGAGTGTGCCTCGTCGGAAATTTTGAAGAGGCTGGCCCCACATCTGCACAAGTCGATGCAGTCAGCCGACTGATTTCAGAACTCAGAACGCAGTTTGGAATTCAAAACGATCAGATCTTGAAACATGGTGACTTGAAGGCCACCGCATGCCCGGGACGGCATTTTCCGTTTCAGGAAATTGTGTCGCGACCGATTGCCAGACGGCCGGTTCCCAACGACGCACATCATTCCCGAACGATTTCGGGATCCACGGAGGTTATCAAAAATGTGGTATCGGTCCTTCGAACAACCCAGAGAAATGGAGTCGCTCGGGAACGGACTTCAAAGCCCTAGCGGCCAGTCCGGTGGCCAGCTTTCCGTTCATCGCCGATTCAATGCTGCCAGAATCGCCAGCCTGGCGGTCGATCTCAAATTCTCGACATATTTCCCCGAGAACTACACCGAGGGATATGCTTACCCGCTGATTGCTTACGTTCACGATCATCATCGATCCGAAGCGGATCTCGAAAGATGGTTCCCAGCCATCAGCGATCAAAACTTTATGGCACTTGGAGTGCGAGCGCCCTTTCCGCATCAGCTCGGATTTCCGGGAGAGTTTCAGTGGAAACTCCATCGTCCGGATGCTTCTCTTGCGACTGTTCGAGATTGCGTTCGTGCTGCTCAGTCAGAGTTCAACATTCACACCGATCGCGTCCACATTCTGGGCGAAGGTGAAGGAGCAGTTGTCGGGCTCCAACAACTAATTTTGCAGGACTCCAGCGAATACGATTTGACACGTGTTCGAGGCGTGATTTGCAGCCGACTTCCCAAGCGATGGACTGAGTTTCTACCGCCGTTGCGAAGCAGTCACTCAGGACGTCTTCTGATCCTCGAAGAAGTCAACGACGCAGAAGGTCAGGCAGCTTTGGATGCTCTTGGGCATGCCGGTGTTGAGATCACCGTCTATTCCGCGCACTCAAAATTCTCACCTGTCGAGATGGTCAATCATTGGGTGATGGCCGGCATCAGTACAGTCATCTTTTGACCCTGTTTTCCGGCGATTTCGTCACCCGTCGAAACGTCATTCTTCGAATGCGCTCACGGGCAACTGCGATCCTGAAATGACTGTGCTTTTGTGGCATCTTCAGTTCTGGTTTGCATTCACCCCGCACGAGCAAGCGCAGCCTGTTTTTGGGTGAAGTAGTACAAGCGAGTGCACAGGCAAGAACAACTTGCTCTACAGGAGTTTCTGGATCTGCAGGTAAACGCCCCAGACACCGGCGACGAGCAAGCCGAGGAACGAGAGAATCAGCATTAAGTCCCACAGCTTGCTGGGTGCAAGTCGCGGATCAGTGGATGTGTACCGAAAGTAAAGGGCTCCGAGTCCGATCATCGGGAGCATTGTGGCTTGCATCATCCCCGATAACAAAACAGCGGAAGCAGGATCGATCCCCGTCCAATGCAGCGCCACGCACAGAATGGGAAGGACGACGCAAAATGTCGTTAGAGTTCTGTCGTGAGCTTTCTGATCATTGCGGGGGATAAATCCGAAGATCTTCATCGCGTCGGTATACATTCGGGAGTGACCCGCATTGGCGACGAGAAACGTTGAATAGAGCACAGCGATGGCTCCTCCCAGAAAGAGCCACTTGGCGTACGTTCCGAAGACTGGAACATATGCGGATGCCAGCGTGCTCACCATTCGCATTCCGCCGGGATCGCGTCCTTCTCGGTAGAGGACAGCTACGCCCATCACAAAGAATGCCATCGTCGCAATTGTGTAGACGACCATGGACAGAAATGCATCGTAGTGCATGACCTTCATCCAGCCGCGAGCGCGCGTCACCCAATCTTCATCGTTCGTGCGTTTTCCGGTGTAGCGGGCATACCCTTTCTCGATACACCAGTAGGGATAGGTGATCAACTCAGTCGCTCCGACTCCGATGATTCCGAAGGTCGCCAGCGCTGTCGCCAGTGAATCCCATTTGTCACCCGTCTTTAGAGTCTCTCCCCACCGAGAGAGGACTTCCGAGGACGCCAGTGAATCCCAATTGTAACCGGTCTTCGGGAGACCGAACGAGAAACCTGTCGCGATATCGTCCCACGACAAGGCCCATTCTTTGGTCATTTGAAGCGAGGCAACATTTCCAATTGTGATGAACGTGAATGCAATCACGAGAACTGTCGAGATGTTCTGGATGACGCTGTAGCGTCCGTTGTAAAGGAGTGCGACCGTGATCAGTCCGACGATCAATGCCCAGAACTTGTCGTCCCAGGTGTGCGGGTCTTTAAGTGTTTCGCCAGCTTTGACGGCTTCGAGTGCTTGAGTTCCCCGTTCGCCCAACTCTCCGAGAGCATCGCCGATGCGCTTGTGGCCGAGTTGAATTCGAGTGAGCTCTTCCTCAGGAACGTCGGTCAACTCCACAGTTTCGCTGTTGAGAATCTCAGTCCATGCGAGATAGGAAGCAATTTCGCTTTGCTCAGGGACAGCAATGGCTTCGCGATAGTCTCCGGTGAAGGGAATCGCAATCGCGAGGGACTGACCCACTCCACCGACGATCCCGCCAAGCTGCGCGATTCCGGCCAGCATCATGAAGAACCAGAACCAGATGATCCAGTTGGCTGGTCCCATGCGGCCCGGGACACGATTCAATGCATTGAGCGTGGTCTCTCCATTGCAGATGGAATAACGCCCGAGTTCAATCTGAACGAAGACTTTGATCAGGCAGCCCACCACGATGAGCCACAACAGAGCGATGCCCGCCTGAGCACCGGTTTTGGTCGTCGCGATCAACTCTCCCGATCCAACGATGCTGCCAGCAACGACAAGTCCCGGACCCAATTGACGCAGAATTCCGCCGAGTGTTTTTGGCGGGGGCAGAGTTCCTTCATTCAATTCCTGGTCGAATTCCGGCGGGACCGTATCAAGGGGCTCTGTCTCAGGAAGATTAGATGCAGGATCAATGGCCATTATTCTCAGCAATCAGAAACAAGGTTGCACGACTACTGAGACTTATAACCAGATGTTGATTTGTCGGCAAACAGGTCTGTTGATCTCAGCGGAGACCTTCGTCAGATCAGAGAGCGTGCGACCGTTCTGTGACGATTGGAGAGATGAAAAGTCGTGAGGCCGAGTACCGTGCTGCTTCCTTAGAATATCCACAGCCGAACGTACCAGTTCAGCCAGTCTGCGAGAGCGGGAATTTCTCCAGCGAGAACCCAGAGTGGGCGATAGAGCACTTCGATGAAATGGAATCCGTCGACGTCTTTGGCTGCAATCCACTGCCAGTACATGGGCCCGATCGAGAGGATGTAGAATCCGACGATGATGATCATCTGTTCGATGCTGGCGACAAGTGGATGCGTGGGCGTCTTCGTTTTTGCGGCCGTCTGATCGTCCTTCGTCTGGCTCTCTGGACCAGAGATTGAAGGCTTCAATTCGGTTTCAGTGTTTTGCATAATCGATCAGCAGTTGAAGATCACCCGTTGACTTTCTTATCCCATACCGCGATTTCGATCGCAAGATCGTTCTTCCTCAGCCCAAGCAGTTCTTGCGTCGAATGTCGTCGAAGAGATTCTGCGCGGGTCAGTATTTCAGGCCGACGCGAACCATTCCGGAACTGCTGAGATCAACCTCCGGCTGATCCGGGTACTCAAGCGATCGATCGAAAACGTACGCTGTCTCCAGGAACCAAGTCAGACCTTCGGGGTTGGACTTTTCATATCCAAGTGCCAGTTTGAGGTCGTTGTAGGTGACGATGGTGTCTCTTCCGCTTCGTTCCTGAATCGCCCAGGTTCCGCCACCAAGTTCGCCACCCAGATAGACGAAGTTCTCTGCTTCGCCGCACTTTTCAAGCACGTATTTAATACGAGGCTTGGGGAACATGATCTCAAACGTCAGATTTGGAGTCGACTGCGGAGTCCAGATGGCCCCGATAGCAGGCAGTGCCGAGATGTCTTCCCTGTCGAGGTAAACAAATCCGAACGCGTATTTCAGGAATTCGGATCGTTTGTAGAAGAGCAGTGCGCGACCGATCACTCGAAATGCGTCAGAGGAAGTATTGTCGAAATCGGTGTAAAGCCCCGGAGCTACCCCTCCGAAGAACGACCACTGTTCGTTGAAGGGGAGAAACAAGGCAATATCGACGGCGGTGTCGTAGACGTTGGCCGGAAGGTCGATTGAGTCGGGACGGTCGACAGAGTGCCACGCGAACCGCGGGCTGACTCGCAGCAGCGGAAAAGCATTTGGAAAGATCTGCGTTCCAATTTCCAGGGATGTGAAACCAACTCCATCTTCCGAAGCGGGAATCACGCTGGTTGTGAACAGGTGTTTGTTCCAGGTTGTTCCGAACAGCGAGAATTCCTTGGCGAACCATTTGGAATCGTTCGTCGGCGGACAACACGGATCGCTTGTCAGCGAGGAAGGATGATGTGTGGAATACGGATTCGGAACAGCATTCAGTTGATCTCTTGGATTTGGTGGGAAGTCCGAAGGGATCAGGTCAGGAACTCCTCCGATCGCAACATCAACGGGAGCATTTTCCAGTTCTGGAATGTCATCTTCTCGAGTCGCTGGAGATGCAGAACTCTGGCGAGTGTTGGCAGCAGCTCGGTTTGGATCGTAGACAAGCTGTGACTGATACTGCTTGAGTGCGTGTTGCGGAGTCCACTCAGCTTGAGATTCTTCGGCGCGGGAAACGGATTCACCCGCAATCGCAAATAGGCTTCCCATGACAAGCAGAACGGCAATTCGACGTTGCATGATGCACTGCGTTGTGGTTGGGGAACAAGAAACCTCCAGCCGACTGCGAATGTGGGACAAATCGCATCGTTCCATTGCTCTCGACGGAACTTGATCCGTTCGATGAGGGGAGCGTTGACGAGCGCGAATCGATTCAAGCTGGAGATCGAGATCGTCTTGTTACCTTTCTATCGGCAATCACGTCAATTGTTGTACTGCGAACTGAGGAGTCCGCACGTGGCAATCGGCGAGAAATGCGTGTTCCAGAAGTTGTCCGTGGAGACCATGGTGGCAAGAATACTCATTCGTCGGGGGAGGCCGATCGCCTGAATGAGGTTGCCGATTCCCGAAATGAGAGCGGAACAGAGAGTTCGATGAACCGACCGAACCCTCAAGCCGTTCCGTCTCAGCGATGCAAAAAACTCGTTCGCACTCACGAACTGAAACTTCCATGAACGACTCGGACTCTTCGTCATCTTCACAATCAGACGTCCCCGCGAAAGAAATCGCCATCATCGGTGCGGGGATCAGCGGTTTGGCGACTGCTTACCGTCTGATTGAACTGAGTCAGGAAAAATCTCAACCTGTCAAACTCACGCTGTTTGATGCTGCGGAGCGAATCGGAGGAGCATTCGGGACCGAGCAGATCGGGGACTACCGAATTGAGAGAGGAGCGGACTCGTTCGTCACCAATAAGCCATGGGGAGTTCGCTTGTGTGAACGCCTGGGAATTCAGGATGAGTTGATTTCGACGAATTCTGAGTTTCGCCGGTCACTGATTCTGCGTCGGGGGAAACCGATCGAAACACCGGCGGGCTTTCAATTGCTCGGTCCAGCTGAGTTGTGGCCGATGATCAAGTCGCCGCTGCTGTCGCTGCCAGCCAAGCTGCGCGTCGCGCAAGAGGTCTTAGTTCGTCGAAAAGCCAGTAACGAAGATGAAAGCCTCGCGAGTTTTGTTCGCAGGCGATTCGGGCAAGAGTTGCTCGACAATATTGTGCAGCCCATGGTGGGTGGGATTTATACCTCTGACCCGGAACGGCTTTCGCTACAGGCGACACTGCCACGCTTTCTGGAACTCGAAGCACGGTACGGAAGCGTAATTCGCGGTCTTCGAAAGCAGAAGCAAGATTCCGGTCCGGCGAGTGGTGCCAGGTACGGACTCTTCGTCACTCCTGCGAATGGAATGCAGCACTTGCTCAACACCTTGCTGGAGAAGGTCGAAGAGAAAGCAACGGTTGAACTGGGGACTAAGGTGAGCGAAGTTCGTCCGGATGGCGGTCGAATTCGAATTGAGTTTGAAGAATCGCCCCCTCGCACCTTTGACGCAGTTGTCATGGCGTTGCCTGCCTATCTGAGTGCATCAATTCTCGAGTCAGCCAGTCCGGAGCTTTCTTCAAGCTTGAGTGAGATTGACTACGCGAGTAGCGCGATTGTGGTTTCTGGTCATCAGCTTGACGACATTGAGCATCCGCTTGATGCGTTCGGGCTCGTGATCCCGCATCGAGAGCGAAGGCGGATTCTCGCGGTTTCATTTCTGAGCCGAAAGTTTCCCGATCGCGCACCTGATGGGCGAGTCGTTCTTCGCACCTTCGTCGGAGGAGCAATGCAGCCCGGCGAGGTGGAGTTTTCCGATGATCAGATCATGGACACAGTTCAGATCGAGCTGAAGTCAATTCTGGGAGTGCGCGGAAGACCGGACTTCATGAAGATTGTCAGATACAATCGTGCCATGCCTCAATACGAAGTTGGTCACTTGCAACGGGTTGAGCGTATTCGCAGTCAGGTTGATGAGCTTCAGGGAATCGCTTTGGCGGGGAACGCATTTATTGGCGTCGGGATTCCAGACTGTATCAAAAGTGGTGAAGAGGCAGCTGAAAAGGTCTGGGCAGATTCTTTCCAACCTCAGCAGTAGTGTTTGATTCGGGCGAGTCTGGGAAACTCTCTTCCCAACACCGGAAACGGCGATAGGGTCGCTTGAAGTCACCTGTCGCATCTGTCATAACTCTGGACTTCTGTTGGAGATTGACTCGCTGAATCCGTGCTGACGCAGAGAATTTCCTTCTCGAAGTGGCTGCAGGACTCGAACAGGCACCGTTGAATGAATCCCTTTCTCTTGGCAACATCAATCGAAAATTGGATTGACTCGGTCAGTTTCTGGCCCTTGTCTGTGTTGCCTGCTGCGGTTTGGGCAGCGATTGTCCATACGACACTCGTTGGCCTCTTCTTTGGTCTTCCGGCCTTTGTCTTTATCTGGGCAGAGCGAAAAGTTGCCGGTCGAATTCAGGACCGATTGGGACCGACGCGAGTCGGCGGCCGGTTCGGTTGGCTGCAGTCTCTCGCCGATGGTGTGAAGCTGATTCAGAAAGAAGATCTCGCTCCAAATGCCGCCGACGTGATGCTGTTTCGGCTGGCTCCTTACATTGTTGTGATTGCAGCTTTTTCTGCATTCATGTTCCTGCCATTCAGTGCAGGTCTCGTCGCAGTTGCAATGGATGCCGGGTTGTTTATCGCTCTGGCAGTCCTCTCTTTGGAGGTTCTGGGAATCGTGCTCGCTGGCTATGCGAGTGGTTCCAAGTGGTCTCTGTTCGGTGGAATGCGTGAAGCTGCCCAGATGGTCAGCTACGAAGTTCCACTGGGGATTACCGTTGTCATTCCAGTGGTCGTAGCTGGGACTCTGAATCTCGGAGAGATCGGTGCCCTGCAGTCAGGCGGAATTCAAAACTGGTTGATTTTCAGTAGCCCGTTTGCGTTCCTCGCCTTCTTTGTCTTCTTCACAGTCACACTCGCCAGTAACAAGCGGGCCCCATTCGACCTCGCGGAAGCTGAGAGTGAACTCGTCGGTGGATTTCATACTGAATATTCCGGAATGCGATGGTCGTTCTTCTTTCTTGCTGAATACGCAAGCATGTTCTTCGTTAGTGCACTGGGAGCACTTCTGTTCCTCGGTGGCTGGTGGACGGGGATTCCTCCGCTTGATGACTGGTTGCTTTCGACTGCTCAAACTTCTGTCGGCGGTGACTATCTTCTTCGAGTCTTCGGGTTGAAAGTGCTGATGGTGAAAGCGGCAATTCTGGTCTTTGTGCAGATCTGGATTCGCTGGACTTTGCCACGACTACGAATCGATCAGGTGATGACCACCTGCTTGAAATATCTTGTGCCGATGAGTTGCTTCCTGTTCCTGGGGGCTGTGATGTGGCCACTGATTCTGGCAGCTGCGATCGGACAAACATCGATCTGGTCACCAGTTGGTGATCGGATGCCACGTTCGCCACGTTCTGGGGAGCCTCAGGTTTCCGCTGAAGTTGAGGGGGACGAAACGGCAATGATTCGATGGAATGATCGGGACTCTCTCGTGACAGCGGGTCTCTCAACGGGAGAGGCAGAATAATGTCGACAGTACTGTTTACGATCTATGCTCTCGCTGCCTGCGGGGGCGCTCTGGCTGTCGTCCTGAGCCAAAATGTCGTGCGAATGGCTTTCTGGCTGGTGATCTCTCTGAGTTCAGTGGCTGGTTTGTTCTTTCTGCTCGGTGCCGATTTTGTCGGAGCGACACAGCTTCTGATTTATGTTGGCGGCACAGTTGTTCTGCTGATCTTCGGGGTGATGCTGACGTCAAGCGGTCCTTACGGAACGATTAAAAGTCAACCTGCTGAAGTTGTTCAGGCAGGAATTATCGGGATGGCCTTTCTGGCTCTCGTTGCTTCCACAGTTTTGTCTGTGAACTGGCAGGCGAACGAAGAGCGTCTCGCGAATGCAGCACATCAAGCTGCCCATGACCATGGTGATCATGGTCATGTTCATGAGGGCGAAGATGGCGCTATTGAGCGTGGCTACAATCCTGACGAATCTGGAAACACAACGCGAAGTTTGGGAACAGCGCTGTTGGGCGTGCGTTTCGACAAGGATCTTTCGCTGGAGTCTGAAGACGGTTCCGATCACGGACATACTCATGGCAACCATGAAGTCAGTGCCGGATATCTGTTGCCGTTCGAGATCGTTTCCGTGCATCTGTTGGTTGTCCTCGTCGGTGCTGCCTATCTGGCCCGTGCCAAGCGACGTGTCGACGTTGAGAATGCTTAACAGCAGAGGGAGAACATTGTGGAAAACGTCGGTCTGGAAATGTTTCTCGCTGTGTCCGCGGTCTTATTCGTCTGCGGTGTGGTGTGTATGACCACGAAGCGAAATGCCATCGGTGTTTTGATGGGCGTTGAGCTTGTGCTGAATGGGGCAAATCTCAATCTCGTCGCGTTCTCTCGGTATGGATCGCTCGGGCTTGATGGGCAGGTGATGTCTTTGTTTGTTATCGTTCTGGCTGCTGCCGAAGCAGCTGCGGCGTTGGCGATTGTTCTTGCGTTCTACAACAATCACATGACCGTCGACATCGATCAGGCAACCGATCTACAAGGATGACAAGGCACTCCCGTCATTGCTTAGCTGTAGTGGCGATGAAGTGTTCCTGCGACTGAAACAGTTTTTACTGACCACCAAAACGACTGACCACAGCGACAAATGATGTCTCCTGAATTTTATAGTGAAGTTGGCAATCTGCTGATGTGGCTGCTCACCGCAGCTTGGCTGTTGCCGCTGCTGGGGTTCGTGATCGAAATCTTCGGTGGCTATTGGAGCGAACGAACCAGCAAGACACCGGCCTATCTTGCAGTCGGCTGTATCGGATCTGGTTTTCTGTTGAGTCTCGTCGCTCTCTTCACCTGGGTTGACGCAGCTGACCTCAACCTGTGGCACTTCGGAGATACGGAAGCTGTTGTTGCTCATCACGAAGGCGATGCTCCCGAAGCAGGGCATGATGACGCTCACAGCCATGATCACGATGATCATTCACACGCTCATGGAGATCATGCAGACGCTCACCATGACGATGATCAACATGGTGACGACCACCACGGGGGACATGTTTCCCATGCAAATGATCCGTTCAAGACAGCTTTCGCCGGAACATTCTACCGTCTCGGGAAGTACGGCTCACTCGACATCACTCTTGACTGGTACATCGACGGCTTGACCGTCGCGATGTTTGCCATGGTCACCTTGATTGCGACTTGCATTCACATTTTTGCAATCGGCTACATGAGCGATGAGCTGACAGAACACTACGAAGACCACTTCGTGCACACTCATGATGGCGGGCATTTTCATCGCATCGGACGTTTCTATCGCTTCTTTGCGTACCTGTCACTCTTCTGTTTCGCAATGCTCGGTCTCGTACTGGCCGGGAATATCTTCCAGGTCTTTATCTTCTGGGAACTCGTCGGTGTCTGCAGCTACTTGCTGATCGGATTCTATGTCGAGCGGAAGTCGGCCAGCACAGCTGCGAATAAAGCCTTCATCATGAACCGCGTGGGAGACTTCGGGTTTCTCATCGGATTGATGATTCTCTGGACCTGGTTCGGCGTGTTTCAGTTCGCTGAAACGAATCCAGACACAGTCGGATCAGCGGGACTGTTCCAGATGGTCCGCAATGCCGATGGCGAACTTGAGACACACGGCGAAGGTCGTGAAAAGGTCGTTGTCCTCCAGGCTCAGCAGGGAATTCACACACAGAGTGGCAACCATCAGCCAACGATTCCGTACTTCCTTCTCGTCGCAGCGGGTTTGGGAATCTTTGGAGGGTGTATTGGTAAGAGTGCCCAGTTCCCGCTTCAAACCTGGCTTCCGGATGCGATGGAAGGTCCGACTCCGGTGTCTGCACTCGTGCACTCTGCAACGATGGTTGCAGCTGGGGTCTATCTCGTCGGTCGATTTTATCCGATGTTCACACCGGAAGTTCTGCTCGTCATTGCGTATACCGGCTGTATCACATTGTTCGTTGGGGCGACCATTGCTGTGGTTGCTACCGACATCAAAAAGGTCCTGGCTTATTCAACAATCAGTCAGCTCGGTTACATGATGCTGGCATTGGGAGTCGGTGGATGGCTCGCTGGGCTCTTCCATCTGATCACTCACGCGTTCTTTAAGTCGTTGATGTTCCTCTGTTCGGGAAGCGTGATTCACGGATGTCACCACGAACAAGAGATGACGAAGATGGGTGGCCTGGCCAAGAAAATGCCGATCACCTGTTGGACAATGTTCATCGGCGTCGTGGCGATTAGCGGACTCGCGATTCCATTCCTCGGCATTCCGAAACTGGGAGCGATTGCGTTCTCGGGTTACCACTCGAAAGATGCGATCGTGGCTGCGGGAATGACATTCTCCTCGCTGAACCCAATTCACTCGCTGCTGTTCTTCGTGCCATTGATCACTGCGGGAATCACCGCGTTCTACATGTTCCGAATGTGGTTCATGACATTCTTTGGGAAACCAAAAGATCAACACGTTTACGACCACGCTCACGAATCACCTCGCGTCATGACCACACCACTCTTGGTGTTGTCGTTCTTCGCGATGTTTTGTGCGATCGGTGGCGAGAACGGTCCGCTGGCTCAATTGATTCTGACGACTGAGCCAGCCCATGTTGCGGAAGGTGCCATGGAAGCCGGTCACATCGGATTAAACCTTCCGGGACATCATCAGATTCATGAGTTCCATGCGAGTGCCGGTGCTGTCGCGCTCTTGGTCGCATTCGGTGGGACAATCCTGGCCTATCTGTTTTACGGACTTGGTGTCGTTGACACCGCATCGATGCAAAAACAGTTCGGGGGCGTTCACGAGTTCCTCCGAGAAAAGTGGATGTTCGACGAGCTTTACGAATGGATGTGGGTTCGTCCGACCATAGTTGTGGCGACGTGGGCAGCGGCTTTTGATCGCTGCGTACTCGACCGTTTCCTCGGATTTCTCGCCGGGATGGTCGTGTCGATCTCCAATTGGGATCGACGATTCGATGAAGCTGTTGTGGACCGACTGGTGAATGCCGTCGGAGAAGCGACTTCAACAGTCGGACGATCGTTGCGGTATGTCCAGACAGGGCGGCTCCGTCAATACGTCATGTTTATTGCTGTCAGTGTTGTGATGCTGTTTTTTGTGTTGTTTGCTTACCTGCCTCGATAGGTTGTTTGCGATTTACTTCCGACCTTCCGGTCTGCCAGATTCACTGAATAAATCAAGCCATGTCTAATCCAGCATTTTTACTGAGCGCAACGATCTTTCTGCCCACGCTGGGTGCGCTGTTTCTGATGGTCTTCGATAAGAAGGCTGAAGACGCAATGCGCAACTTTGCGTTGGTGATCACTGCGGTGACATTTGGATTGACTCTGTTGATCCTTCAGCAGTTCGATCGCTCGGAAGGTGGAATCCAGATGGCTGTGTCCATCCCCTGGGTTCCGACCTGGAATATCAACTACCAGCTGGGGGTCGACGGTCTGAGTCTGCCGCTAGTCTTGTTGACCGGTTTGATCAGCATGTTGTCGTGCCTGGCGTCCTGGAGTATCAAGACTAAGGTTCGCGGGTTTCTCATGCTGTTCCTCATCCTGGAAACAGGGATGATGGGTGTCTTTCTCGCACTCGACTTCTTCCTTTTCTATGTCTTCTGGGAAGTCATGCTCTTGCCGATGTACTTCCTCATCGGCGTCTGGGGTGGTCCAAGGCGTGAGTATGCTGCGATCAAATTCTTCCTGTATACGCTGTTCGGATCAGTGCTGATGCTGATCGCGATGTTGATGTTCTACTTCAACAGTGCGTCTTCAGAAATCGCTGGCAACGAGAGTATCTTCGACCTACTCAAGTTGGCGGAGATCGCCAAGGTTGGCGGGTTCGATGCGACAATGCAGATCTTTGCATTCATTCTGCTCTTCATCGGTTTCGCGATTAAGCTTCCTTCGTTCCCGGTTCACACGTGGCTGCCTGATGCTCACGTGGAAGCACCAACTCCAATCTCGATGATCCTGGCCGGTGTCCTCTTGAAGATGGGTGGCTACGGAATCTTGCGAATCGCTATGCCACTCTGCCCATACGGGACACAGTACGCAGCTTACGCGTTGGTGGCTTTGGGAGTCTTCAGCATTGTTTACGGTGCCTTCGCCGCGATGGCTCAAACAGACTTCAAACGACTCGTTGCTTACAGCTCCGTCAGTCACATGGGATACGTTCTCGTTGGTATGGCTGTCTGGAAGATCAGCGAAACTGGTGCAACTGAAAATCTGAACTTCTGGCAACTCGGAATGGCTGGAGCCATGTTCCAGATGATCGGTCATGGAATTTCTTCGGCCGGTATGTTCTTCATGGTGGGTGTGATCTACGACCGAGTTCACCATCGTGATCTGAACAAATTCGGCGGACTGATGCAGCTGATGCCGTTGTACAGTGGACTGGCTGTGATCATCTTCTTCGCTGGTCTTGGACTTCCCGGTTTGTGTGGGTTCATCGGGGAAGTCTTCGTGGTGCTCAGCATTTGGAGCTACAGCCCGCTTCTGGCGATCATCACAGCTTCTGCGGTCATTCTGACAGCCGGTTACATTCTCTGGACGATTCAACGGGTTTACCTCGGTCCAGAGTACAAAGGTCCTCACAAAGAAGAGATCGTTCCGATCACAAGCCGGGAAACAACAGTTGCAGCATCGCTGGCTGTCCTGGCGGTTCTGCTCGGAATTTTCCCATACCAGCTGGTGTTGAATTTGATGGATGCATCGATCGCCCAGTTAACGGTTTCTCTCTCAGAGGGATACGCGGCCGTTCAGGAAACTGTGACTGCTGTCACTCAGCTGTCACGCTAGTTCGTCTTCCACAACGTGGTCATCACTTCGAATCCTGTTGACGCACCTTAACGAAAACAAACGATGTCTGTTCATTCGATTCTGAATCACGTTCTTGGAGAAGATCTCCCTCGTTCATTGGAGATCTTTGCTCCCGAGCTCGTGTTGTGCGCCACCGTCGTGCTGCTCTTGCTGTGGCGGATGCTGAACTTGCATCAACGGATTCCTACATGCTGGGTGGCTCTCTTCGGTTCGCTGATCGCGTTCTTCGGAGTGTTTGCGCAGTTCATGTATCTGAAGACCGGCGGAGCTGGTGTCGGTGGTCTTGAATTTCTGTTCGACCAATGGAGACTCAGTCCGTCAGGTGTGGGTGAGATTGGTCCTTACTTCACAGGGCTGTTAGTTCACGATCAGTTCGCAGTCTTTTTCCGACTCGTGCTGACGCTGTTCTTGGTTCTGGTGATCGCTCTAACAATTCTGACTGGCATTCCAGATTCGGAAGATGGTCAGGACTTCTACACGCTGTTGATTGGCTCCACTGTCGGAATGTTGATGGCAGTCGGTGCGAATCATCTGTTGATGCTCTTCCTCTCCGTGGAAATGATGAGTGTCCCGAGTTACGTCATGGTTGCTTTCCAGAAGGGACGCAAGCAGGCGGGGGAAGCCTCTCTGAAGTACGTCGTGTACGGAGCCGGTATCGCTGGTGTGATGCTCTACGGGATTTCGTTGATCGCTGGCCTGCTCGGGACAGCCAGTATGCCTGAGCTTGGAGAACGCTTTGCAATTCTGATGCAGGGTGAATTCTTCACGATGTCGAACACAACTGCCCTCACACTGGTGCTGGGCATGATGATGGTGCTGATCGGACTGGCATTCAAACTGTCGCTGGTCCCGTTCCATTTCTGGTGTCCGGATGCATTCGAAGGGGCTTCGGCAGAAGTTTGCGGATTTTTGTCTGTCGCCTCGAAAGCAGCTGCCTTGGCTCTGCTCGTGCGATTTGTTCTGGCATTCCAGGGAGCAGATGAGTCGCTCTCTCAACTTGGAATCCTGTTCGGTGTCGCATTGGGAACGATTTCCATTATCACGATGACCTTTGGAAATCTAGCGGCTTACAGTCAGACCAATGTGAAGCGTCTGCTCGCGTATTCGACCATTGCTCACGCCGGTTACATGGTGATGGCAGTTTCCGCCATGCTTGTGATTCTGAACTCGCCAACGTCGGAAGTTGGAGTTGGTCAGGCAGCCACGTGCGTGGAAGGTTTGATGTACTACGTCGCGGTCTACCTGTTCATGAATCTCTCAGCATTTGCGGTTGTCGCTCTTCTGAGGAATGAAACTTTCCGCGAAGATATCTCAAGCTATAAAGGGATTGTCAGCGGAAGTGCAGCGACCAAAATTCTTTGTGTCTGTCTGGCGATCAGCTTTTTCAGCTTGGTCGGAATGCCTCCATTTGGTGGCTTCTTTGCTAAGATGATGATCTTCTACAGTGCACTGCAAGCGGGCAATGCCCACTGGTTTTTGTGGATTGTTCTTGGCTTCGGTGCGATCAACACTGTGTTCAGTCTTTTCTATTATCTGAACGTTCTGAAGACAGCCTTTATCAGTGAGCCTGAAGCTGATGCTTCGCCTGTGGAAGTTCCCGGAATGGCCGGAGCCTATGTCCTGCTGGTCACGATTCCAATTCTTGCTCTTGGAATGTCTTCCCTTCAGGGTGACTTAACTGCGACAGCCAAATACGTTGCAGCCTCCCTGTTTCAGTAAGCCAGTCGATCACGACCAGAATGAGATGATGGCATGGATTCTTCCAATTCAATTGTGAATGATTTGTTGGTGCAGGTGCATCGCAGCTTACTGCAATACGCTGCGGAATCATGGCCATGGGCAGCGTTGAACGATCTCGACACTGAGCAACACCTGCTGATGACCGCCCGTCGTCAGGAACAAGTTGTCGGACGCATGGTCGCGTTTCTGAAAGAACGCAAACACCCGATTGACTTTGGTGTCTATCCTTACGAATACACGAGTCTCCATTTCGTGTCGCTGGGGTTCTTTCTGAATCGACTTCGCGAGAGCGAAGCTGCGGTTCTGGGTGAATTGGAATCGGCGTTGTCACAATTGGCTGACGATTCTGAGTGCCTCGACGTTGTGCAGGACGCCATTGGCGTACAGAAAGACGTTGTGAAGTCGCTCTCCGAATTCAAGATCTCAAATTCCGAAGTCAGTTCGTCGAACTGAAACAGTGGTCGCTTCGGAGCGAGATTGGCTTCATTCTGCGGGACGCTGTTGAGTTCACATCCTGCACATCAGCTTCGAAGTTCGCTGTGTACTTTCGTGCAAATTCTTAAGACCGGTTCGAGAAGTGCACCATGCTCATCGATACACACGCCCATCTGGACGAGCAGTCGTTTGAGACTGACTTGGATGGGGTGCTTGCCAGGGCCCTCGAAGCTGGAGTTGAAAAGATCTTCACGATTGGGATCTCTCGATCCACCAGTGAAGCAGCGGTTCGTCTGGCGGAACAGCACTCACAACTGTTCGCCGTTGTTGGAATTCAGCCGAACTACGTTGCTGAAGCTCAGCACGATGACTTCTCAAAAATTGAGTCTCTCGCGAGTCACTCCAAGGTTGTTGCGATTGGCGAAACGGGTCTCGATCGCTATTGGGATCACGCGCCGCTGGACCTTCAAAAGGAGTACTTCGTTCGCCATATCGAATTGGCGATTGATCGCGACTTGCCGTTCATTGTGCATTGTCGAGATGCAGAAGATGACGTGGTGGAAGTACTTAAAGAGACCACTGCGGGACGTCAGCTACGTGGTGTGATGCATTCGTTTTGCGGGACAACAGCGACAGCTGAAGAGTGTTTGAGTCTGGGTATGCATATCTCGTTCGCAGGTATGGTGACGTTCAAGAAGAATGATGATCTGCGAAGCGTAGCCAAGTCGATTCCGCTTGATCGACTCTTGGTCGAAACAGACTCTCCGTATTTGGCTCCTGTTCCAGTTCGAGGAAATCGGAATGAGCCAGCGAATGTTGTTCACACAGCCAGGTGTGTTGCGGACGTGCATGGGCTGACTTACGATCAGTTTGCCGAACAGGTAACGTCTAACACTCGAGAATTGTTCCGCCTTGAGTAGCAACTTGAGCTCATTGAGCAGTGCGCTCGCTGCGACTAGTCAGCTTCAACTTCGATGAGTTGATCGACTCTTTCTGCACGATGCTTTTCGTGCGCATGCAATCGCCTGAGTTGCTCAAGTCATTGGCGAGGTCTGCGAGTTTGTCTCTGCAAGAGCTGATGACTTTCGTTGCTCATGAGACTTTCGTGTCTCGAACAAAGTGTCGAGTTTAGGAATTTGTTTTTTGACGGCTGAAATTTGTTGAGTGCAGAAATTGGTCGATGAGTGTTCAACGTCGCGCTGATTGATGTTCGTCAGCTTGCTTGTTTTCTTTCGCAGAGTGCAGCTTGTGATTGTCGGTTTCGTTCACAGTCGGAAATGAAATTGATCGAGTTCAACATCTGGTGGAAGCGGTGAAGCGATTTCGTCAACTCTCAGCGGCGATGCTCGTGTTGTTTTGTGTGGATTTTTATGCAGCCAAATTGTGTTCGATCAACGTGTTGCCAGGCGCATACGGGCTGCATTTGTATTTGCTCGATTGTCTTCAAAGCATCGGTGTATCAATCTGATCGGGATGAGTCGGCGTTGAGTGACTCGGCGAATACGACAGTCTGTGATCAAATGCGCACTCAACTTGATCGCCAGCGCTGCGAATACGCGTGATCTCTTCTGTTCAGCGAGTGATGGTTGTCGTCAAAACGGTACAAATCAGGGTTGCAAGGTTTTTTGGATTTCGTAACATTTGCCGCAAGTCATTGTTGTCGCTATGTCTTTGCGTTTCAGTTCATTTCTGAAAGCTTGGTTCAGAACGACAACAGTCGGTTCGCCACGGTTGGCGGATCGGGATGGATTCGGCAACGTGGAAATATCAACCGTTTTTGCCCAGTAGCATCGGCTTGATTCCACAACCCTGAAACTCTTGGAAGGAGGAGTTTCCGTGGCCAAGAAAAAGGCAACTAAGAAGGCTGCAACTAAGAAGAAAGCAGCCACTAAGAAGAAGGCAGCTCCTAAAAAGAAAGCTGCTCCGAAGAAGAAAGCTGCAACTAAGAAGACAGCGACCAAAAAAGCAGCTACGAAAAAGAAAGCGGCGACTAAGAAGAAGGCAGCTACCAAAAAGAAAGCTGCTCCTAAGAAGAAAGCCGCCACAAAGAAGAAGGCTGCTCCCAAAAAGAAAGCCACCAAAAAGAAAGCTACAAAGAAGCGGTAGTGAGCTTTCGAGCTGGAACAGAATGTTCAGTACGAGCAAATCGGGAATCCTGGTTTGCTCGTTCTTTTTTGCGCTCATCGCATGAGATCAGGCGATTGCCTGATCTTAAGCAAGCACTAAACCAGTTCTTCGAAGTGTCGATTGAACGGTCGACACGAAGATCAACGACGCAGACTCTATCGAGAAGAGTTGCTTCAAGTTCTCAGCTTCTGAAGTGCCGTTGAGATGTAGGTCATTCCTTTGGCCGTCATGGCTGTGAAGTACTCCCAAGTGTGTCCACCGAGTGACGTTTGGAAGTCGTTCTCGAATGGAACTCCGGACGAAGCGAGCTTACTGGCGAGAATTTCGTTTCCTTCAAACCAGGTTGGGTCGATGGGGTCACACGCAAGGAATTGAAATCGTGGCCAGTTCAGCGGATGTAGGTGAAGTAGTGGAGCTTGCTGTCTAGCGTCTTCTGCGCTCTCGAACATGTGGTCGATTGGGTACCCGTATCCATATGCTTTGTGCAGCTCAACGGCAGAGGAAATGGCGACGACCACCGGAAACTTCAGAGCATGTCGATAGGAAAGATTGAGTGCCCCTTGGCCTCCCATGCTGATTCCCAGGAGTGCGATGCGAGGTGAGGTGATCCCCCATTGTTCTTCAATCCAGGCAGTGACATCGCGTCGAACGAATTCCATGGGGGTGAGTTCATCGTCGAAGTCTTTGCAGATGACATCAAGCCACCAGGATTTGGCTCCGCGAGGGCAAACGATCGGCAACTTGTGCTGCTCAAAGATCTCGGTGAACTCCGGTTTCTCCGACAGCTTCTCTTCTCCATGAGCGTGAAGATAGATCACCGCTCCCGCGAATGTCGGTGCTTCTGTACCCGCTTCAGTTTGAGGAAGGAATACGTCTGCCGGTCGTCCAGAAATTTCAACGGTCGTCCACATTGTCAGTTACTCGAATGCGTAGTTTGAGAATGAGAAAGGCCCCGTGCCACTGGTCGCGCGGGGCCTTTCAGCGTTATTGAGTTGTCCTTCAAAGCGACTCGCTGAGGTCAGCGAAGTCACTCATGGGGAGCAAGTTGGCTGCTGCCAGAATGAGACTCAGGCTTCCTTCTTTTTGGGGAAGAACTTGGCCAATGTCTCATCGCTCGGTGGACGAGTCACAAGTGAAACGCCAACGAGTGCAGCAGTTGACGCGACGATCATGGTCACGACGGGTTGCATCCGGAAGTAGGTGAAGTCCGGAATTTCTCCGTATCCCGATTCTTTGAACAGGTACACCCATGTTCCGAAGGCAGCGAGGATGCAGGCGTAAGCCCCCATTTTCGTCATTCGCTTCCAGTACAAGCTGGCGAAGATCAATGGGAACAAGCTTGAGAATCCACTGAACGTCCAAACTCCGAGAGTGAAGACTCGACGTACTTCGAGAAGGCTGAACAGGTAGGTGATGAACACGATCGCGACGATGAAGGACCGAGCCATGAGGACGATCTGTTTGTCAGAGAACCGGTTCTTACCGCCGTAGTGGATCGCTATGTCTTCTGTGAACATCGTACCGATACAGAGGAACTGGCTGTCGAGCGATGACATGATCGCTGCCAGAATTCCAGCTGTCAAAAATCCGGAGAGGACATCCCCAGTCAACTGGCCGACCATGTAAGCCAACACGCCGTTCGGATTGAAGTGAGACGGAACGAGTGCCACGTTCGGATTGTCTGGCATTGAGGCTGAAGTCGCCCACACACCGACGAGCACACAAGGTACCCAAACGATGGCAATGAAGATCGGGTGAGCAACAACCGGCAGTTTAAAGCTGTTCGCGCTTTTGGCCGTGAGCCAGTGCTGGAACAGGTGAGGGAACATTCCGACTGAAAGCGGAATGAACAGGTAGGTCAAAAACGCGAGTTGATCCATGCCGCGAGGAGCTTCGGGAGCCCAGCGCATTGCACGATAGCGTCCGAGAGCCTGCTTGATGGTCATTTTCCCCTCTTCCTTCGGGTGACCGATCATGCTTGAGAAGTACTCCATCGCTTTCGGTGCCCAGTTGTCCTCGGGGAAATCATGCATCGGCTTTTCGAGAAAGTTCTCGGGCAGTGGATCGGGGACGACTCGGTCGTTTTGTTCGATCTCAGCAATCTTCAATTGATCGGGAGTCAACTCCGGCATCAGGTCGTGAGCGTATGCGAAGTTGGACTCAGCGATCCGCTCGAGGAACTGCCGTTGCCAGGGAGGTCCTGGACGCATTGACTCGTGAGCTTCTGCGAGTTGTTCAGGAGTCAGTTTCAGAATTCCGTGATCGACGGCGTAGTTGTAGGCCGCGCGCTTCTTCCATTCCACAAGCTGAGTTTCGTAGTCGTCCGCTTCCGCCTCGGCGATTGCTCGCATGAGCTTGGTCGGATGCTTCTCGGCAACTTTCTGACTGGCTGCTTCGAGACCGCCCAAGCGTGATGAGATCATGTAGAACGTCACAACTCCCAAAGCCATGAAGACGAGGGTTTGAAACGCGTTGGCCCAGGCTGTTCCTCGCATCCCGCCGAAGAAGACGTAAAGCAACACGACAATGCAGATCACACCAGAAGCGAGCCACGGAGGAACTCCGTAGTCGTAGCTGGCGAAGATGTTCGTGAATGCACCTTCGGTGATGTTCGAGACGACTGTTCCGGCCGACATGACGCCGATCAGAAGGTAAGGGATGACAAGGCCGACAAGGATTGGGAACAGAAGGATTCCAATTCGGTCGCTCTCAAAACGATCGCGGAAGAACTGAATCTGTGTGGTGTATCCGTACTTCTTTCCGAAGGAGTAAATCTTGACGCCGATCAGGAAGAAGCAGAGCGAGTGAATGATTCCGCTCGAGGAAGCGAGCTGACCGTAGACGCCGATACCTTCCTTGTAAGCTTCTCCACTCGAACCGACGAGAGCAAAAGCTGTCATCGTCGTTCCGAAGATCGACATAAGAAGTAGGAACGGACCGATCGAGTGGCTGGCGAGCATGTAGTCCTGACTTGTTCCTCGGAACATTCGACTGGCGAATGCACCCAGCAAGAGCAGGAGAACGAGGTAAATGCAAACAATGATGAGCTGAATCATTCTGCAGCCCCCTCTCCGGTCGCAGTAGTGTTGTCTTCTGAACTCTCAAGTTCGACAGGCCAGCAGAACAGAGTTGCGAGATACCACGTGAATGCTGCAGCGAGCGAGATTCCGAAATGGTAAGCCAGGCCGATCGGGAAGAACCCGGCCAGCAAGGTGGGGTCATCCCAGAGCCAAAAGTCCTGGTGTATGATGATCAGGAGGACGACGAGTCCCCAAACGACGAGTTTCATGGTGAAGGCTCGAAAGTGAGTTGAGGAAAAACCGGTCCGTGCATTGAGTGTTGCTGTGCGTGGTCGAATCCACCGGGATTCAACACTCACAGGGCCACGTCCGTGGGGGAAAGCTTATTGAGGTTCCGTAGTGTATCAGCCGTATGAGACAATCGAAACTGATCGGTCAGCCGGCACTTTCGAATTCATTTTTGGCGCATGCTTCTGGACGACGACAGAAGTCGACCCAGTCACGCTGTGAGTTCGAATTCGGGAAGCAGCTGCAAAACGGAGCGTCGGAAAACCGTTCAGCCAAGTTTATAGAAGCGACGCGCCGTCTCTCCGAAAATGTCAGCTTGTTCGGAGTCGCTGAGCTGCGAGGTCTGTTCTCTCAATGCATGAAAGACTTCGGAGTATGTCGCAGCGAGTTCACAGACCGGCCAGTCTGATCCGAACATGCATCTCTTTGGGCCGAAACATTCCAGTGCGACATCGACGTATGGACGCAGGTCGTCGACCTTCCATTCGTTCCAGTCGGCTTCAGTCACCATGCCGGAGAGTTTGCAGTAGACGTTCTCGTATTGCGCAGCAGCTCGGAAATTGGCTTCCCAGTCGTCCAGGACCTGTTCCTTGATGCGTGGTTTGGCGAGATGGTCAATGACCATCGGCAAGTCGGGAAACTCTTCAGCGAGAGTTTTCGCGTGCTTGAGGTGCTTGACGTAGAACAACAGGTCGAAGGGGACTTGATGTTTCTGAAGAACCGCGAGGCCGCGTTTGATTGGTTCACGAATAATAAAATCGTCGTCGGGTTCGTCTTGGGTGACGTGTCGAATTCCGACGAACTTCGGGTGTTCTTGAAATTCCGCGAGTTGTTCTTCGCAGTCCGGGCTGGCGAGATCGACCCAGCCCACGACTCCGGCGATGAAGTCATAGTGATTGGCGAATTCGAGTGCCCAGCGATTCTCTGCGATGTTGTGCTGCGTCTGGACGAAGACTGATTGATCGACGCCAACTTTCGCCATCTCCTTCTCAAGGTCTTCGGGAAGGTAATCGCCACTAATCGGCTTGTGCTGCGGGGTGTCCAGCCAGTCGTAGTCGAAGGGGAGTGAGCGTTGCCAGAAGTGTTGATGCGCATCAATGATCATCGGAATGGTCCAAGCGGCTTCAAGAAGAAATGAGATCCCAAGATCATAGAAAACTCGCATAGGCCACGGTCAAGGGTGCGCAGCGAAGGCCGAATTGTAGACGAGCTTCTGTTTGTTCGATCGAGACCTGTCGCTCTGCCCAAGGAACTTCAGTGAAGCGTTTGCAAAGAATGCTCACATCAAATCTGAAGCGAAGCCATGAAGATTTTCGAAGACGATCGACTTGAGAGATTAACTCTCTTCAAACAGCGAGTCGATAACGCGCTCCGGCACGCGGACAGTTTTGGTCATGCATCGCAGTGCTCCCCCGCGACGACCAAGTGCGGTGGAGTCGATCATGTGAACTTCCCAACCCGGAAGAACTTCCCTGTAAATTGCCTGAACGCTGGCTTCCATCGAACGCGGTGCGTTTTTCCATGAAGGGACGAGAACGAGCCCGTTGAGATAGACAACGTTCGTATAGCTTCCGCCGAAGAAGTCGGCTTTGTGCGGAGGCATGGGAATCCGTTTGACCTTTAATGAACCGCTCGGAGTTTGAAGCGTTCGCAGCAAAGCTGAGTGTCGATCAAGGAGTGCTCGATTTTCGGGATCGTCCGAGCCATAGCTTCCCAAAATGACTGTATCCGTGGAAGGGAACGTCGCGAACCAGTCGACATGAGAGGTTGGGTCGCGATGTAATGTCTCGATGTATTGAATCTGTGTTCCACCGTAGACTCGTTGAAGCGTTCGCGAGACCATATCACGAGTGATGCCGAGTCCCTCGTTGCGATCGAGGATCTGTTGGCTGACGAGCAGGATACCAGACCCGTTGCCGACGACGGCTCCTCCTTCAAGCAGCACCGGTGTTTCGATGCGTCGAAGATTGTAGAAGCTTGCAAGAGTCTTCGGAGTTTCATCGTCCAGGTAGTGAGGGCGCGTGAGTGCGTTGGAGTAGCTGGGATCACACCAGGTCGGTTCTCCGTAGACGCTTTGGAAAGATTGTGGGCCATAGTCCTGAATCCAGGGAGTGTCGGTTTCCACGTTTACGAGTTGAATCCGGCGGCTTTTGATGCCGCCTTTCAATCGACCCGCGAGGAATCTTCGTGTCTCCATATCCGAGACGAGAACTGCGATTCGGATATGGTTCTGAGCGGCGGAGATGACTTCTAAAAGTTCTTTCGCACACCAGTCATGCCAGGCGAGGAGAAGCAAGTCCTGGTGGTCATGATCGGGGAACAGTTGCCCTGACTGAAAACGCGTCGTGGAGAGTGTGATTGCCGGTCTTGGGGCAATTAAATAGGCACGCCATGAGTGAAGAGGAGAGTTGAGTCCGACAGCGACTGTTGGGCGATCGCTTTCAGTCGTTTTGCTCAGGGTGTAGAGAAGCTCCTTAAAATTGAGCAAGGTTCGTTCGTACTGCTGTAGCGGATAGAGATTTTCTCCGTCACGATTCACATCGGGGATAATCGCGATGAAATCATTGAGTCGGTCAATCGCACGTCGAGCGGTTTCAGTGGCTTGGGTGATGTCGTTGTTTCTGACAGCAAGCTCTGCCTGAATGCCCATCGCATTGAAAATCAGATCAATCGCCTGAAACGGATTAGGGGCGATTTCAGCAGCGTACTCGGCAACTGCAACGCTATCAGCAGCGATCTCTCCGGACGGCTGGCCGACGGATTCGAGAAGAATGGCCTGATTTCGAAGAGCGACGGCAAGGGAGGTTGTGAAGGTGTAGTCGTCGGGCGATTCCTGCAGGAGTGATCGAAGCTCTTGGATAGCAAGTCGCGTGCTTTCCAGTGCTTCAGCATCGCGACCGGTCATCGCGTATGTGGTTGTTTTCAGGATTCGCGTAATGGCCGTGAAGTAGCGGGAGCTGAAATCGTCATGGCTCTCGTTTGCAACGGCTGCCAGGGCAGCGTCGTAAGCCTCAAGCGAAAGAATGTAGTCACGAGATGCGAAACAGATTTTGCCGATCTGCTGATGGGCGCGGGCCACTTCAAAAGAGAGGGCAGGGTCTGATTCCCAAGTGGCGAGAAAGTCATTGAAGAATTGATAAGCAAGCTTGAGCTGCATTGATTGCTCAATGCTCAAATTATCGCGCGCGCGAGGGGCGAGTGTCACATAGTCGACGGTCTGCTCGAACTGTTCGAACAGTTCGAGTTTGAACGAAGGGGTACGCTCACCAACTGACTTTGAAGCTGCCAGTGGTTGCGAATTTTCCACCCAATAAAGACCTCCGATTGCGCTGAAGAGGATGAGCGCAAGGAGAAACATGTTTCGGAGAATCGATTGTGAAGGTCGCATTCAGGTCGAAGTCTGGACGATTTTCCTTGCCTCTTACCGCGCGTCAGAGGGGTCGGATGGAATGTCGGGGGGAGAGAGGCTCTGGAGAGTCTCCACGATATCGGGCCCTACAAGTCAAACCCGGGAGGGGCGTCGAAGTTTTCGTCGAATTTGGGGGAAAGTCAATAATTGAGAGTTTGCGGTTCTGAGATCTTAACGAGATCTACGCAACACGATTCGCTGAGCCAACTTATTTCAAGTTTTCTCAGTTGAAGATGGGTTTTTCGAGTTATTCGTTACGGAACAGAAAGACGCATTCATGCGGCCTGATGGGACAGCGGCAGCACGCATCGTAAATGGACATAAACGTAAGCACGTCAGTTCTTGAAACACCCAAACTGGGATTAAAACCAAAGAGTCAGTCCCAGTGTGATTCCCTGAAGATTGGAATCCCCGATATGCAGAAAGTCATAGCCCGTTGAGACTTCGAGGTGTTTGTAAATCCAGCCGAACGAAGCTTTTGCGTGGTACAGGTCAGCATCGCCGATCGTCCCTGCGTCGATGACGCCGCGGATCACAAAAGGGTTACTGGGAAACAGGTCGATGCCGTAAGTGAAGTTCACACCAGCGTCGCTGCTGCTTCCGCTCAACCAGTTGACGCCGATCCCCGAGTACATTTGGACCGATTCCGACTGAGCGAAGCGGTAGGTGAGGTTGAAGTCGCCGTTCCACAATGTGTCGTTGCCGTGAGGAGTCGTCTCGTTCCAATAGTTCCATTCAGTGTCGACGCCAAAGCGCGATGAGGTGTCCCACTGAATCCGGTTTCCAATTCGCTCCAAGCCTGAAAAATCGGTGGCGTATTCAGAGCCAAGCTGTAACGTAAACGGTTTCACCGTCGGGGATTCGGTATTGATCAGCAGGAAGCCGCTATCCTCTGCTGCGTAAGGATACTTCTGATAGGAAGCTTCGCATAAGCCGTCCTCCTCAATGATCGCTGCCGGCACCCACCACGGCGAAGTGACAGCGTAGAAAAGCGGAGGGCCAAAGACGTCGACGATGATCTGGGTCGTCCAGGAATCGGACTCGCACTCCGATGAAGAGGGTGCGCAGTCGTCAGGGTTCCCGGAATCGCGTTTTCGGTTTTTTGAGGAATTCCCTTCGACTGAGTCTTCGATTTGCTGCAAATCGCCTCCGAGAGAGGTGTCGGTCATCCCGCAAATGACCATGCTCAGCCCAAGAAGAATCATGATCCATCGGCTCATGTCAGACTCTCCGAGGTGGGGGCGAGTCTCAATAGTGGAAAACGTTGATGGGTGTCAAGATGTTTGCCTTCAAGCACCGCCCTCGTTTTGCGAGGAGATAAAGTCTTCAAGTTGCTGTGCATTGAAAACACCAGTCGTTGCTCCCGAATGCTGGACACAACTGGCTCCCATGGCAGCCCCATAGCGCAGACACATCTGCGGGGGATGTCCATTCAAAAGTGCGTAGACGAACCCGGAGACGAATGCGTCTCCGCCCCCGGTTCCATCGACCTGATTGACTGAGAACGCCGGTACTTCGGTCACGGCTCCAGTCTGGTCCGCCAAGACGACACCGCCAGCCCCTTGTGTAATGACGACCGCACGTGCTCCCCAGTAGAGCAGAATCCGGGCTTGCTCTTGAATGTCGGGAGTGCCGGTCAGCAGGCGGGCTTCATCGGAGTTAGGAAGGAAGTAGTCAGTCTCGGGCAAAGCGTCCTTGAGCATTGTTCGGCACATGTCGACGTCGTCGAGAACGACGTCCAGCACCGTAACGACCGATGACTGTCGCGCTCGAGAAAAGAGGTCTCTTACGTTCTCACCAGAGAGACTCGAGTTTAGCCCGAAGCCTCCCACGACAAGTGCCTTCGCACCGGTCAGCAGGTCGGTCGAGACTTCGTTTCCGGTGAGTTGTGTATTCGCCCCGACTGCGTGAATGAAGCGTCGGTCTTCTCCTTGAACATTGATGACCATCGTTGCGGCGGTCGCGTGACTGGCGAGGCGTTTGACGTGGTCACAGTTCACACCGCTCGAGCAAAGTTCTTCAATCACGAAATTGCCGAACGGGTCCTCTCCGACACAACCGACGAGTTCGACAGAGAGCCCAAGTCTTGCCATGTCCGTGCTGGCGTTCGCAGCGCAGCCACCGATCGTCAGCCGCAGTTCCGGGGTCGTGATTAATCCTCCCGGTGCGGGGATTTTGCGGATCGGAGCACAAACATGGTCCGCCACGATCAGCCCGAGGCAAACGACATCGCACGAGACTTGCGACGGCTTCATGGAACCCTCTTTCTAGAGCATGTTCAAGTTTGATTTGCACTCTCTCACGCGAGCAATCACAGCCTTGTTGATGATGAAACAACACAAGCGAGTGCACCGGAAAGAGCAACTTGCTCTGAGCATCTTCATTTTGGGAATGCATCGATTCTCACGAGCAAACGGAACGTCAACCAATTCAAACATCTCAGGCGGAAGCTCCTGAAGAGTTTGTTTTGGAATTCGTTCTCAACCATCATGAACGATGCGTTAAGAGAGCGGAAGTTTGGGCGACTCGGAAGGGGCTGTCGAACATTCGGCGTCGACACTGGGAACGAGTTTGCGGGCTGCGTGCAGTTTGCGACGTTTTTGAACGTTCTCCAGGAGACGTTTCATCAACGGATAGGTGGGAATTGCAAACACAGAAGCGACGATCAGAGAACCCACAATGAGTGGCAATCCGATGAGGTGGAACGCATTCAGGAAGGAGTGCCACCACTCACGCATTCCGTTGTATTGGAAGACTTTTGAAAATTCTTCCCAAGTCAGTTCAGAGTGAATGAAGAGCGCCCCGACCCGGTAATTGAACCAGAAAATTGGAAGCATTGTGAAGGGATTGGAGACATAGACCGCCACGAGTGCTGCAAAGCGGTTGAATCGGAAGAGTTTGCGTGTGAGGAATGCCAATGCGATGACGAGAATCATCTGGATTCCGAACGTCGGTGTCAGCCCGATGAAGATTCCGATGGCTGTTCCGAGGGCGATCGAGTGCGGAGTGTCACGCAGAAGCAGGATCGCTCGCACCCATTGGCGCGGGTCGTACCACCAGGCAATCTTCGATCGCCAGTTCATCGATCGATGCTGAGGTGGAAGGTGTGATTGGTCGTGGTCACCCATGATCGGCTGTTGATTGGTCAGCAGGAAGCGATGGAACCTGTCGTGGTCATTCTGGCTCGAGGGAGGCGAGGAAACACGATCCTCGAGATTCGTTGATACCACCACAGGCCTCATTCGGATCACTGGTTAATCTCGACCAACCCAATTCAACAAGAACGCAACGCTGCGCTGACAGGGGGGCTAAAGTTCAGATCGGCTGTTTGTACTCGGGCTGTCTTTGGAAACTTTACTGATCAATCAGGTTCTTGACGAAGGGGATGACGTCTTCTTGATAGGTAAACTCTGACGGATCTTTGGGGTCAGGGAATTGTCCGGTGAGTTTTCCCTGCTGATTGTAGACGAATACGACCGGCAGCGAGGCATGGGGAATCTTCTCGCCGAAGATGATATTGAAGTCGGTCGAGCAGAGAATATTCTGAATGTCGGCGTTGAACTTCTCCAGCCAGGTCATCGCCGAATCTCGATAGCTTTCAACAGGTTCATCTTCATATCCAGCATAATCCAATGAGACCGAGATACAGGTTACGGAATCGGGAAATTCTTTGGAAAGTTTGACGAGGTTAGGAAGTTCTTCAAGACATGGCGGGCATGAAGTGGACCAGAGGTCCATGACGACGACTTTTCCCTGCTCCTGATCGACTAGTTTCAGCGTGTCGTCCCAACTCATCGTTTCGAGTGTGACGGGTGTTGAATCAGACGTTGCTTCGGGCTCTGACTCAGAACTTCCTGACTCTTCGCCTGTCTCTTCACTCTGTCCCGCTGGAGCTGGCGTTGGGGCTCCGCTTTCTTCTGGTTCTTCGGTAATTGCACTCCCTGCTTCCGGGACTTCCGGACTCGGAGGAGTGGGGTCTTCTGATGCTTTGTCGCACCCTGTCATCCAGCAAATGAGTCCAATTGCAAGCAGGGTTAGCAGTCGGTTGTGCATCGTTCAAACTCCTTCAGCGATGTCAAACTTTTGGAAAGGGCTCGGCAGTTCGCGAGCCGTAAGTTTGGAAATGAGAGTCAGGCTGACCTCAATTACGCGGTCAGCTCTTTGCAAACTCGATCACCCATCTCGATCGTGGTCAGCGAAGATTCGCCGCCGCGTGCGAGATCTTTGGTACGTGCTCCCGATCGCAAGACGGCATCAACCGCAGCTTCGATGGCAGTTGCTTCCGCTTCGAGATTCAGCGAGTGCCGCAGCATCATGGCGGCTGCCAAGATTGTTGCCAGAGGATTCGCATTTCCCTTGTTCGCAATATCCGGGGCTGATCCATGAATTGGCTCGTAGAGCCCAGGGCCATCGCTTCCGAGAGACGCTGACGGGAGGAGTCCCATCGATCCAGGAAGCATGGAGCCTTCATCCGTGAGGATGTCGCCGAACATGTTTCCGGTGACAACCACATCAAACGTCGACGGTCGGGAGATCAAGTGCATTGCCATCGCATCAACGAGGACGACGTCGTATTCCAGATCAGGGAATTCTTCGCGAACAACGCGTTCGGCCACTTTTCGCCACAAGCGTGATGCTTCAAGCACATTGGCTTTGTCGACCGAAGTCAGGCGGCCGGATCGTTTGCGTGCTGCCTCAGCTGCGATACGAACAACACGTTCGACTTCGTGAGTGCTGTAGACCATCGTGCTCGAAGCCGTTTCGGTCCCGTCGTCGTGTTTTTCCAGTCCGGATGGACCGAAATAGATGCCGCCGGTCAGCTCACGCACAAACAGAATGTCTGTGCCTTCGACAATTTCCCGTCGCAGTGGAGACGAGTCGATAAGAAACTCGTGAGTGGTAATTGGTCGCAGATTCGCAAACAGACCTAATTCCTTGCGAATCTTCAAGAGGCCAGCTTCTGGACGCGTTTTGGCGTTCGGATCGTCCCATTTTGGACCACCGACAGCACCGAGCAAGATTCCAGCTGCGGTTCGACATGCTGCAAGTGTTGGCTCGGGAAGGGGATCGCCTGTTTCGTCGATCGCGATCCCACCGATTGGATGCGATTCAAACTGAAAATCGTGATCGAACTTTGTGCCGACTGCTTCAAGCACTTTCTTGGCTTCGGCAATCACTTCAGGTCCGATTCCATCTCCGGGAAGGAGGACGATTTTAGCGTTCACAGTGGAATTTCCTCTCAGTAAACCGATCGGCGTCGGTGGATCGATGTGCCAGCTGCTTTGAGAGCATAGAGCTCTGGTCTGTCGGTTGGCTTGGAATATTAGGGTTGGATTTTATGCAGTTCGCTCAATCGAACTTGCAAAACCAAACTGATAAACCTGAAGGAAACGGTTCCCAAAAACGACTCAAAGTTCAGGAATCGCTTCTCAAAAGGCTGGGTGATTTCGATTCGGCAGGGGAAGTCTCTTGGGGTGGACCGCAATCTTCATGCGGAATGTTCGTCGTGTGATTCTTCGTTGTTCGCGAAGTCGTTCACACTTCGGAGGCTGGAATTCTCTTGCGATTTAACTGCTGAGCGTCCGGTTGAGGGCCTCCGAGACAACTGAATCCGTGAAATTTAGTGGACAATGGAAGGGGAATCTACTCGAACAATCAGTTCTCTCGAACCTGGTTCTCGATTTCGGAATCTTTGACATCCCATTCGCCACCATTCAGTTTGGCTTTCCAGAAGTCCAGAATCATTGTTCGAATCTGCGGATTCTGAAATCCGCCATGGCCCCCGCCGTTCACACGGACGAGTGTCGACTCGACACCAATTTCATCGAATGCTCGATCAAGTTGGACTGACTGATCCATCGGAACGAGGGGATCGTCAGTTCCATGGATGATGAGAAATGGGGGATCGTCTTTCGAGATGTATTTCAGAGGAGAAGCTGCGCGGACCTTGTCTGGATTCTCTTGGATTGGGGCACCGATTAGCAGCGATTCCGGAGAATTCGGAGCATCGTGATCCATTCTTCCGGGGAAATCGTTCATCGTCAGAAAATTCGTGGGTCCGTACAGGTCGACGACTGCGGAGACGCGGTTCGATTCAGACGTGTGCTCGCCAATCGGGTCGGGATAGTTAGCATCATCTCCGGAAGTGCCAAGCATGGCGACAAGATGTCCGCCGGCGGAACTTCCGATGACTCCGATGCGCTCCGGATCGATTCCGTACTTCTTAGCGTTTCCTCGCAGCCATCGAATCGCAGCCTGACAGTCTTTGATTTGCTCCGGCCAGATTGCATGTCCGCTGAGGCGATAATTGATCGAAGCGCCGACAAACTCACCGGAAGCAACTGCGGCTTGAACTTGTCCGCGACCGCCAGCTTTGTCTCCCGCTCTCCAGGCCCCGCCGTGAATGAAAACGATCAGCGGGAGTTTGTCCGCTTTGGGGTTCGCGGGCAGGTACAAATCGAGACGCTGCCGTTCGTGCCCGTTGGGGACGTATTCGAGGTCTTTCAAAGCCTTGACTGCTTCCCGATTCGCGGGACGCTGCGTGGCGTTCGGAGTGTCCGTTTGTGCTGGCTGTGCGAATAGCTCCAGCGGGCTCCAAGCAACGATCAGCAACAGGCCCCAAATTGCGATCATTCTTCGGTTTGTGCACGTCATAGGAATGTTTCCTTGGTGTTCCGTTTGATCGCTAAAGTCTCGCAAATTCATGCGACACTCACAACGATTCGGATGCTTTCAACCCACCGGTCCGCGATTCGATTTGAGCGCGGAAAACTTGAGGAACGGCGGCAATCTGAGTGAGAACGAATCGATTCTGCGATCTAAATGGGCTGCACGCGAGTCTGCGGATGCGAAGGTTGCGCGAATTCTGGGGCATTCGACACCGCAAAATCGGAAGCCGAAATGATTCGTTGCGAGGATGCTGCGAAGGTGCGTTCCGGGTTTTGACCGCATGAATTTCGTGAGGTATATGCCATTGAGGGTGATTCTCAGAGTGATCGGCGAGGAGTCGGTACGTCGATGTCGCCCTACCCCAGGAGTAACGATAAATGGCACACCCCTCCATCCCCAGCAGCAAAACCGCTACGTACCATGACAAGCTTTCTTCGAATGCAGCAGTCCTCTGTTTGAAACCGCTCCGTTCGAACTGGGAGCTCGATCCTGTGAATCTGGCTCCCGGTCGGTATTTGCTCGGGAGAGGGCGAGGCTGCGATCTGGTCTTTGACTTCGACGGTGTGGCTGAGAAGCACGCTTTGCTTGTGATTGGAGCGAAACGCACGATCCTGCAAGCCTATTCACCGATGACATGGGTCAACGACGGAGCAGTTAACGAAGAGACCGTATCAGCTGGAGATCGAATTGCCCTTGGTCCGATTGAGTTTCTCGTCGAAGGGCCAGCCGCACAGAGCAGCGAGAGTGACAATCCGACCGGCGGATTTCTGGCGTCCGACATCGGAGATCTCCTGAAGTCCATTCTCTTTTCAGGGCGAACGAGCTCAGCTGCGCAGAGCGAATCGATCGTCAGTCCTCAGCCCGAGCGAGATGAACCGCTTGAAGCAGGCGAAGAGGGTCGCTCGCAGGTTTCAGAAACAGATGACACTCAGGAGGCTCATGAGAAGCTGCGACTCCTTCAGGAACAACTCGATCGAAACCAAAACGACTTGGAGGCGGAGCGAAAGACTTTCGAATCACAACGCCTTGAATTGCAGGACCAGCTTGCTCAGTTAGAAGTTGCAAGACAGGAAATCGCGAATCGTGAAGAGGCTCTCAGTTCCAGAGAAATGGACTTCGAACAGCAACGTTCGAAGAGTCAGTCAGAGGCCGGACAACTCTCAGAAGTCAGAGCGGAACTCGACGAACAGAAGCAGGAACTCGTTCGACAGCGTGAAGAATTCCTGAAACAGAAGGCCGAGGTCGAGTCACTCCGTGCCGAGTTGGAGGCGAAAGCACAAGAGCAGCGAGAGGCGAAAGCTTCGCTCGAAGCGAAAGAAGGTCGCTTGAATCAAGATGCGGCTGACTGGACAACGCGCCGAAGCGAAATCGATGTTGCTCTTCAAAATCTTCAAGAGCGCGAAGTCGAACTCTCTCGCCGAGAAGAGGAGTTGAACTCTCGAGGCACTCAAGCCGAGATTCAATTACAAGAACTGACTCGCCAATCGGAAACGCTTCAAGCTGAGAGAGCTGAACTCGAACAACGTGAAAAGCAACTCAGCGAGGCGGAGCGCGACCTCGAACAGCGACAACAGCAAGCCACTCAACAAGTCTTGCCTTCCGTCAGCGATTCCGGACTCACATCGCGCGACGTCGAGCTCGAAAGTCGATGCCAGACGCTCGTTCGACTGGTTCGTGAACTGAAGAGATCAGAGGCCGAACTCCGATCGCAGCTTGTTGAGTTTGAAACAGCGCAGCAGGCAGCATTTCAAGATGCTTCGCAGCGGAAGATGGAGTTCGAACGCGAAGAAGAACGGTTGGCTGAAGAAGCAAAACAGCTCGAAGAATTGCGACTGAATCTTGATCAATCGAAGCAGGAACTGGAGGACGAACGCAATCGATTGAAATCAGAAGTTGAGGCTCTCGGAAATGAGCAACAGCAACTCGCAGCGATACGGGACGAGTTGGCGGAGAAGGCCAATCAACTCGAACAAGCGATGCAACAACTGAAAGATCGGGAAGAGTCGCTTCGAGGGGAAATCGAGAACGCGTCTGTCGAGAAGTCGCAAGATCTCGAATCGCGAGAACAACAGCTACAGGCTGAGGTCGCCTTTCAGCAACGGCGATTGGAGGAAATGTTGTGGACCGTTCTCACAGAGCGGGACGAACTGGAAGCAGTACGTGCAACGCTTGCTACGGAACGAGAGAATCTGGATCAAAAACTGGAAGAGCTTCACCGTGACCGGCGGACACTCGGTGAAATCGAGCAAGTTCTCAAAGAGGAGGAGCAACTGCTGCGGGCAGAACTTGACAAGTTTGCCGACTCAGAAGGGAAGCTAGAACAGGAACGGGGTGATCTCGCCAAGTTCGCAGCTGATCTGAGCGACTGGAGTCACACACTCGAAGCTAAAGAATCTGCGTTGTTGCAGTTGTCGAGCGAAGCGTCCGGAGCTGGTGAAGCGTCAACTTCTGAACCGACAGGTTGGCGTGCGGAATTCGAAGAAGCTCAGGCAACTCTGGCGATGCAGGCAGATCAACTGCGAGTCGAACAGACTGAGATTGAAAAGCTCGCTGCCCGTATAGAGCACTCACGAGAACATCTTGCTCATCGTGTTGCAGAACTCGAACGACGTGAACAGATTCTCGGTGAAATGGAATTTCGCATGGGAGTCGATGCAGATGAAATCGCGAACGGTCAATCTCCCGAAGAGAATAACTGGTCGAGTTCGTGGGACGGATTTGATGTTGGCCCAGCTCAGGATCATGTTTCGGGGCCGGTCGCAGGTGGTCCGATTTTGGAGGACGATGAGTTCGAGAGTCTCGTTGAGGAACTCGCTTCAACTCAGATTGAAGTCGTCCATGATCAGGCTTCGGATTCGGAAGCTGACGACGATGTTGATGACTCTGTGAATTCTCCGGATGCTACGGAATTTGCAGAACGTTTCGCGGATGCAACGGACGGAATTGAGTCGAACGACGAATCTGAAGGTCAGGAGGCCTCAGGGCTGATCTACGATTTCGCTGAATCTGAGGCAGATGACGATGCTCGCGATGATGCCTCGAAGACACAATCGACTGAGGGCCAGGAAATGATCAGCGACGATGAAGTGCGTGCAAAAGAACTCCGTGCGGAGTTAAGTCAGGCATTCGGAATGGGGGCAAATCCCGCTTCGCCGAGGTCTGACAGCAGCAGTACATCCGGGAATCGAGTTTCGCCATCGGCTTATGATTCATCGAGTTCAGAGACTGAAAGTCGGAGCTCAGACGATAGTTCGTCAAACGAATCGAGTTTTGAGGACGCTCCAGCTGAGGATTCGGAAGAAATCTCGATTGACTCCTACATGGAGCGGCTCCTCTCCAGAACCAGCAAGTCGACTCAATCAAAATCCAAGGTCGAGTCAGCCCAAAAGGCGGAAGCGGTCAGTCGTCAGGCAAATTCCGAACAACAAAAGCGCAGGGAACCGACGAACAAAGCAGCCAGTCCTCGGCCATCCGATTCAGATCGGAAGGAACTTCGTCAGAAACTCGATTCCTTTCGTGCTGTCGCGAATCACTCTGCCCGGCAAGCAGTCGCGAACTCAATGGCGGACCGGGAACGCTTGCGATTTGAGCAGTGGAAGCAAACGGCATTGATGGGTTGGGGCGTGACGCTCGTTTTAGTCATTGTGTCGCTGTTGCTGTTTCATACGCTGTCGATCGTTTCATATCTCGCGATCGGCGCAGCGTTTGTGCTCACTTTGAATGCCGTGATTTCGTATCGATCATTGAGTCAACTCCTGAGAGATGGGTCGAGCGAGTTTGATCCTGAGGAGAACCCGCCTGCGGAAATGGCCTTCGATGACGACGATTCCTCGAAGGAAGAATCCGCCTCGAGCGTTACCGAACAGAGAACACAAGAATAGTGGTACGAACGAGGTGATCCTCCTAGAATGCGGCCTTTAATTCTCTTTGTGATGACGAAGCGGAAATTATGGTGCAGCAAACTTCCGGGAAACTGATCGCAGATTCTAACGACCGTTTTGCAATCGTTGTGTCCCGATTCAACGATCTGGTCACGGGAAAACTTCTCTCGGGAGCGATCGACACACTGACCCGGCACGGAGTTGCCGAAGACTCGATTTCCGTTTTCTGGGTCTCTGGGGCATTCGAGCTTCCTGTGGTTGCGGAAAAGCTGGCTGCCAAAGGAGATGTGTCAGCCGTGCTGGCTCTGGGAGCGGTCATTCAGGGAGATACAGATCACCATGAGTACATCAATCATGCTGTCGCTCAAGGATTGATGAACGTGTCGCAGAAGTTCTCAATCCCCACCTTGTTTGGTGTGTTGACCTGTCGTACGATGGAGCAAGCTCTGGACCGAGCTGGCGGAAAAGCAGGGAACAAAGGTGCCGAAGCTGCGCTGGCAGCGATCGAAACACTCGACGTCCTCAGACAGATCTCCTGAACACCTCGGGCAGCAGTTTGTCCGCCCTGAAATCAGGAAGACTGAGTTCAGACTTTTGGTGTTCAGAGGTTTGTAGCAAATCGACGAAATGTCCCATCGAAAGGGCACTTCTGGCGACTACATGAGTTTCCGACAGCCACGGGGCAGGCATCCTGGACAGCGCCGAGTCGCTCGGTCGGCGGAAACGGATCATTTGATCATGGCACGTACACTCATTGTTGGAATGATGTGCAGGAGCGTGTCTCGGACATCTTTGACACCAAAGAATGTCTCAGGAAATGAAATGCGACATTAAGATCGCTTTGGAAACATTCTCAACACTGATTCCTCCACGCTGATTTACCGAATCGCTGAGCGGGAAACAGGCAGACTGCCGGGTCGAAACCGGAAGGACGAGCTCACTCGCACGAAGAGATAACTGTCTTTGGCCGTGGTCTCCATGACGCAGAAGATGGCAGCGAACCACACGATTTTCAGCAACTTTTGATTCCACCCGATAGAAACAAAACGATAGAGCAAAACTGAATGGCTCGACGCAGCAAATCCCGACAAATTGCACTCCAGATGCTGTATCAGACGGATCTGAATCCAGATATTGGAATGGATTCGATTCGTGAGATGATCGCCGAACGTATGAAGGATCCGGACCTGAGAACCTTCGCTTGGTCGCTGTTCGGCGGAGTGATGGAATGTCGCGCTGAACTCGATGAAAGAATTCAGGCTGTCGCCCAGAACTGGCGAATCAGCCGGATGGCTGCCACAGATCGGAGTGTGCTTCGACTGGGAGCTTTCGAGTTGTTGAAAACGAACACTCCACCGCGAGTGGTCATCGATGAAGCGATCGAGTTGGCCAAGAAGTTCGGGAACGCTCAGTCAGCCCAATTCGTCAACGGTGTGCTGGATCAACTCATACCGAACAAGCACAACCGACCCAAAGAGCCACCGAAGGCCGACGCAGAGGGCGGAAGCGAATAGCATCTGCGTGTGGCCAGTGTTTTTGAACCACCAACTTGGGGCAGGCGAGGCCGGCTCTCAACGACGACGCGATTCAGTCACCGCGTCGAGCTCTCGTCGGTAAATCTGCAAGAGTTTCCGCTGCACTGATGGGCTGGGCTGTTCAGTGCTGCGAAGCTGATTTCTCAGGCAATAATTGCCATTCTGATCGCTGATCGCAGCGAAGAAATGCATTCATCTTGATTCGAAACGGAAGAATCGTTTCTCTTGAGCGAATTCGTTCTCTCGCCGAGCAAATCAGGGAAAAACTTCGCGTAAAACCGGACAACCCGTCCAATTTCCTCATGTTCACGGAAGAACATCGTCGATTTCAACGATAGCCCATGTGCCGCGCTCCACAGCGTCACTGACGCATCTTGAAATCAAACTTCTTGCTGAGCCAATCGCCCATCCTACGGTCAAAGTGACGTTCTGTCGCAGCTCAGTGAGTCTTCGATCGCTCCAATCCATTTTGGACCCCCTCACATCGTTACGGAGACTGTCATGCGAAGGAGTGCATGTTTACTGGCCATTCTCGGGTTGGGAATATCGAGTGCCAACGCCCAGAGTTCATTCGGACCTTCTGCCGAGTCCGGCAAGCCCGCACCGAAAGGGCTACGATTCATCAATTCCGAATCGGACCAAGCCACTCCAGTTGCAGAGTCAGGCGGTCCCAAGCCAGTGAACACCGAAGAGGCTTCGCCAATTCCGGGTTTCTATGGTCAGGCGATTGGAACATCCACACAGAAAACAGCTGAGAAGGCAGAGCCTGCCCGACCAGCATTTACCTTCGAAACAACAGTCGACGCTTCTGCTGGCAGCGGAGTCACTCCAGCGGCATTTCAAGCTGAAGCAACGGAAACTGGTCCAACGATTCAACAGGTCAGCGGAGAGTTGGGCGACGTCCGACCATTTCCTGGCAAACCAGTGAGTGTCGAAACTGCTTCACCCGAGGCGGCAGCGGCTGTTCCCGAAGAGATGAGTGTGCCTGCGAAGACCACTCCAAAAGGCTCGCTGACGATCACTCGGGCTCCGGAACGAAAAGAAACGTCCGCACGGTCACTGACTGCTCCCGTCGCTCCAAATACATTTGGAACTCCATCGGTCGTCACTGGCCGCGATCTTCAAGGACCGCAAACTCCAAGCTTGACGATCGAATGGAAGACCAACTCGGAAATCAACGTCGGTCAACAGTTCGACTGCGATCTCGTGATCTCGAACAACGGAAAAGCGACAGCGACGCGAGTTGAAGTTCAGGCTCGTTTGCCGCAGAACGTTCGCGTAGTTGATACCGAACCCAAACCTGATCAGAGTGAAACATTCCTGGGATGGGAATTCGCGGAATTGAAGCCGGGACAACAAAAGACCATCAAGGTCTCGATGATTCCGTTTCAACGCGGTGCCGTCAACGCCGATGCGAGTGTTCGTTTCTCAGGCACAGCAAGCGGTGTCTTCGAAGTCGCCGAGCCGATGCTCGCTTTGAAATTGACAGGTCCTCAGGAAGTTCACGTTGGGGACAGTGTTCCTCACTCTGTGATCGTTACGAATCCAGGAACCGGAGTTGCGAAAAACGTTCGCGTCGAAGCGTTCATTCCTAAAGGGCTTGAGCACATTCGAGGTGAACGATTGCTGATGGAGATCGGATCTCTGAATCCCGGTGAATCACGTCATGTTCGACTGGCGATGTCAGCTGTTGCGGGTGGAACTCACGATGTGATGGTTCATGCTGTGGCTGACAATGGCCTCGATGAACAGATCAGCTCAGCGGTCCACGTGATTGCACCAAACCTGATGGCTGAAGTGAGTGGTCCTCGTCTGCGATATTTGGGGCGCGAAGGAACCTTCAAGCTCTCCGTCAAGAACGACGGACAGGCAGCCACGAACAACGTGCAGTTGATGCACAAGATTCCTGACGGGTTCAAGTTCGTCTCGGCGGACCGTGGAGTTCAATTCGATCGCAATGCAAAAATGCTGATCTGGTTTGTCGGTCGTCTCGATGTCAAACAGTCGGCAGAGTTGAACGTGACACTGATGGCTGAAAAGTCTGGAGCATTCAAGCACCTCATTCGTGCAACTTCGGAGCACGGAACGCTGGCTGATGCCGAGCTCGATTGCCGTATCGAAGGAGCTTCGTCTCTGTCGGTGGCTGTCGTCGATCTCGACGATCCTGTCGAAGTCGGAACAGAAGCTGTCTACGAAGTTCGAGTCAAGAACGAAGGAACCGCAGCTGCGAAAGATGTTGGTCTGACTTGTGAACTCGCACAGGGAACTGCGTTTGTTCATGCTGAAGGACCGGCCGCTCATGTGAGCGAAGGGAATGAAGTTATCTTCCGCACCACTCCAGAACTCGCACCGGGAGAAACTGCGACCTTCCGTGTTCGCGTCGCGAGCAAGACTCCTGGAAATATGCGATTCCGAGCACGGGTGACAAGTGAATCTGTCCCTGAACCGCTGACGACGGATGAACTGACGAAGTTCTACGGTGAGTAGGAACATCACTCTTTCGCGAAGCTTGCTTCCTTGAAAGAGTCGTTTCGAAAATCGTGATTAACATGAAATTCAAGAGACGCGGCGTACAAAACGCCGCGTCTCTTGCTATTTGTGGGAACCGATTTTTCTGATAGGTATCATTGCGTAACGGCTTCAGATTCATGATGCTGGATGGATTTCAGAGGGCGAAGCTCTCGACCGAATTGCCTTCCAGCTTCAACGTCGATCCTAACGTGCAATGCGTGAGGTTGTGCGCACTATTTGAATGAGGTTTCCCATGCCCCGTATTTGTGTCGCGAATCTGTTCTCATCTGTTCTTGTCTTCACGATGCTCGTCATCTTCGCAGCACCGACTTCGGTCGAAGCTGAGGAGTGGACCCGATTTCGTGGCCCCAATGGTGAGGGAAAGAGTTCGCAGCAGGGTTTCCCGACGAAATGGGAAATGCAGGATTATGACTGGGTCGTCGAGCTTCCCGGAAAAGGGCACTCATCGCCTGCGATCTGGAATGATTCTCTGTTTCTGACGGCAGGCTTGGACGACGGAACGCGCATCGTCATTTGTGTTGATGCCATGACTGGCGAGATTCGCTGGGAAGACTCAATTCAACTGGCTGCGAATCATCTTCACAAGAAGAACAGCTACGCTTCAGGGACTCCTGCTGTCGATGGAGAGCGGGTTTTTGTGGTCTTCGCCGACGACAATCACTACACGATTCTGGCTTACGACTTCGCCGGAGAACGAATCTGGTCACGCGATCTTGGTTCGTTCACGAGCCAGCATGGTCAGGGAGTTTCTCCGATTGTTTACGACGGAAAAGTGATCGTGCCTGATGACCAGATGGGGCCGAGCAAAATCGTCGCTCTCGACGTGGCCAGCGGCGAGCAGGTGTGGGAGTCAGAACGTGACTTCCGCAGGACGTCCTACGCGACTCCGTTGATCGTCAACATCGACGGAAAAGATCAACTCGTATGCTTGAGCGGTGCGCTGGGGCTGTCGGGAATGGACCCACAAACCGGAAAACAGCTGTGGGCATCCGGTGAACTTCCCGATCGAACGGTGGCCTCACCTGCTTATGGAGAAGGATTGCTGACAGCGATTTGCGGAAAGGGTGGACGTGGAACGACGCTGGCACTTGTGAAAGCGGACGGCAAGGGTGAAGTCGTCAACATGCGAACACGCAATTTGCCGTACGTGCCGACTCCGATTATTCACGAAGGTCATCTGTTCCTGTGGAACGATGGCGGCGTTGTCTGCTGTATCGATCTGTCCGGAGACTTGGAGCAGAACGTATGGATGGAGCGGATCGGCGGAAACTTCAGTGGCTCGCCTGTGTTGATTGATGGCAAGCTCTATTGCATCTCAGAAGAAGGAGATGTTGTCGTCCTCGATGCATCGCCGAAATTCCATCTGTACGGGAAAAGCCCGACGGGTGACAACTCGTACTCGACTCCAGCAGTAGCGAACGGTCGTCTCTACCTACGAGGATTCGGAAGTCTTGCTTGCTTGCGATCCGGCACTCGAGTCTCCCAGCGCTGAAGTGTCTGTTTCTGAGTCGTTGTTGGCCGGGATTAGAGTTCGGTCACGAAACGAAGTCATTTGGCCCTCGAGGATTCGTCCATCGGGGGTGACTCCGTTGTGGTGGATCGTGCAGAAGATCGAGGGAGTCGTCCAGCGTGCGTTGTACGGATTTGGGACGGGTGGTTTCTTCGTTCGATGATTGTCGAGAGACTCCTGTAACGCGGTCAGGAATTTCGGGTCGCGGACACTGATGGAGAATTTGCCAGCAAATGCGGGGCGTTTAGTCCGAGCGTGAATGCCCGCCAGCAGTACGGATCGCAGCTCTCCGTCTGCGTTCGTCGAATAGCCGATGATTGCGTAGTCATTCTGATAGATCTTGTCTTCGACGATCCCTTCCGACGTTTCGAAATAACCGGGCTGTTCATCTTCGATTTCAGCCCTCAGTGACGGGTCATCTTCGGAATCTACAGAGGCAATTTCGGCTTCTGTCGGGGCGATTGTTTCGACTTCTGTGATTACGGGCTCTTCGCTCGGTTGGTCCTCAATCGTTTCAACCGGTTGCTCGTCGGTCTCTACGACCGCAACTGAGGCGTTTCGTCGTAACCCTTCTGGGAGAAGCTGCGGAGCGAAGAAGTAAACGCCCAACCCGGTTGAAGCCAAAAGTCCCAGCATGATGCCGGTGATCAGAATGTGAGAGGACTCATCCTCATCGAGTTCGTTCTCGTGATCGCTTCCGCCGTCATCAAGGTCCAGTTCGAGACCTTCGACTGCGGAATCGTCAAAAACGGATTTCCCAGTCTTCGGATAGTAGCCGCAATTTGGACACCAGGAACTCGTTCCCCAGTCCTCTGTTGATTCACAAGAGGGGCACATCTCCGAAAATCCGGAGCCCTCTTCCAGCAGAATCTCTTCAGAGCTCGACTGCAACTCCACCGAATTGAGGAGGTCCTGCAGACGCTGTTGTGCGGCCAGGAATCGATCGTTGTTTTCGGGGGAATCTGTCATCGGGCAAGCTGGTGACTCAGCGAGTTTGGGACCGACGAAGGCAGCTGGTGTTCTTCGGATCGCTCGTGTGAATGGTTTCGACCAGATGTTCCCGCACGTAGAGTGTGCAAGTCCGTTAAAACCGATTCAATCCGAGCGCTCAGTTGACGGCTGTTCATATGTCCTTGTTGTGATGGTTTACCTAGATCGTTTCACGTTAAAACCTAGCACATTTCCACAGGTCGATAGCGATTTTTGCCACGCGCGCGTATGATTCGGTAAACTGTTGTCGTAATTGAACTTTCTTTAGTGCAACCAGCGGTTTGTCACCTGTTTCCAAGACTGGCCGGTTGCTGAATTGGTTGAACGCACGTATGACATCTGATGTCGAATCACTCTCCTTCAAAGGGCTTGGGCTGAATCAGCGGATTTTGCGAACGCTTGATACACTCGGATTTGAGAAGCCCACGCCGATTCAGGCGGAATTTATTCCCATCGCTATCACTGGCGTGGATTGTATCGGGCAGGCACGCACGGGAACGGGAAAGACCGCAGCCTTCGCACTGCCGATCCTTCAAAAGCTTGAGCGTCGAAGCGAAGCCGTCCAGGCGATTATTCTGGCACCGACTCGTGAGTTGAGTGAACAAGTCGATCGCGAGTTTCGGTCGCTCGCTGGGAAATCCAACTGCGACACCGTGCTCGTGGTAGGTGGTCGTCCGCTCGGTCCGCAGATCTCAGCGCTGCGAAAGTGTCCGCAGGTCGTCATCGGAACTCCGGGTCGAGTCATTGATCTTCTCCAGCGGAAAGAACTTGACTTGAGCAAGGTGGGCTTCGCAGTTCTGGACGAAGCGGATCGAATGCTCGATATCGGATTTCGAAAAGACATCGAACGAATTCTGAGTTCCTGTCCTGAAGACCGGCAAACGTTGTTGCTCTCAGCGACGCTGGCCGAACCGGTGCAGCGACTGGCTCAACGATTTATGAAAGAACCGGCACTCGTCGATCTTTCAGAAGATCACGTTGTGGTGGATACGATCGAGCAGTTTTATTGCACGGTCGAGCACGAACAGAAATACGGTTTGCTGATCAAGCTGCTGTTGAATGAGCGTCCATCGCAGGCGATTGTCTTCTGCCGGACAAAGCGGAAAGCTCATGAGATCTATGCGAAGATCAAAAAGAAGCTGCCGGACGTGGCAGCGATTCATGGAGATCTTCCACAGAAGACCCGGGATCGTGTTCTGAAACAGCTGCGCGATGGTCGAGTCCGACTGGCGATCGCGACGGACGTTGTCGGTCGGGGAATCGACATCTCCGGGATTTCACACATCGTGAATTTCGATATCCCGGAAAGTGCAGACGACTACATCCACCGCGTTGGCCGAACTGGTCGACTCTCCTCTGATTTTCATGGGCGCGCATTCACGTTCGTCACTCCGGAGCAGGGACCGGAATTGACAAAGATCGAAATGCGGATCAATACCCTTTTGCATGAGTATCGTTTCGACGGATATAATGCATTCCAGTCTCGTGAAGTCGGAACTGTTTCCGAAAACGAGACCTTTGAACCGGCTCCAGTTTCGTCATCGCATTGGGATGACATCCTCAATGATTTAGGGTAGACCGGACTCAGGAGGCGAGAGTGACTGGATTTCTCGGAGGACACGACAGCAGCGATGAAGCAGCAGCTCTGCAGTCTGCCGTCGGTCGTCCTATGGAAATCCTGCTGGTCGAAGACAGCCTCGTTGCTGCCAAGTTTGCGATCGGAGCATTGGATCGCAGCGGAATCCGACATCGTCTGACGTGGATGAGTCACGGTGATGATGCGAAGAGCTTTGTGTTTCAGGAGGGCCGGTTTTCACTCGCTCCACGACCTGATCTTGTTCTTCTCGATTTGAATCTTCCCGGGCTGAGCGGTCGGCAAATTCTTCAGCTGATGAGATCGACGGATCACTTGAAGCGGATCGCCGTCGTGATCATGACTGGCGAGACGACTCCTGCAGACGGAGCAGAGTTTGGGGCCATGGACGTGCAGGGCGTGCTGACCAAACCAGTGGACGTTGGCAACTTTGTCGATCTTGTGGAAAGGTTAAAGAGTTACTGGAAAGCGGAGATGATCATTCCTTATTCGCAAGAAGGGCAAAGCGAAAACTTTCGGTCGAGCTAAGTGGCTCCAGTGCAGGCGCTGTGCACGTTCGATGCTTGCCGAATTGACAGTCTACTTAAAGGCGAAATAGACTTGGCTTCTCAATCCTAACGTTCTTGATGTTGATGATTGATGTCTTCTCAACCGGCCCCTCAAGATCCTGAGTCAGATGCACTGGCAGCTTGTCAGAATGTCTTGCGATACCGGTTCGAGGATCAGGAATTGCTCATCCGCTGCTTAACGCATGCTTCCGCAGCACGCACCCGGCTGGAATCGAATGAACGGATGGAGTTTCTGGGTGATGCTATTCTGGGGGCTGCCGTTTGCGAAAAACTCTTTCGGCGATTTCCGGAGTCATCAGAAGGGGAACTGACTCGCATCAAGTCAGTCGTGGTGAGTCGAGCGACGTGCGCCCGATTGATCCGCCAATTGAAACTCGATGACTTCCTCGTGCTCGGAAAAGGGATCACAACGAGTTCGTCGGTTCCGAATTCCGTGCTCGCAACTGCTTTCGAAGCGATCATCGGAGGGATCTATCTGGATGGGGGATACGAAGCGGCCTGTTCGTTCATCGAATGGGTCCTCGACGAAGATATTTCGAATGCTGCTGAGTCGACGATTGGGGTGAATTACAAGAGTCTCTTTCAACAGCGCATGCAGAAATCGTTGGGGGAGACTCCAGTGTATACCGTCATGGACGAACGAGGTCCGGATCATTCGAAATGCTTTCAGGTGACAGCCGTCGTAGGAGATCGAGAATTTATTCCTGCCTGGGGACCGAGTAAGAAGGTCGCCGAGCAACGCGCTGCTCGCAATGCCCTCGCGCAACTCGATGGAGAATTCGTTCCACATCAGAAAAACTCTGACGGCACCTCGAATGCAACGAAAGTCGAGCAGGACGGTTCGTCTACAGAGTCGACCCCGCAGGGTTGAGTGTCGACAGATTGTTCTCGTTAGCACAATGCCTTGAACTGTTGGCGAAGACGATCACTCAGAGTGCTCCAGGTTCTCCAAACTCTGGGATTCATCGGAAGGTGCGATCAGCAACTCAGTAATTGACTTTGCACTCGTACTGACAAACAGGGTATAGTTTTTATTCTACGATGCGTTTCTCGGCGCGGTAGACATCACACTCATGTGCACAGGGAGCACGATGCTGAGTGTTACCCCGTCGAGATGCATTCGAAAGACCAGTAGCTTCGACGTTTGAGACTGCGTGTAATGCGGGATTACTCGTGGCCGAAGGAAAGGACTGCGTACCCGGTTTCGTAATATCAAGATTAGGGTGGGGTCATGTCGACGGCAGAAGATCTGTGTGCCCAGGCGAATGCGTGCCTGTCGGAAAAGAACGCCCGGCAAGCGATCAAATTGCTGGAAGAAGCTATCGAGATCGATCCCGATCTGGTCGTCGCACACGAGAATCTCGCCGGCCTCTGTTTTCTGACACGAGATTACGAACGGGCGATTCAACTCTATCAACGTGCGATGCGGTTAGACCCCAAGAACTCTGCTGCGATGATCAATCTTGGCGCGGTCTACAACAAGATGAAGAACTATCAGGAAGCGGTGAAGACTCTGCGAAGTGCGTTGTCCCGTGACCGACGTTCTCCCGAAGCGTATTACAATCTCGGAATCGCTCATAAGGGGTTGAATCAGTTTTCGATGGCCGTCTCTGCTTACAAGGAAGCCATTCGCCTCGATCCCGAGATGGCGGAAGCATATTTCAATCTGGGCAATGTTCTCATCGAGATGAAGAATCACAGCCAGGCGATTCTGAATTACCGGCGGGCGGTCGAGCTCAAACCGAACTTCAAGAAAGCAGTCGTCGGGCTGAGGAAGGCCGAAGAGCAGGCCTATGAAGCCAAGCAGAGTCACAACCCGTTCGGTCGACTTGTGAACATGGAAGACGTCGAGAGAAAGAACAAAGAGGTCGAGAAGAAACTCGTTCTGACTCCTCAGCAACGGTATGAAGATCGAGAGATTGTGCATCGACTCGCCAAAGATGGAGAGCGAATCGCTGGAGAAGTTGTTGAACAAGTCAAACAGGAACTCGAAGCAGCGATTCTCGAGTTGAGTCGACTGATGAGTGAAGAACGTGACGGCCGAACCTGGCTGTCACATCAAAAGCAGTTTCGGCTGGCTGTCGAGAATTTCCGTCAGAACGTCTCCAGCTTAAAGGAGAAGGTCGAGCAGATTCGCGACCACGAACGGCACATCGAAACAGACTACTGCAGCAATTGATTTGATCCGCAACTTATGTTGCGAAGTCAGTTGAACCTGCTGACTATCTGCAATCTAGAATTACAGCCGTCCGCTTCGCAGAATACCCCAGACCAGCCACAGGCCTAGGAATCCGCTGGTCATGAACATCGGGACAGCGACCCAAAGCGACGCTTGGCTCGTCGTCCGGATGATGAGTGCGGCAGCGACGACCAGCGACGAAATGACGACTCCCACAACAATTCTGTTGCTGGATCGATCGAACTCTGTGATCAACCGATCGAGCCCCTTGTGCTCAAATTGTACCTTCAAATCATCCTGGCTGACCTTCTGAAGGGTTCGTCCGAGATGGATGGGGATGTTGTGGGCCACCAGAAAGAGCTTCTTCATGTCTGCGATTGTCCGCTGCGCGATCCGTTTTGGGTCGTAACGCTTCTTGACAATCGTTTCGATCTTCGGAGCTAGCACGTTGGCCAGATTGAACTTTGGATTGAGTTGCCGGCCGATGCCATCGAGTGTCACGATGGCGCGAATGAGAAGAATCAAATCACCCGGGCACCGCAGCCCGTGATTGGCGAGAATCGTGACGAAGTCGTTCAGCAAGCTTCCGATGTTCAGCTTCCCTAAGTCGACTCCGTAATATGCGTCGATGAAATCGCGGACATCCGCCTTGAGAAGATGTTCCTCAACTTCCTGAGTCGGTTGGCCGAGTTCGAGGATGATGGACACTGCGGACTCAACATCGTTTCGAGTTACTGCAAGCAACAGGTCGATGAGTAAATCTCGCTTCTCTTCCGAGAGAAATCCGATCATTCCGTAGTCGAGGAGGATGATGGCTCCGGAAGGATGAACACGAAGGTTGCCGGGGTGTGGGTCTCCGTGAAAGATGCCGTATTCGAACGCCTGTTTCATAAAGATGTCAGCACCGGTAGTCGCGACATCTGAGGGTGATAGTCCAAGCGCCCGAATCGCATCGACGTCGGTCACGTTGACTCCCTCGATGAATTCCATCGTCAAGATGGTATCGCACGAACGGGCTTCATCGACGTCCGGAATGATTAAGCGGCAGTCTTCTTCGAACAGCTTCTTGAACTCGCGCATCGTGCGGGCTTCACGCTGGTAATTCATTTCTCGTCGAACAGTGCGAGAGAAGTGATTGACCAGCCCAACCGGGTCAAACGCTTTTGATTCGGGGATGTGGTTTTCGAGAAGCTGAGCGATCTCCAACATGAGTGACAGGTCGCGCTCGATCTCGTTCTGAACATCGGGGCGACGAATTTTGACCGCGAACTTTCGCCCATTGAAGTCGGTTGCGCAATGGACCTGACCCAGCGAACCAGCAGCGAGAGGAGTCTCTTCGAACGATGCGTACAGCTCAGCGGTCGACTTCTTGAATGCTCGAAGGACGGCCGCGTGTGATTCTTCTGAAGAAAAAGGAGGAACCTGCTCCTGCAGCTGTTTGAGTTCGGCAATCACATCGTTCGGGACAAGGTCGGGACGAGTGCTGAGGACTTGGCCAAACTTGACGAACGTCGGACCGAGATCCTGAAAGGTGAGCCGAATCCTCGCAGCGGTTGTCAGGGCTTCGATCTCTTCGTCGGGCGACCGCATCAGTACGCGGCGGCCCCACTTGAGATACTTGAGCAGACCGAGCCGCTCCAAAACGTCGCCGAATCCGTAATTCAGCAGGACGGTCGCAATTTCGCGACCTCGATTAACGTTCCTGATAAAGCGAAGTGGATAAGGTTGCACGCGGTCGGCCATTTTGTCTTGGTAGATGAGTGTTCGATTCTGTCAGCATCCAGGGCAAGACGCAAATCGCCTTTCAGTCACGGACAGAAACGCTGTTCGATCGAGAGTCTTCCCGAATCACTCATCGAAGCACGAGCTGATTTAACTCGCTTGCAGTTTCTCCATCCTCGCGTTGGCATCCTTGTAGTCGTAATCGACGACGAGCACTTCCCCGTAATGGTTGATGGCTTTTTCGTTGTCGCCGGTTTCTTCGCAGACGCGTGCCAGCAGGTAATGAGCTTCTTTGTAGGTCTCCGGCTGTGCTTCTGCATTCAGGCCTGGGACAGCTCTTTCGAATTGCCCCTTTGCCAGTGCCATTTTGTTGTCATACATGAAGCACTTGCCCAGCATCACGAGTGCGCGGGTTTTCAGTCTTGGGTCCTGACTCGCTTTCTGGAGCAATGGGATCGCTCGCGCCCACTCCTGCAGCTGCATGACCAGATCGGCGAGTTCGATCTTGATGTTCATGTTTTGAGTGTGCCGCTGCTCTCGAGCGGAGAGAACTTCGATTCTTCGGGCTCGCCACTCTTTGGAGAGTTCGGCGACCTGTTTGCGATGTTCTGGATCGCCGGTTTCGTTTGCCCGCTCTTTGGCGAGATCAACGTTGTGCTTCATGAGAAGCAGTTCTGCGTCTTCGAGTTGCTCTCGAATGCCGGGATCGCCGCCGGAGACTTCGAGCGCGGTCTTTGTGACTTCGTAAGACTCTTCGTACTTCTTGGACTGCTTCAAGTGTCGAGCGAGTTTGATGTAGTTCTCAACCTGTTCAGGCTCGCGGCGAATTTGATGGCGGAGTGCGGTTTCGGTATCACCTTCCTGGCCATGAGTGGAGCGAGAGTCTTTGGCGAAGTTTTTGTGGAGAGCTGCCTCGCTCGCTGTTTCAGCTCCTTCGAAGTTCGCGTCAGCAGTGGCCTGACGAGCTGCCAGTGCTGAGAGTTTGCGACTGACGTTGACATCTTTCGGGTCGATTTTCCCGATGCGTTCCCAGATTTTGAATGCTTCAGAGAACTCGCCTCGATTTTCCAGCAACTCAGCGAATGCGAGATGGATGTCTTTGTCCTTCTCAGCTGCTTTGACTGCTTCCATGTAAGCGAATCGTGCGATCTCTCCCATGTCGAGTTGCATGCTGCATTCTGCGACATCGACATTCAATTGAGCGTCCCACGGATTCAACAAGAGGCCCTCTTCGGCAAGTGCCATGGCCTCTTCCCACTCTTCAGCTTTCTTCAGCTTTTTGACTTTGCTTCGAAGCGAAATGAGCTTCGTTTTGGCAATCGTTCCAGCCCCTTTCCCATTCTCGTCATACTTCTTTTTCGTGCTGTTCCGCAGCAACTGACGATAGGTCAGATTGTGCGGGACGAGTTTGGCGCACTGACTGAACATCTGGACGGACATATCCCAGTTACCTGCTTGCATTGCTTTGTTCCCATGCTGGAAGCATTTTGCAGCTTTTTTGTTCTCGTCGGCCACACGTTTCTCCTGAGAGGTAGTCGATTTGTCTTGCTGGAATTGTAGGTGAGAATGGTGTGCGAAGGAAAATTTCTGTCGCAAACTTCCGCAGAAAACGGCGTCCCTGAAAGATAACAGAAGCCAATTCGATTTGGGAGAATGAATGCTTGGGACTTCACTCATTCAGACTGGCTTCGAGCTCAATTCTGTTTTTCCGACCAGACGGAGTCGTTGAGAGCCTGCATTTCGCGGGACATTTTCGTTGACAGATCACGAATGGTCTCTTGAATTTTCGGGTCGTCAGAATCGTACAAATTCGTTCGTTCCTCGGGGTCGTTCTGGAGGTCGTAAAGTTCGTCTCGTTCAGGGTTTCGGAAATCTCGGACAAGCTTCCAGCGCGGAGTGCGGTACATCCGCATTTGAGTCTGTGATTGATGTTTTGTCGTGTATTCCCCGTAAAAGTCGTTGTCCCATTCCGCTTCGTCGCCTTTCAGCAGCGGAGTGAGATCGTGGCCGCGGAGCATGAGATCGTCGCTGACAGGGATGTTCGCCATGGACAGGATGGTTGGAAACCAGTCGAGATTTGAGACGGTTTCGTCGATGACGGTGTCTGCTTCAATGACTCCTGGCCAACAAATCGCGGTTGGGACACGAATGGAGTGATCGTACATATTCGGGCGTTGTCCACGCGGGATGTTTTCAGTGGCGGGGGGAGGGGTGTTGACGATCCAGTGTCCGTTTCCTTTGTGCCAGATTCCGTTGTGACCCATGTTGTACCCGTGGTCACTGGTGTAGATGATGATGGTGTTTTCGTGAAGCTGCAGGAGTTCGAGTTCTTCAAGAAGCTTGCCGACATTTCGGTCGACTCCCGCCACGCTCGCCAGATACTCCCGGGTTCGCCGCTTGACGTATTCAACGTTCAGGTCGGGATAGTCAGGATGAGGAAGTTCCGGATCGAGTCCATCAAACGGTTCCCAGTCTTCATCTCGCACGGGGAGCCAGCGGGCATGCGGAGCACGGTAGTGAAGCGATAGCGCGAACGGGCCATCCTTCTTGTCGTACAATCGCAGCCAGCGAATGGCTTCGTCGGTGAGGATGTCTGTCGTGAGGCCATTGACTGTCTGGGTGGAACCGTCGACTTCCAATGTCGGTCGGAAAGGAGACGTTCCGCCGCCACGAAAGCCCATGAAGTCGACGTATCCGAATTGGGTGGGATGCTGTGAGTCGAGCAGCCCGAGGTGCCACTTGCCAATGAGAGCTGTTTGATAGCCAGTTCTTCGAAGCTCTTCCGGCCATGTCGGAATTCCGGGTTCGATCCCGTGATCGGGTTCAACTCTCGGATTCAACCAGTCGGTGATTCCCATTTCACTTCCGTAACGGCTGGTCAATGTGCTGACCCGTGACGGGCTGCAAACGGGTGTGACCGTGAAGCTGTTGGGAAGATAAGCTCCGGACTGGAACAGTTCGTCAAGATGCGGCGTGTGAGCGTGAGGGTGACCGGAAAGTCCGAGAGCCCACGGAGCCTGATCGTCGGTGAGGATGAACAGAATGTTGGGGCGTTCCTCGGCAGCGGACAGAGAGGTCGTCAGCAATAGAATTCCGAACATCAGCATCGGTCGGATTCGTCTCATCGTTTGTCACCTTGCTTCGGGGAACCCAAGACTTTGCAGTTTGATACAGTACCCGTTTGATACCGGGATTGATCGGTAAAGTCTAATGTGATTCCGGCTTGATGTCTTGTTGTCGATTGGCGAGAGTCTGCCGTGAACGGTGTTGAAAGTTGTCAGGTCTGTTTCGGGAATGATTGACGGAACGAATGAGATGTCACAAGTGATTGGAGTGATTCCAGCGAGGATGCAGTCGTCGCGATTGCCTGGAAAAATGCTTCTGCAGGAGACCGGAAAACCGCTCATTCAGTACGCGTGGGAATCAGCGTGTCGAGCGGAGCGACTCGACCGAGTGATCATCGCGGCTGATGACGAAGCGATCGTGACTGCATGCCAGAACTTCGGTGCTGAATGCGTGATGACCGGAGAACATCCCAGCGGAACCGATCGAATCGCCGAGGTTGTCCGCGCGTGTTCTGAGGATGTCTCGCTGGTGATCAACATTCAGGGTGATGAACCGGAATTGGAATCCAGCTGTATTGATGCACTTGTGGAGAGGATGGACCGCTCGCCGAGCGTTGAAATGGGAACTCTTGCGACTCCGATCGATTCAATTGCGACGTTGAATGATACTGGATGCGTAAAAGTTGTTCGGGCAGCAGATGGCCGAGCGCTCTACTTCAGTCGATCGCCAATTCCGTTTTATCGGGATGGAACTCCGTCTGATTTGCTGACACCGACCGGGGAAGATGCCGCTTTCCGTCGGAGTCCGTGGCTTCTTCATCTGGGAATTTACGCTTATCGACCAGAGTTTTTGCTCGCCTTGACGCAACTTCCCCCGTCAGAACTTGAGAAGCTGGAACGCCTTGAGCAACTTCGCGCCTTGGAAGCGGGAGCCTCAATTCTTGTCGAAGTTGTTCATCACCAGTCCGTTGGAATTGATACCGCTGCAGACTATGCTGCGTTCGTCGCGAGGGAACGTTCACGTGCGGAGTCCAATTGAGGCATTTCGGTATCGAGATGTCATGTTCGCGGACAGGCTTAGGCTGAGGGGCTGCTTCCCTCAGTGGACACATAATTGTTGACGGAAAAGTAAGACAATGACGAAGCACATCTTTGTCACCGGAGGTGTGGTCAGTTCCCTCGGAAAAGGACTGACTTCCGCTTCGATCGGGTTTCTCCTGGAGCGTCGCGGACTCCGAGTTCGCATGCAAAAACTCGATCCCTATCTAAATGTCGATCCGGGAACCATGAGTCCTTACCAGCATGGTGAGGTTTATGTTCTCGACGATGGATCGGAAACCGATCTCGACCTGGGACACTACGAACGATTCACCAAAAGTCCGCTCTCGGCGAAGTCCAATTTCACCACCGGGCGAATCTACAGCACGGTGATCGAGAAGGAACGTCGAGGTGAGTATCTCGGAGCGACCGTCCAAGTTGTTCCTCACGTCACCAACGAAATCAAAACCAGCATTCGAGCACTGGCGACAGACGATGTCGACGTGGTGATTACTGAGCTGGGAGGAACAGTCGGCGATATCGAAGGGCTCCCGTTTCTGGAAGCGATTCGTCAGATTCCACTCGATGTTGGCAAGGAAAACTGCCTGTTCATCCATCTGACTTTGGTCCCGTATCTGAAAGCAGCTCGCGAAGCGAAAACGAAGCCGACACAACACAGCGTTGGTCAACTGCGACAGATCGGGATTCAGCCAGATGTTCTCGTCGTTCGGACCGAACGGCCGATGGGGCGCGAGAACGCCGAGAAGATCGCGTTATTCTGCAATGTCGAATCAGATGCGGTCATTGAGGAAACAGACAAAGAGTTTTCGATCTATGAAGTTCCTCTCGGGCTGGCTGAGAACAAACTCGACGAACTGATTCTGCGGAAACTCGGCTTGTCGCGAGGGCATCTGGATATCGATGACTGGCGAAACCTGATGCATCGGGTTCGCAATCCGCAGCATGAAGTGACGATTGCCGTCGTCGGAAAATACATCGAGCATCGCGACGCTTATAAATCGATCTACGAGTCTCTCATTCACGCGGGATTCGCGCATTCAACTCGCGTTCTGATCAAGCGGATCGAAGCAGAGGAGTGTGAGCATCAGGATCTTGAACATCTGCTGGGGAGCGTTCACGGAATTCTAATTCCCGGAGGATTCGGATACCGTGGGATCGAGGGGAAAATCCTGGCGACACAATTTGCTCGTGAGAAAAAGATTCCGTTCTTCGGGATCTGTCTCGGGATGCAGTGTGCTGTGATCGAATACGCCCGTAATGTTCTCGGTCTCACCGAAGCCAACAGCACAGAGTTCGCCGAAGATACTCCCGATCCAGTCATTTGTATGCTCGAAGAGCAGAAAACGATCACGGACAAGGGGGGGACGATGCGGCTGGGAGCGCAACCATGTGTGCTCACCGAAAACTCTCACTCGATCGATGCCTACGGCGTCGGTGAGATCTCAGAGCGTCACCGACACCGTTTTGAGTTCAACCCTGCTTATCGAGACCGTTTCGTTGAAGCTGGTCTCAAGCCGACTGGAACCAGCCCGAACGGAAATCTGGTTGAAATCGTCGAAGTCCCGGACCATCCATGGTTCGTGGCTGTCCAATTCCATCCAGAGTTCAAATCAAGCCCGCTGGAATCGCATCCGCTCTTCCGTGAGTTCCTCGGAGCAGCGTTGAAAAAGCATCAAGGAAAATTCGCTTAGAGCATTTGGACTGCACTATTTGGCGTAAGGCTCCGCTGACACGGATTCAGCAGTTGGGAAGTTGTCGGGAATGTCCTGAGTGACCTTGCCTGTCGCTGCCCATTCGGTTCCACGTTGCAGGCAGGTCTTGAATCCGACGCACTCCATCGAGTAGTCCGCATGTCCCATCGGGGTGTGGAAGACTTTGCCGTCGCCGTACTTAATTGTCATCAGCATCGGTTCGTGGCGTTCGGTGCCGTTAAATTCTGGACTTGCGTAAGCTGTCGCGAGAATCCGCATCTGCTGACCAGGGCCTCGAAGCAAGGAATACAATTCATCTTTGCTGTGGAGCCACTCGGTTGGAAGCCCTTTCGTGATGGGGTGAGTGTTATCGCGGATGACGATGGAGAACTCGTGCTGTGGTCCGTGAGTTCCACCGCGTCCGGGTGACTCATCGCGAACCTCTTCGCCCTGATCATTTAGGTAGACATACGGTCCGGACTTCTCATCCCGGCCACCCCAGCCACCGAGGCCGATCATTTGATTGTACTCTGTCCAGTCTCCGAATGAATTGTCCGCAGCGTGCACGATCACCAGTCCTCCACCGTTACGCACGTATTCTTCGAAAGCTTCTTGGGTTTTCTTTGGCCATGGAGCTGCGTTGAAGCCGAAGTTCGAAACGACAACATCGTATTTTGAGAAGTCAGGGCTGAAGTCGGGATCGGTTTTCGGTTCCGGAAATGCTTCGGTTTCCAATCCTGGAATCGAATACTCTGGCAGGTGTTGTTCTCCCTTCCAGGTGTATTTCGTCCGTGCCAGATCGACGTCGAAGAGCCCGGTTTCTTCGAGATACTGCTTCATCATGAAAGTTGTTTTCGGCCAGTCGCCGTGATTGTTTTGACCATCGATGATCAGTGCTTTCAGATCCGCCGCCTGACCGGATGACTGCATCACCAGAATCATAAGTGTGGCGATGAAGAGTTTGATCATTTGCATTGTTCGCATGCCTGTCCAAATTGTTTGAAGTAGTGACCGCTCCAGTCTCGGAAGAACGGACGGAAACTTTGGTGATAAATTGAGGATCTGTTTTGGTTTGACCGGCAGAAAGTCTCCGACGGATCACCTATTTATATAATCGAGATTTGATCAGTCTACAACTTGCTGTGTCTGTTGAGTGTTGTGGCGTTGACCGAATTCCAAAAAGAAAGGCGCCGCATGTTCGACAACATGCGGTGCCTATTGAAAATTCCGGTGTAGGCCAAGCAGAGACTATTTGGTCTCAGGGCCTTCTTCTTCAGCGACCTGTTCGAAGCTGACAGGTTGCACAACCATTTCACGTGGTTTGGCGTCTTCAGTGGATGTCGGTGGTCCCGCTGTGAGGCGAGTTTCGAGGCTGTCAGCTCGTTCCTGATCAGCTTTGGCGAGATCAGTTTCGCCAGCTTGTTCTCGCTGTTCAGCGCGGGCTCGGTAAGCTTCCACGATTTTCGTATCGAACCGGCGGGCTGCTTCGTAGTCAGCGATTGCTTCGTCGATTTTGCCGACCAGCATGTATGCGTCACCACGCAGAGACTGAGCTTCGGTGTTTGGTTCGAGATCGAGAATCTTCGAACAGACTTCGATCACCTGATCGTATTCCTGCTCGAGTTCGTGAAGACGTGCACGACTCAAGAGTGAGGGAATGAATGTGCCGTCGAGTTTGATGGCATTGTCGAGCGCGGTTTTGGCTTCTTCTGTGCGATCAGATTGCAACAGAAGTTGGGCGCGGGTCAGCCAGAGTTCTTTGCGGCGTGGGTTGTTGCGAATCATGTGATTCACTTCTGCAATTTGTCGTTCGCGTGCGATTTGATTGACGTCTTCTCTCGCGAGATCAAACTGGCCAGCTGCACGGTAGGCTTCGCTGCGATGCATGCGATACTGCTGATTCTGTGGTTGCAGTTCGATTGCTCGGCTGAAGTCTTTGATCGCACTGTCGTAATCTTTCAGTGCCAGGTGAGCCCGTCCGCGATTGGAGATGGCGTTGAGGTAGCCATCGTTGATTTCGAGAACTTTCGTAAACGTCTCGACAGCTTTGGCTGGGTCAGCTTCTTCCATCTGAAGGAAAACGAATCCGAGATTGTTCAACGCGTCGACGTAGTTTTCTTTCAGATCGCTGGCTTTTCGGAAATCGTTGAGTGCTTTGATGTACTCGTTCTGGCCGATGAACACGAGTCCTCGATTGTTGTACGCCTGTGGGTACTCGGGATCGATGTCGATGGCTTTGTTGAAGTCACGTTCAGCAGCATCGTAGTCCTGCAGCATCAGCAGGAAGTAGCCGCGTGTGTTGCGGTACTTGCTGTTCTCAGGATCAACACCGATGGCGGATGACATGTCGCCGACCGCTTGCTTGAAGAGTTTTGCCTCTGCCAGAAGAGCGGCTCGCTTGATGTAAGCTTCCGGTTGCGTCGGCTTGGCTTTGATCGCAGTGGTCAGAATTTTGATTGCGTTCTTCGCGTCACGCTTGTCAATGAGCGTGTCTGCTGCCTGAATCAGTTGATCGTAAGTGACGACCTTCTTCTCTGGTGCGGAGCTTGCGGTCTTCTCAGCGGCAGGAGTTGCAGCTGGTGCAGCGGAAGGTTTGACTGAAGAGTCCACAGTCTGCTGTGGAGTCTCCGAACCACCGCATCCAGCGAGAAGTGCGAGTCCGAGAAAAAGCGATGTCGTTCGCGTCATGGCTCGTTCCAATCCGTTGGTTCGAGGGCGTGCATTCGTGAGGAGATGGAGGAACCGGCGGATCATGCGACTTCCGCACGGGTACCGTCTGCCAAGACAGTAGTGGGCTTGTATCGGGAATCAACAAAACTGGTCAATGCCGGTTTCGCGGACTCAGACGATTCACAATGTTTGTTTCCAATTCACAAATTGTGAGTGAGTCAGATGTTTTGTCGGATGGCACCAGATTTCTGTGACAAACTGTCAATATGCACGTTGACAGAACCGAAATAAAGAGCGATGTTTCTTCGCCCCGTCACCAGGAACTTTGACTGGTTTTTGAGGGCGGATGAATACAATTCCTAAGACAGATTTCTGTCGGATTTTGGTCACATGGTTTGTGCGCAACCTCGATCTGACAGACTGAGAACAAACCCTACCGCAACTCGTTCGCCGGGGGACCATCCCATCGCGTGAGCCGTGATCGTTAAAGGTGCATGTTGACATGACCTGATCATCGCTCTTCTCGCAGCAGTTCCTGCCTGCGCCAACAGGCGGAGGGTTTGAATCACGCCGCAGACTGAAATTCAGTTTGCGGCGTTTTTTTCGTGAAGCGACCGAAACGTTTTAAGAAGTGCTGAAGACTGTCAGCTCGCGACGATGCAATTAGTCATTGGTTAGAGCATTTTTTGATTTGGTGTGCACGATCTCGCACGAGCAAACTCAGCCTTTCAACTTGTGAAACAAGTCAAGCGAGTGCACAGGAGAGAGCAACTTGCTCTAGTTCGTGACCGGTGCGGAAATCAGATTCATTAGCCCGAATTTAGGAGCCAACGGAATCTCTCCGCCGGCGCCGGTCCAGGTTTGAACTTGCTTCGCTGGAACGATTCGTGTGACGCCAACAGCCCATGTCTGACCGAACGTCAGTTCTGGCGGCGCGAGTTCGCTCAAAGGGATCGCTGCTTCGACGGTCCAGCTATCGCGGTCCTGATGAGTTGCGACGAACCAGTTGGGATCGAATCCAAGATCGTCCCAGCATCGCTCTCGTGTCCAGCCTCGCTGGTCGACTTCGAATTCATAGAACGTGGAGTAGTCGCGGTCTGTGTCGATCTGAATCGAGATCCTGTCGAATCGTTCCAGCGAGCCATCTCGCGGACGGCCAGTGGTTTGAGTCTCTGCGTACGGAACTTCCGTGTGTTTCGGAATACTCATCGCGAAATAGAAGTACTCTTCATCGTGAGAAAAGAAAGCAATTGGGCGAAGCTGTGGCGATCGCTGAGTCCGTCGTGATTGTCCTTCGGTTCCAATGAATGCTTCCGCCTGATGAGTGGAATCGAGCGGGACTTCAATCGCTTCTGCCCAGCAGGGGTCCGTCAATTCTCCATCGAGCACTGGTGGGAAAGATGTCATCTTGCAGTTCAGCATCGGCTTCGGCGAAAGCGCGCCTCGCTTCAAAAGCGATGCTTCTCCCTGAGCAGCGACATACCATGGATCGTCGGGATTCAGACGCTGGAGATATCGATTGTAAATCGCGTCGGCTCGCTTGCTCTTGTTCGTCTTTCGGTAGAGGGCAGCGAGCGTGAATTGCAGGTCGTCGACCGAGTTCAACTGCGGCGATGATTCCATGGCCGCTTCGGCAACAACTCCAGCCAATTCCTGCCACCTCGTCTGGCGCATTTGCAATTGATTCCCACGCTCTGAATTGCCGAGAACAGCCATCGGACTATTTCCAAGAGTTGGAACGCGGGCCTGGCTGGTTTGTGTGGAAGGGTCTTGCAACAGCTTCAGGTCTTCTTCGATGCTGTCAGGTGTTGTGACTCGATCTGAGAGTTCAGACAGATACTGAAAGTTCGCCTGAAGGATTGAACGATCCGTCGAAGCTGTGATGTCGGTCGCCGAGATGGACTTGAGACGTTGCCAGCCCAACTCCGAACTCGTCCAGAAAGGGACCAACCACAAGATCGATTGTCTGGCACACGGTTCATTCGAGTAGTCCTGCAGCAGTTGGGTGTAGACTTGCTCGGCGAGGTCCCATTCGCCATTCATGCGAAACTGAAGAGCCAGATCAGCAAGTTGTCGGGCAGCTTGTTCCTGGTTGAGCGGCCGCATCATCGAGCCGAGTTGTCCGATCAGTTGGCCACCGGATGCATCGGATTGCATGGCATGTTGCGAAATCGACGAAATATGCCGGCGATGTTGTGACTGAGCGATCAGTTCATCAAATACTTCAGTGCGGACAGCCGGAAGTGCCCGACGCGCAGCTGTGTCGATGGGAATCTGCAGGTCGCCGAACAGAGTTGCTCTTGAATTCTTGGAATCGGAAGCTGACCAGATGACGTCATAGGAGACCGATTGAGGTTGCGAGGTGCGCGTCGTTTCCAGCAGCGACTTCGCGTTGGCACTCGCGATATCGAGAGTTGTTCCAAGATTGGGGAGGACCTCGAAAGCATCCTGTGTGAAGTGGCCCTGACTGCCGGGAGCTCGTTGCATCACCACTTTCTGGACTTGCCAGACGGGGAGTCCCGCGAGTCTGTGTTCCGGGTATCGGGAGGGATCTGCAGCTTGCTGAATGGCTGTCAGGATCGCATTGTGGAGCAGTTCAGTCGTTGCGTCTTCCTGTGGTGCTTCATCCAGAAGAATGAGATCAGGACGGTATGTTCGGATGCGTGCTACGAGACTTCCCAGAACGATCTGCGGCAATTGCTGATCGTGAATGGAGGTCCACTCCTTGATTAAATCTGGTTGGCTCGATTTGAGACCGGGGATTTCGAGCGGTAGGCTCCAGTGAATTTCGGATGTGTTGCCTCCCGACTTGAGGACAGCATGCTTGAGACGCAAGTTGCTGGCGTCATTAGCGTGAGCATCTGGGCCAATGTCGGATCTGGTCAGGATGGTTGTCGCTGTGCGATACCCGGACTCTCCGCTCCATCGATTCAGAAACTCGATCGGTGTGCGACTTGTGTAAGCATGAACGGACCAACTGGCGACTCGTCTGTTATCTCCACGGACGGGATACCATGTCGCTCCACCGTCTGTTGTTCGAGAAATGCGTCCGAGAAGTCCAACGGCAATGCCGTCCGTTTCGTTGACGAAGTGGACGGATGTCAGCGGCGTCGGATCGCCTGTTCCTTGCGGTGTCCACGATTTGCCTGCGTCTGCCGAGTGCCAGATGACTGAGCCCGGTGAGCCGACGATCCAGACTTTCGAGTCAACCTGCGCGACTCCCTGAAAGTCGGTGAACTTCTTGAATTCCCTGGAAAGGTCACTTTCGGGGATTTCCCATGAGACTCCTCGATTCGAACTGGCGAGAACGAGACCACCATCGCCGGCCAGCCACGCGTTCCCGTTTGAATCGATGGTGACGTCATTGAGCGACTGCAAGTGGCTGGATGTCGCGTTGCCGTAGGTCAGTGTTCCGTTGGCGAGGATCGATTGCTGGCCGAGCGGACCGACGACCAGTCCGTTCCGCATGTCGAAAAAGGCACCGTCATTCCAACGGGCGTTCGATGTTGCGTTGACTGCTGTCCAGGTTTGCCCGCCATCTTCTGTTTCAAGAATCCCGGCAGGTGCATCGATCGAGCGTTCGCCGACGACAATGCCGTGATCGAAATCAAAGAAGCGGATGGTCTTCACATAGTTGAGCTGTTGGCTCGAGATGACGCTCCAGGACTTTCCTCCATCTTGCGTCTTTAGAACAAGCCCGCGCGTTTGACCACCAACTGGATCAATTGTGCCTCCAGCGATCCACCCGACCTGATCGGTCAGGAAGCAGATGCTCTGAAAGGAATAGTCATTCACTCCGGCGACGGTCGGGATTAGAGACCATGATTGGCCGCCGTCGGTCGATTTCCAGACTGTTCCTTGATCGCCAACTGCCCAGCCGTTTTTCTCGCCGACGAATTTCACTTCGTTGAGTGAAGCATCGTCCTGCATCGGGCTAATGGGCGCTTTCGCGGAGGGGAGGGTGTGCTGTGCTGGAAGTTGTGCGTGCGCCACACCGACGAAGTGCATGATCACGCCGAGAATTGTTACGGTCAGGCGTGCTGGCCAAGCGACATCCATGTCCTGCGCCATGATTGGTCCTCAATTCAGAAGAGTACCCAAGAGGTAACTTTTGGGCTCAAAAAGAATGAGGCACCCTATTGCAGAATTCGCCGGTCGGTCAATATCGCCTTCGGCCAGGGTCGCAAAGAAGGCTTACTTCTAACGCGACAGACCTCGCGTTAGAAACAAGCATCCTGGAGAAAGGCGCCCCCCTGGATTCCACTCTTGGTGGAATACTCACCCTTCTCCAAGCAAGGTATACAATCGGCAAGATTGGAAGAAGAAATGAACTTTTCTGGAAGATCTCTTGACAACTTTTCAAGTCGCCGGTTCTGACGGCGCTGAGCAACTCTTCACCGCAGAGCGCGAGGCAGAGTCTGCTCATTAAGAAGCGACGGTGCCCGCCTTCAATAGACGGACACCGCCACCAAGCAGGGAGACAGGACGAACAGCTTCTGCCAGAAGAGATCAACGCTCACCAATGAGAGTGACCGATCAGAGTGCACCGACGGGTTGCATTGAATCCTGTTCTTTGGGAGCAAGCTGGCGGGGTCGGCGAGAAAGTGGCTTGGGAGCGGGTTCGAAAAGTTCCTCAATCGAAAGCTCTCCTCGCAATACGCGGGTTCCGCCGGGAGCGTCGATTCCAATTTTCACCGAACCGCGACTGGTCTTGATGACTTTGATGACAATATCTTCGCCGATTTGGATGAATTCGTGCTTCTTGCGTGAGACGACGAGCATTGGGCTTCTCCGTAAATTGAGCTCATTCAGCGGTCGCTGAAATTGCGATCGGAAATCGTGGCTTCCTGCCGTTGATTTCCATGAAAAGGAATATTGTGTAGGGAGTGGGGATCTGTGTGGTCGGGTCTGACCAAGGGAGGTGATGCGAGAAACCTAACGCATCCTGCGTGCCAATAGCTGCGTCTTTCTGATAGGTGAAAATTGGGTCGTGTTTGTAAGTGTTTTCCGGGTAATTGGTTACGGCGCCGAGTCTTACTCTCTGAGGATTTGAGCGAACGTCTGCGAGCGGATCTGGTCCAGGTTTTCGGTGTCAGAGCTTGCAAGTCTGACATTGTACCCGGTGCAATTGTTTCATTCACAATTGAACCGATCGGCTGGAACTGCCGATTCGACATCGAATGCTGTAAACTCTGCAGATTCGACTGGACATGCTGGTGATTGCTGAAGCGAGCGCGACTGATTCCGATGTGGATTTCCGAGATTTTTCATTCCATTCAAGGCGAAGGCCAACATTGCGGCGTTCCGAGCAGCTTCGTAAGAACTTCGGGCTGTAATCTTCGATGCTGGTTTTGTGACACGCCTCATACCTCGTGGAATCCCGAAGGGACTGAGTATTCGATCGAGCAGCTTCTCGCGCTGATTGAGGATTACAACTGCGAGCATGTTGTCCTCACGGGCGGCGAGCCACTTCTTGTTCCCGACATGGTTCCGCTGACGAAGGAACTTTCCCGGCGCGGTCACTACATCACGATTGAAACCGCCGGAACCTGTTTTCTTCCAGTGGAAGCCAATCTCATGTCCATCAGCCCCAAGCTTGCGAACTCGACTCCAGTCGGAACGAATTGGCAGGATCGCCACGAAGCGAGACGACATCGCCCTGAAGTGATTGAGCGACTGATTCGAGAATATGACTACCAGTTCAAATTCGTCGTTGATGTGCCAGACGACATGTCAGCCGTTGAAGAATATCTGGCTGGTCTCTCGTCGTATGACACTTCAAAAGTTTTCGTCATGCCGCAGGGAACGAGCGTTGACGAATTGAATCAGCGGATGAGTTGGTTGTCTCCCGGGGCTGAAGTTCGAGCCTGGTCCGTTTCTCCTCGGCGACACATCGAGCTTTTTGGAAACACGCGAGGAACATAGCCGAAGAGACTCATGGCAGAATTGAAACTATGGGCAGAGTCAATTCCTCAGCCTCAGTCAATCGCCAATCAGGGTTTAAAGAGCAGTGTTTTATTCAGAGTTGGATCGAGGTCATTGAAGTGACAAGCGAGCATGATTCAAGAGACGAAGTGAAGCGTGATCGCTTGACGTTTTACCCAGTCATTGTGGTTTCTGCGATTTTTTGTATCTCGATCTTCATCGTGATTGCCGCAACGTTTGGCGATCAACTGAATCCTGCCAATCGCTGGGTCAATCGGAACGCGAATACTGTGTTGATCGTTGAGACTGTCGTTCTAGTCATCGTGACGCTGGGAGCGATGACGATCGATCGAGTGCGGACCTTAAAGAAGCTGTCGCAATCCAAGTCCTCATCACCTGTGTCACAGGAGTCGCCCGATGTGGATTAAGGTGTGCGGGTTGACGTCGGTCGAGAATGCACTGCAAGTTGCTGCTTTTCAGCCGGACGCGATTGGTTTGAATTTCTACTCACGATCGTCACGGCGCGTGGACTTATCGACTGCCGGCGAGATCGCAGCAGCCTTGCCGAAAACGATCGAGCCGATTGGCTTGTTCGTCAATCACTCCACTTCTGAGATTCTCGAAGCTGCCAATTGCTGCGGACTCAAGACTGTGCAATTGCACGGCGACGAGTCTCCGGAGTTTGCATCGTCTCTCAAGGGGCTACAAGTCGTTCGAGCGATTCGAGTCAACGAAGAAACGATCGATGATCTTGAGAACGAAGTGCATCAGTATCTCGAACGAGATGTTAATGTGCGGGCATTTCTGGTCGATGCGCGAGTCAGTGGAGCGTACGGCGGAACCGGGCACAGCGTTCCGTGGGAACTCGTGGCATCTCGATACAATTTTGAAGACTGGCCTCCACTCATCCTTGCTGGGGGGCTGGGAGTCGACAACATTCAGTCCGCTATTGAAGCTGTTCGACCGTGGGGTGTTGATGTGGCCAGCGGCGTTGAATCATCGAGCGGAGTAAAGTCTCCCTCACTCGTGGAAAAATTCGTTTTGAAGGCTCGTCACCAGCACTGAGAATCTGGGCATTGTTCACTTCTGAATCGACAGGAAACACCGGCTGATGCATGTATCAATTCGAGCAGTGATCGAGAAGATTCTTCAGAATGAAGAGATTCAAGAGGAGCCCATGCAGGCTGCGGTGGGAGCGATCATGGACGGCGAGTGCTCGCCGGTCGATGTTTCGTCGTTTCTGACTGCTCTGGCGGTCGACGGGGAAACGGAAACCGAAATCGCCGGTGCGGCAGCTGCGATGAGAAAGCGGTCGCTGAAAATCGAAACTTCTCAAACCGGATTGATCGATACCTGCGGCACTGGAGGCGACAAACTCCATACGTTTAACATCAGCACAGCGACAGCACTGATCGTCGCTGCGTGTGGACAACCGGTTGCGAAACATGGCAATCGAAGCGTTTCGAGTTCAAGCGGTTCTGCGGATGTTTTGGAAGCACTCGGAGTGAATATTGGCTTGTCGGCTGAGCTGGCGGGTCAGTGTCTGGATGAGTTGGGGATCTGCTTCTGCTACGCCCGGCTGTTTCATGGAGCGATGAAACACGTCGCTCCGATTCGGGCTGAGTTAGGAATTCGGACCATCTTCAACTTGCTCGGACCGCTCACAAATCCGGCGAGTGCTGAGTTTCAATTGTTGGGGGCAAACCGCGACGGAAATGCCGAGCGAATTGCTCAAGCTGCGAGTCGACTGGGGACCAAGAAAACGTTTGTCGTCTGTGGCAATGATCAGCTGGATGAAGTCTCGCTGTGGGGAAAGACTCGAGTCTGGGAAGTGACGGGCAACAATCCACCGGTCTTGATGGTATGGACCCCCGCCGACTTCGGCCTGGAAGAATGTCATCCTGACGAACTGAAAGTCTCTTCGCCCGGCGAGAGTGCGGACGTCATTCGAAGCATCATCAGTGGTCAGGCTGGACCTGCACGCAGAATGGTCGTCGCCAACGCAGCGGCAGCTCTGCTGTGCAGCGGTCGAGCGAGTTCACTCATTGAAGGAGTCCGATTTGCTGAGGATGCGATCGATCGTGGCGAGGTGCGATTGTTGCTGAATCGCCTTGCAGAGTGGTCACAGTCGCATCAAGATTCGGTCACGAATGGGTGAATGCCCGTTGCGGGAGATCCTAAAATGTTCCCGATGGACTCCATTCAGCATCCAACACGAGCTATCCTGCTCGTCTTTCACCGATGGATTTTCGAATTCATCACAATTTGCAGTTAACTGTCTGCTCGTGTGAACCGGCTGGCTCGATCGTTCAGAGTCGCTGTTCGCGGGGGTTTTTGAAATATCACTAGAGAAATGCTCTGGAACAATGCTTGGTGAGCAGACCGGAAGGTCCCACTGAGAGCTCGCTCCAGAAAAGGCTGAAACCGGGAGTCGATGGCGTGCCTGTCATTAATGTCGAAGGGGAATGGCTAAACAAGCTGCTGGGAAAAGAGTACGCAGTTGAAGAACTCGCCGACACCCTCGAACAGATCGGATGTGACGTTGAGGACATCGTGACTGTCGAGCGATTTCGCTGTCCGGTGTGCGGGAATGCCGTCGAAGGATCGCTCGGTGCGGAAGTCACGCGGCGGTGCAACTGGTGTGAACATGAACAGGAACAGCCCTTCGAGCGGATCGGCGAGAGCCAAGTCATTCGTCTCGATCTATTGGCTGCCCGTCCGGATCTATTCGATGTTGGTGGGATCGCCCGTGCTCTCAAAGGGTACTTTGAAGAAGTCGTGGGACTTCCAAAGTATGAAGTTGGTCAATCTGATCTTGAATTAGTCGTCGATGCGTCGGTTGATGGCGATGACTGTCAGCGGCCATTCATTCGGTGTGCCGTCGTCGAGATGAAACAGATCGACGATGCGACACTCGTTGCGTTGATGAAGCTTCAGGAAGCACTCCACTGGGGCGTCGGCAGAGATCGCAAGCTGGCTTCGATCGGGGTGTACGACCTCGATCAGATTACCGGTCCGCTTCAATATACGACCATCGATCCGGACTCGGAACGCTTTGAGCCACTCGGACGTCCGGGTGAGCAGATGACCGGACGAGAGATTCTCGAGAAACATCCCAAAGGGACAGCTTACGCGAAGCTGCTCCATGACCATCGACGTTTTCCGGTACTGAAAGACTCGAAGGGCGTCATTCTCTCGATGCCGCCGATCATCAACAGCGAATCGACGAAAGTCTCTCAAAACTCACGCCGTCTGTTCATTGATGTCACTGGCATCAGCGAGTCGGCAGTCGTCAAATCGCTCGACACATTTGTATCGTCGCTGTTAGAAATGGGAGGAACTGCCAAGTCCGTCTCCGTGAAAGCACTCAACGGAAAGACGTTTGACTCGCCCGATCTCTCTCCTCGAGAAGTTGAGATCGACCTCGAGTCAGCGAACCGGTGGCTGGGACTGCCTCTCGATAAAGACTCTCTCAAAGCTTCTCTCAATCGCATGAGACTCGACGTCAGCCCTGTCGATGGATCGGATTCTCGATTCACTGTTCGCTATCCGGCGCTGCGAACGGACTTCAAACATATGGTTGATGTCTTCGAAGATCTGGCGATTGGTTACGGATACAAGAACATTGTTCCGAGTTATGCAGGACAGGCGACGACCGGTCAATCGCGACCGGAAGATGACGAGAGCGATATGTTCCGAAGCGTGATGCTCGGTCTCGGTTACGGCGAAATCATGAGCCTGCCGATGACGACCGAGGAGTTGCATTTCGAGAAATTTGGGCTGCCGGTTCCGGAATCGTATCCCAAAATTGCGAATCCAAAGTTAAAGGCGATGACCGTTGTGCGGACTCATCTCATGACGGGTGTGATGGAACACCTGCGCGAGAATCGACGTGCACCGCTGCCTCTGCGGTTCTTCGAACTTGATAACGTCACCGTGCTGGACTCTCAGGCGGAGACGGGAGCCCGCGAAGAACGTCATCTCGCGATCGTCGAAATGGGAAAAGATGCCAGCTATGCCTCAATTCGGTCTGTGATCGATTCACTGATGTTCGAAATCGGAGCGACAGCAACGTTTAAAGCCATCACGCATCCATCCTTCATTCCGGGACGCGTGGCGGAGTTTGAAACTGATTCCGAAGTCCGGGGAGTCCTCGGCGAACTACATCCGGAAGTGATTGTCAACTTCGGATTGGATCATCCAGTCGCGCTGGCTGAACTGACAGTGTCGAAGATTGATGTATGAATAATCTGACGAGCAATGTTCCGATTCGCTGGATCGCGTTCGATGCAGTGGGAACGTTGATTTTCGCCGATCCTGGAGTTGCAGAAACTTATACCCGCATTGGAAACCGGTTCGGGGCCGATCTCTCGACCGAGATTGTGCGAAGCCGATTCCAAAAAGCGTTCGCTGAACACCAGCGGACGTTCTCGACCAACGAAGATCACGAACTGAACTTCTGGAAGCGGGTCGTCGGAGAAGTCCTGGGACCTGTCGAAAATGCTGACGATTGCTTTAATGAACTTTACCGGCACTTCTCGCTCCCGGAATCATGGCGGCTCGCCGATCACGCAGCGGAGGTGATTTCCGTTCTGCAGTCAGAAGGGGTTGGAGTTGCGATTGCTTCGAATTTTGATCGTCGTCTGCACACTGCATTGGACGGGCATCCAGTCTTGTGCGACATTGATGTCCGTTTGATTTCGTCCGAAATTGGATGGAGAAAGCCAAGCCAGCAGTTTTTCGAAGCACTCGTCGATCGCTGCGAATGTGCTCCCGATCAGATCTTGATGGTCGGCGATGACTTCGCGAATGACTATACTGGTGCCCGAAATGCAGGGCTCCAGGCTGTTCACCTCGGAGCAGGGCGAAGTGACATCGATTCGGAATTCCAGATCGGATCACTAGCGGACGTTCTTCCACTCAGTCGATGCGGTTTATGAATCAGCAGCGTGAGAATTCGAAGGGCCGAATGTGGAGCCTGTGGGTGTCGCTGTTCTGGTTTGGAGTAGCAGTTTTTACATTGCTGGCTATTGTCATTCGTCTCACAGTGCAAGATTCGTATTGGGGCGCCTCTGCTTACTTTTATGCGACGCCGCTGCCTGTCGTCGCTGTCACGAGTGGGCTTCTTTTTTTGAAGTCGGCACGCAAGCGGAGCTATCGCTGGGCGACTTTTTGGGTTCTCTGTTGCGTCTTGCTCGTTGGAAGTTGGGTGGCTCGCGAGTGGAAATTCGACGCACCCCGCGCTGTCAAAGAAGATGCAGCGACGGTGATGTTTGCCAATCTTTCTCGAAAGCAGTCGTGCGAGTCGTTTCTGGAGAAGGTTCGACTTCATCAACCCGATGTCATCGGGCTTGTCGAGATTGGTCAGCATCCGGAGGAAGAAACGGCCCGTTGGAATCGGTTGTTGCCCGACTATCAGTTTTCGTTTCTTTACAAAGGGCTTGGACTGTTGAGCCGGAAGCCGCAGGGACGCAGTTTCGTTCACTGGCTGGGGCATGGATCGGTGGGCTGCGAGCAATCGATTGAAGTTGATGGTCGAGAACTGACGTGCATCGTCGTTGACATGACTGCCAACCCGCTCGTGATGCGTCGTCCGATTCTCGACGAACTCGCCTATGTCGCTGGCACGTTTAAGAATCGACATGTGTTGATCATGGGGGACTTCAATACACCTGCCGAATCACACGCGTTTGATGCATTGCGAGAACAGCATCAAAACCTGTTTGATGCAGCTGGTCACGGTTACCGAGGATCGTGGCCGCTTCCGTTTCCGGTGCTGGCACTCGATCAAATCTGGATCAATCAAAACCTGATTCCAGTGGAGTGCGTTTATGACTCAAGCGAGGAGTCAGATCACCGGGTTGTGATCGGTCGTTTTCAATTTCGTGAAAGGGACGAGGAAACTGGGGAAAGAGTTTCCTCTGTACTGGACTCTCGCTAATATCGATCTGGATGAGATCCCGAAACTTATCTGGAATCGACGAATAGTGCTTCTGAAGTTTGCCAATCGAGTGGTCTCTGGAGCAAGTTGCTCTGTCTTGCATGCTCGCTTGGATTGTTTGCAATCGTTGTCGTTCTGTTTGCTCGTGCGAAGTTGCAAAGACCATTTCGCCAAGTGCTTTCAAACACACACCGTGCTCAACTCAACTTCAGGATGCTTTCTCGTCTCCTTGAGCGCCCGAACGATTTTCTGTTTTGGGGTTTCTTTGAGAATGACCTTCCTCAACCCTCCTCGCATCTTCCAAGAGAGACAGCAGCATGTCGAATTCGTCGAATGACACAACACGACGCTCCTTCCTGAAGTCCACCGCAGAAGCGGGTACTGCAATGGCTTTAATGAGCGGATTTTCTGGTCAAGCCGGGCTGTATGCGGCCGGTGATGAAAAGATTCGAGTGGGCTTAGTCGGATGTGGCGGACGCGGGTCCGGCGCAGCCAATCAGGCATTGAATGCTGATCCCAACGCTGTGCTTGTCGCGATGGGCGATGCATTTCCTGAGAAGATTGAAAGCTCAATCAAATCATTGAAAGCACAGAAGGGGATCGCTGACCGAGTGCAGGTCGACGAAGACCACCAGTTTTCTGGTTTGGATGCTTTCCGATATGTGATTGATTCGTGTGACGTTGTCATTCTCGCAACGCCTCCGGGATTTCGTCCGGAGCAGTTCGAATACGCCGTCGAAAAAGGGAAGCACATTTTCACCGAAAAGCCCATGGCCACAGACGCTCCGGGCGTTCGTCGTGTGATGGCAGCGGTGAAGCGAGCACAAGAAAAGAACCTCGCTGTCGTGGCAGGTTTCTGCTGGCGGTATGACTACGCGAAGCGTGCCTTCTTTGAAAAAGTTCTCGCCGGAGACATTGGTGACGTTCTCTGCTCGTACGGAACTTACCTGACGAATCCAGTCAAGACGATGCCCGATGAATCGACTCGTCCGGAAGGGATGAGCGATCTCGAATGGATGGTTCGCAACTGGTACAACTTCACATGGTTGTCAGGTGACGGACTCGTCGAGCAGGCTTGCCATACCGTCGACTGGATTTCCTGGTCCAAAGGAGACAAGCCACCTGTCAGTTGTACCGCAGTCGGTGGACGACAAGTGCCTGCCAAGGGTGGGAACATCTTCGATCACATCGAAGTGAACTATCTCTGGGAAGACGACACACGTGCGTTCATGGCCCAGCGGCAAATTTCCGGATGTCATAACGAGAACAACTTCTATGTTCTCGGCTCGAAAGGAAAAGGCACGATCACGCGTCGCGGTGTTTCGATCACTGGTGAGGAAGATTGGCGCTATAAGGGGCCGACTCCCAACATGTATCAGGTCGAGCATGACGAAATGTTCAAGTCGATTCGCGAAGGCAAACCGATCGACAATGGTGAGCGAATGGTCACCAGCACCATGATGGCGATCATGGGACGTATGGCTGGGTACACCGGCAAAGAGGTGACCTGGGAGATGGCCTGGAACTCCGAAGAAAAACTCGTCCCGGAAATTGGCAACTGGGATACACCGGTTGATTTGCGACCCATGGCGATTCCGGGAGCGACCTTGTTTGAGTAACATATTCCTGAAGAATTCTCAGGACAAGCCGTCGACTGAGAGGTCGGCGGCTTCTTTTATATGAAAACTCAACTATGTCTTATCCGCGCGTTTCCACTCTCAAAACAGCGAGCGATTTCCGCACCTATCTTGATTCGCTGAATGTCGACCTCCCGTTTGATGAAAACGTCGAGTCGGGAGAGCAGTCCGCGCTCGGCCAGACATTTCAACACTCCAGCCAGTCAATCGGGAACCGTTTCTGTATTCTTCCAATGGAAGGTTGGGATGGAACCAAAGACGGCAAGCCGACGGACCTGACGCGTCGACGTTGGGAAAACTTCGGCCTCAGCGGGGCCAAGCTGATCTGGGGTGGTGAAGCGGTCGCGGTTCGACACGATGGCCGGGCGAACCCGAATCAGTTGCTCTGCACTGAAGAGAACCTCGGAGAACTCGTCGCTCTGCGTGAGCTTCTCGAGGAAACACATCTCAAGCATTTTGGAACGACGGACGATTTACTAGTCGGGCTTCAGCTGACTCACTCCGGGCGATTTGCGCGTCCCAACGAGAAATCACGACTCGAGCCTCGCATCGCATATCGCCATCCGGTGCTGGATCAAAAGTTCTCGATTGAAGGCGACGATACGATTCTCAGTGATGATGAATTGTCGAAACTGATCGACGATTTTGTGGTCGCATCGGTTCGTGCTCAGAAGGCTGGGTACAAGTTCGTCGACATCAAACATTGCCATGGTTACCTCGGGCATGAAATTCTCTCCGGCTATGACCGCCCGGGCCGATTCGGTGGTAGCTTGGAAAATCGAACGCGTTTTCTCCGCGAAATTGTTTCAGGGATTCGAGCAGAAGCACCCGGACTCGAAATTGGAACGAGAGTCAGCATCTTCGACTTCTCTCCCTTCGAACCGGGAGAAGACCGAATTGGAATTCCGTCATCGCAAGGGGATTACAAATACGCATTCGGCGGAGATGAGACTGGAACAGGGATTGATTTGACCGAACCTCAGCAGTTCATGCAGATCCTGCGTGAGCTGGAGATCAAGCTGGTTTGCATCAGTTGTGGAAGTCCGTATTACAACCCTCACATGCAGCGTCCGGCCATCTTCCCGCCATCGGATGGTTATCTTCCTCCTGAAGACCCGCTCGTTGGTGTCGCCAGACAGATCAATGTCACGCGGCAAATCAAGGAAGCGAATCCGGACATGGTCCTGGTTGGGTCAGGCTATTCATACTTGCAGGAATGGCTTCCGAATGTCGGACAACATGCCGTCAAAAACGGGCATGTCGATTTTGTTGGGTTGGGGCGAATGGTGTTGTCGTACCCGGAATTGCCTGCTGATGTCATCGCGGGAGAGGTCATGAAACGGAAGAAAATCTGTCGGACCTTCAGCGATTGCACGACAGCTCCTCGCAACGGAATTGTCTCTGGATGCTATCCACTCGATCCGTTCTATAAGTCGATGCCAGAACGTCAGCAGCTTCTGGAGATCAAGAAAGAAATCTCCTGACGGAATTCACTGTGTGCTGCGGAGTGAGGGCTTCGCTCAATCGACACGATGGAAAGTGTGCCAGCGAACACCTCCGGGGAGTTGCTCATTGGCTGCAAACTCCAAGTGGAGAACTCGCCGATGCTCTTTGCACTCCGGCTTCGATCGTCCACTGGCGTGAACCAGCAAAGGGCGCATTAAGAGGGCATCACCTGAACGGGAATGAATGGACTTCATCGGGTAACCTTCGATGATCAACTCTTTTCCCGAATGATGCGAACCCGAGAGGACTCGCAGGCATCCGTTCGACTCCGTCGTTGGATCGAGATGAATTCTGACGGTCAGCATGGACTGCAACACCTCAAGTGGCGGCTCAGTATGGAGCACACCTGCGCGAAGTCGAGGGCGTGAGTAGTTTTCCGCCTCAGGGCATCCAGAAGTGATGGCAATGAGGAGATCTTTGTGCCATGGAAGTGCCCATGTCTGCTGAGGCGGTTTGTCAAAATAGAGAGCCCTCACCAAACCGCAATGAGGTCCGAGAACGTTTCTCAGGGTCTGCACGATGATTGGCACAGGCCAAAGCTCGGGAAGGTTTGGGACAAGCTGTAAGACGTTGCGGGCGGCGTAGACTGCCCCGTCACTTTGACGAACAGCGGAGTCCTGAAGATTGATGATACACTCGAGAGATTCTGAAATCCGTGCAAGGTGTTCCGGATCGTATGCGCCGGGAATCAATTCCCAACCGTTCTCATCGAGATCATTCTGAGGGTTTCTCTGCACTCGGGGAACCGTCGATGAAATGATTCGTTGATAGCGATGTGATTGGAGAATTCAGGTTCAGTAGGGGATCTATGAGCTGTTAGCTGACAGAATCTTTATCGTCGGCCGGTTTCTCGTCGCTGGTCTCCTCAGCTTCGTCCGTTGATTCAGTTTCCGTTGCAGCTTCTTCTGAAGTCGCAGGTTGTTCGGGAGACTCCGGCGCATTCGATTCATCGACTGGAACGGGATTGTAATCTCGCTCCGCAGCTGCGAGCTGCGTCATCATCACCAGTGGCTGTTCGAAGTTGAGTTGATACAGCCCACCATCTCTGCGGACTTTAATGTAGTCCGGACCGATTTCAGCGACGGTCATGTCGAAATCAGAAATCCGGAATTGATCACCTTCGTGCAAAGTGGTGCGGGTGTTGGTGGCGCGGTCGAAGATCCAGGCTTCCTTCATCACCTGATCTTCACCGGTTGATCGAGTAAAACTCGCAGTGAGATAAGCGAATCTGGCTGAGTCTTCTTCGACGGAAATCGGGATGGTGACCGTTGTCGATGCGCGGTGCTCTTCGTCCGGGTCTGCATCTGTGACGGTCACTTGAACAGTCGAAGCTTCCGTTTCCATTGATTCCGGCGGCTTCCAACGGATCGTGCCAGTTCTTGAATCGATGGTCATTCCCTGTGGGCCATTCGCGATGGAGTAGCTCAACAGGCTGCTGTCGGCATCCGGATCGCGTGCAGAAACCGGAACAACCGATTCACGGCCAAGGTAGAAGGTGAGGCTTTTCGGGCCATCGATTACGGGTGACTCGTTCGGGTCCCGAACTTTCAAGTTGACTGTATCGGTGAAGCCAGCCTCTTTGCTCGCAGATCCCCAAACTGCAGCTTCGATCATCAGGTCGCCAGTTTCGACAGAGGTGCTGACCGGCCAGGTAATCGTTCCGGATCGCTCGTCAATGTCCAGTCCGTCCGGGCCGTTGATGAGTGTGTAGCGAGGTTGTCCGAAGGCGGGGTTCCACCCGGTGACTTTGAGTTGATGTTCGAACTTACGTCCTCGAATTGCTGTAGGAGTTTCGCGATCGGCGAGTTGAGGTTCGTATTCGACGGAAGGAGCCGGCTTCGTAAAGAAAGACTGACTCCACATGTTCTGAACAGCCCGCTGGTCTGACTCTTTTGTCGATGAAATCGGGAAGAGTTCTACCGACGAACCGGCGGGGTGATCGTTTGCGAACGTCTTTGCGACCCCTCGCTGCAAAGTCCACTCATTGTCGACCATCTCGGTGACGTTACAGAACTCATCCCCAATCCGGATTCGAAACGGAGCCTCTTTCGGAAAGTCTTCGGGCGTGTTCAACAGGGTCAGCCGCGTTTCTTCTTTTCCGAGCGGTTCTTCCAACGAGACTTGCGGGAAGAGTTCGTTGCGATCTTCTGCTGACTGAATGGACAGACCTTCCGCTGTGAGAGTGACCTTCAGCTTGGGGTTTCCTTCGGAAACGGGGCTGGTGATGTCGCACTTTGAAATTCTGTGCAGGAGTTCGACCGATTCGAAGCGATCAAGAAATTGAGCGACTTCCTGAAGTGTGGCTTCAGCTTCGATTTTCACGGGGATGCGTACGTAAGTGTCATCCTTTTGCGACCGGTTCTCTAGGGTGAATCGGGGATTCGAAAATCCCGACATCAGCGCGATGTCTGTGAGCCAGTCCTGATAGAGTCGGTGGGCGTCAGTCGGCTTCGGTGGCAGACTGATTCGCTTCCAGTCTTCGAGCATCTTTCCCTGCTTGGCGAGCTCGATCTGTTGCGCCATTTTCGTCCGAGACTCTTGCATCCGGGCGCTCTCTTGAGCTTCCAGCTGATTGAGTGGCTCGACGAAATAGCTCTTGAAGATTGGCATGCCGAACCAGAAGAGAACGACTCCGCCCAAGAGACCTGCCAGTATTTTTTCACGCTGCTGCATGATATGAACTCAGTTGAGAGACTGTGACGTCATGAAATATTTGCGTGCGATTGAGCTGTCGTCCTTCAGGACTTCGACGGGCTCGACTCGCTGTCTTTTGATTGCACTGTTTCGACAGCCTCTTCTTCCTTGGTAGGAGGCAATGTGATCTCGCGAATTTGTTTGACGTCCATATCAAAGGTGAACGGATAGTCCGGATCGATTCCGCTGTTCCGGGGAGTTGTCGGAATCACCTCAAAGCCGTTTCGAACGAGTGAGTCCGCAAGTTGTTCGATATCCGATCGCTGCTTGGCGAATCCGATCCCTTTGAACTGACCGCTGAATGCGGGATCGCTCAGTGGAGAGAACCGCAGCTCACTCAAGTAGATTCGGTCCGTCCCGGGAAACGAATTGCGCAAATCATTCCAGGTGTCGATTGGAGGAGCATCTCCAAGCTGCCACAGGTCGACATTTTTGAAGGCGTTAATCGTCGGCTTGCCAGCGTCAAGAACCTTGTTGATCTGGAAGATCTTCGAATCAATCTCTGCGATGCTTGCTTCGAGATTGAGTTTCTGCGAGCGAAACACGAAGTATCCCAACAGCATGGCTGAAGCTGCCAGCACTCCTCCGACAGTCCAGTAGAGCCGGCTTCGGTCGGGTTTCTCGATTCTCTTTCGAGGATGAATCAAGTCGACCGACAGATCCTGTTCCGGCGGAGGAATGGCTGCTCCGATGAGCGGTTCGAATCCGGTAACGTCATGGCTTCGGCTGTGTGCTTCGTCGATTGAAACGTGCTGCACGTTCCCGCGAAAACGTTGTTCGAGGAATGTGCGAATGGAGTCGTCAGTGTGGCTGCCGACGAGAAAACATCGATCGATGGAGACGTTCGGATGAGTCTGGTTGAGTGCGACAATCGAACGCGTCAGCGCACTTTCAAGTGGCTTCAGATGATCTGTGTCAGGCAGACTGATGCTGTGACTGAAGACGAGAGAACGTCGATCGAAGATCGAGATTTCAAGATCAAGACCTCGCTGGTAGATGACCATTTCTGGCTCATCGCTGCCAAGGCTGGCATTCGAAAATCGATCGACCACATTCGCAATCGCCAGTGGAGAAACGGTCACTCGTTCAACGTCGATTCCGATTGCTCGGAGAATGTTCTGAATTCTCGTGAGCTGTCGCTTTTCGGAAGAGATCGTCAAGACAGCATGACTGTCGTGATTCGAATCTCCGTGGACTGGCAGGTAGTCGAAAGCGAGATCGTCGATCGGCATGGCTGACTTGGCAGCTGCCTGAAATCGCACCAGATCGGGAATTTCCTCCGGCGGAGCTTGTGGCAGCTGTAGTAGACGAGCCACAACAGATTCACGTGGCAGCAGCAGAATCGCCGGTCCGGCGGTGACTCCGGAACTCTTCATCCAGGAGGCCAGTGCTTCGGCGATTTCGTCCGCCGGTGTCGTCATGTCGTTGAGTTGGTCATGCGTAAACTTCGCGACGTGAGAGACACGTCCCGATGTATCGGCCTGCAGAAACCTTGCTGCATGGCGGGACCATTCGACGATTAGTTTTGTGGACATGGAATTCGGTCTCAAATTGACGTCTGGCAATCAGATGGCAATGAAAACAGTTGGTAGCGGAAATTGTTCGACTCCGTTTGAGGAGCGTCAATCTCCGTAAGTGTTCTCTGGAAAGTCTGTAATGTCGCTACGGACTGGCATCCTGCCCGAACGCCGGCAATTGGTCTCTTCGGTATCCTGGCCCCAGTTCGGTCAGGACACGTTGTGAGATCACTTGAGGGATTTCCTGGGTGGCATCGACGACCGCTTCAATCCGTGTGACTGGACCGCCACGATCGGCGTAACCGATGACTTGCATACTCATGACATCACCGCGCGTCGTGATGAATCCGTCGAGCATTCGCATCATTTCGAGGTCGACGAGTCCTTGGGTCAACAACCAACCGGAGGTGGCGAGCTGACTGGAATCGTTGGCGAGCCGTTCTCTCGTGGCGACGATCAATCCGGGAAGATCTGCTGGAATGCCGGGAATTCCCATGAGAACTTCCGGGCGTGCTTGATTGATGTTCAGTCGACCGATGATTTCGCTTTGAGTTGTGACTGTCAGCGAGTCCATCAATTCCGGGAGTGATTCCTGTAATAACCCGGGATCACTCGTCCAGGGGCTGTTTAGAGTTGTCTCCTGGCCTTCGATTTCGACAACAACTTCTGCATCGATTAACTCGAAGAGAGATTTGATTTCAGTACTCGCACCTTCGGAGAGATCCATTCCTCCCCGAGTGACAGCTCCGCCATCCCCAGAGAAGAGGGCATCCGCGACTCCTTCGGCAGCATCAGCGAGTGCCTGGTCCGTGGCAAGATCGCCCGTCGACTCCGAGTCACCGAATCCGATGAGTGGGTTTTCATCTGGAACGACTGCTTCCATCACGAGGTCGTCCAGCTCTCCTTCGAGTGTTGAGGCCGACGCAGGTCCTTTGAGGCGATAAGCTGTGATGAACGTTGCGATATCTGTTCCGTATTCCTCTTCAAGCAGATCGTAGAGATCGGTCAGAAGAGGTTCGTTGACGTTTAAGCGTTCTTCACCAAAGCGATCGTAAGCGTGTCGAAAGTTGCCTTCCTTGCTCGAGACCGTGAGATGTGCGGACCAACCGAGATCGAGAACTCCATCCGCATTGTCGTAAGGAAGTGATTGGTCGGCATCGTCCTCATTCGGGTCAAGAACGCCGTTTCGATTCCCATCTTCTCCATACATCAAGAACGGATCGACACCAACCACGAGAAGTAACTCTTCGAGCGAATTGATGGGACCATTTCGAGGAATGACGAGCGTATAGCTGTCGGATTCCGCACCGAATTCACGCGGTTCGTCGTCTTCGTCGATCCAGTCGAGAATGGCGTCGGCGACATCCTCTGTCATGTTGGGAAGCCCGAGCAACAGATCCCGACCGAAGCCCGATTCCGGATCAAATTTTGCCAGAACGTTGACGTTCAACTTGGCACATTCATCCACAAGTCCGAAGCGAAGACCCGAGCTTGTTGTCTGACCGGTTGCGGCTGTGGAGTTGTAGTTTTCCAGCGGCGCGACGATGGCGAATCCACCGTCAGAGTCCATCGCCAAATGGAACAGCCCAGCGTTGTCATACAGGTTGTTGTCGAAGCCGCCGCCATCAGGAGTGAGGAGCGTTGTGACATACTCGACGCCGGATTCAGCCCAGAGTTGAGCTCGCACCTGCCGCCCGTAAGTGTCGGCCGCCTGATACTCCGTGATCATTAACTCAGAGAACGTGTACGCACCCAAACTGAGCATCACGATGACCACCAGAACAACGATGAGCGCACTTCCATCGCGATTCGTGGCTCGCTGATCAAATTGGTGGAGTGTTTTCATCATTTTGTTTCTGAATGTGTTGCTGTTTGGCGAAGTGAAATTCGCAGTGCTTCGTTGTTAGTTCTCTATTCGAGGATCGGAATGGACATGGGAATATGGAACAGGTGTTCCACCGGGAAGACGGACCCTTCTGCTTGAGAAGAGCGGCCGGAGGACGAACTTGTTGTTGGGGTCTGCCAGAGTCCGTAGGTGACGAGAATGGCGCGAGGGAGAGAGCCCAGCGTGCGGCTGTCCCATGAGTCGACCCAGGCGATTCCGTCGAAGTAGCTGAATTGAACTTCCGTAATTTCGGGAGCGAGGATGTCGTATTCCGTGAGAGTGTCTGTCGCGGAATCAAATGCATAAAAATCCAGAACGCGTCGTCCGAGTCCAGTCAGTGGACGGCGCTCGAGAGCGTCATTCGCCTCATTGCGATGTGCGGGCTGCGTTGGATCGATCAGGAATGCGGGATCGATCGGACCAGTTCCCCAGGTAACTGTCGCGAGATCGGTCGTTCTGCCAGTCTCGGTGACTCCCGTTGCAAGGCTCTCGTAAGTCAGTTCTCGGATCGGTTTGCTGACGCATAAATGAACATATTCAGAGGTGCCAACTAATCCGAACGGAAGAGGGATCGATTCTGAGCTGAGCGAATCAAGCGTGGTGTCGGTGGTTGATTCTTCCGATGTCGATGCGTCTGTATCTGTCGAAGCGGTTTCTTCCTCTTCGATGGTGAACGCCAGGGCAGAAATGTCGCTGTCAAATTTTCGAACAAGAGCTCGGATGAGTTGGGCTCGATGAATCTGATCTCGTCCCGCGACCTGAAACCGAAGATGCAGGCCGACTGCGGAGTAGACTGCACTGAGCAGCAACACCGTGAGAGCCAGTGCGATGAGCACTTCGATCAGAGAGAAACCAGCGCGAGGTGATTCGTTGTGCACTGATTGTCGGAGGAGTTTCATAATTCCTCCTCTGAAGCAAGCGCAGCTTCTTCAAAGACGAGTGGATCGCGCAAGAGCCGGTTCAGTCGATAGGAGGCAGCGATATCTCCCTGCGAATTGGTTTGCTCGACGATCATCTCGAGTTCGAGCAGATAGGGGATCCCTGTTTCGGTGACGTTCAATGTCCAGGACCAGTCAGGGTCATCATCGAACGGAGAACCTTGGACGGACTGGGCTGGCAAAACACCGGAGGCGACTTCGTTTAGCCGTCGTTCGCAGCGAAGAACTGCCTCGGAGACAAGTTGAGATCGAATCGCGGCGGTGCTGCCATTCTTCAGGATCTGAGTGATGACCGCCGTCGCACCCAGAAAAATGGCGAGTGCGAGAACGACCTCGAACAGAGAAATTCCGGAACGCAGCAAAGCGATCTTGTGTTCGCGGAGCGAATTTCGTTTCAGGAATGTCGAGTTAACGCATCGCACCATAGGTCTCCGGAAGGACAGCGAGGCGAGACGTCACAACAGTTCCGGTAAGCCCTCTCACTGAGAGTGTGATGACGCGACGATCTTCATCGATGATCGTCACGCTGCCATCCGTTGCAGATCCATCTGGTGAATAAATGATCGGAGGAGCCCAAGAGACATCCCGATGAATCACCCCATCGGCCAGCATCTCAAGCCAAGGGTCAGGAAGTCGTTCCGTCAGCGTGACTTCACCTGTGCTCAGAGAGTTCTCCAGGTAGAACGAACAGTCCTCTGAGAGTTCGTGAACCTTGGGAAGACGATTCTGGCTGCCCGTAGAAGATAATTGTGCTGTGCTGGTGGATGACGTACCGGATTGCTGTTCGCTGACTTGCAGATCGTAAGGCAGCAGGACGAATTTGCGTCCGTTCGGTTCGAACCGGAACTGGTAAGTGATCCCGTCTTCGACAGCTTGGACCCGAGCATGATCGAGCATTTGGCGAACTTGCTCGACGTTGCCGAGCAAGCTCTCGCTTTGCAGGAAACTCGTGATTCGCGGCCAGGCCATCCCCGCGAGTGCAACGATCACAACGAGTACCAGAGTCAGTTCCAGAAGTGTGAACGCTGACCGTGGGGCCTCATGTTGCGATCTTGCTTGGGCAGAGATGGATTTCCTGAGCGAACAAATCATCGAGCAATTTCATCCCAGTTGTTGATGTCGTCGCCGGAACCGTTTTCGTTCTGACGGTTCTTGCCTGCCGACCAGATTGCGGGGCGGTCAGTTTCTGCTTTGGTGTTGGGGTATTCGTAGTACAGCGGTTCTCCCCAGGCATCGACTGGAAGTTTGTCGAGGACTGCAGCAGCTCCCGACTCTTGATCTTTGGTCATCATCATCTGAATGGCATCCTGTCCACCGGTAGGTGGCTCGAATCCATTGTTCACGGCGTAAAGGTCAGAAGCCTGTTCCAGATTGAGGATTGCCGACCGGGTTTGTCGTTCGTTGGCGACGTTGGCTTGTCCAAGCAACTGAGGAACAGCCATCGCTGCGATCACGCCAATGATCGCCAGCACGATGAGAACTTCGAGCAGCGTAAAACCGGAGCGACGCTGACGAGACTTCAGGAGTGTTTTTTTGATGTGGGTACGCATGGGGGAATCCTCCAGGATGATCACAAGAGACACTCAATCCAGGACCAAGTGCCGAAGGTATTATTTAATGTTTGTGGGGCTTAAGGGGTGAGAGCAGGATGCTTTTCCCGGTCCGTTTGTTCGCGGGGGCCCAAGGCTCTCGGTACGTTATCTTCTTTCTTCGCTCAAGCTTACGATCAACGAATCTGTTGGCATCCTGCTGGAGCTTGAACGCTGTTGTGGTGAGATATCAACTCTCACTGAATTGTATGCGGTTTTGGGTTCAAATTGATGGCTCGAATGGTTCCTGGGGCTCGTTTTTTCGTTTTCCGAAGTCTCTCGTTTTTCGACGCTGACTTGATCTGAACGGTTCCAGTGAAAAGTCACACGGTCAGCTCTTCGTTGAATTTCAGCCGAATAAAGTTCGAAAAACGAAGAACCTCAGATTTAAACAATGCTGGAGCTCTGAAGGATCGGTAACAATAGGGCGACAACGACAAAAAGCACGATCACAGCCAGAAATAGCAGAAGTACCGGTTCCAGGAGTCGAACCAGCATCTCAATCTGACGCCCGGTCTGTCGTTCAAGGTTGTCAGAAATGTCGATGAGAACATTCTCGAGGTTGTTGGCTTCTTCACCGACCGCAATCATCTCGACGATCTGTTCGGGGAAATGACCACTGGCCCCCAATGGTCGAGCGAGCGATTTTCCCTCGGAAATGTTGTCGGCTGCGGATTCAATCGCTTCGCTCAGAATGACATTTCCGGTGGCGTCCTTCGAAATATTCATCGATGTCAGGACGGGAACTCCGTTATGAAGCAGCGTTCCAAGGACGCGACAAAAACGGGCGATTGCCAAACTTCGCACGATTCCACCCAAGCCAATCGCTTTCAGCCGAAACTGATCGACTTGTCGCCGACCGTTCTCTGATTTGAGCCATTGCCCTAAGAGAATTCCTCCGACAACTAAGCCGATTAATGCAATCACCCAGTACTTTTGAGTCCAGCTACTGATCGCAAGCAGAGTAGTTGTTGCCCAGGGGAGTTCACCTCGCTGAGCCATGTTCTCGAAAATCGGTTCGAACTTTGGAACGAGCCAAACCATCATGACGGTGACGACCATGCCACCCACGCCGAGCAGGAAGATCGGGTAAACCATCGCACCAATGACCCGGCCTTTGAGTTCTTCCTGATGATCTGTGAATGCAGCAATTCGCTTGAGGACGTCTTCGAGAAAACCCCCCTCTTCGCCAGCGCGAACCATACTGACCATCAGTGGGGAAAATGCCTTGGGATGGGCTTTCATTGAGTCGTACAGTCGATTTCCCTCTGCAACATTGTCTCGCACGTCAGCAAGCACAACTTTCAATGCCGGGTGCGTCGATTGTTTGGAGAGCAATTCCAGCGATCGCAACAGCGGAACACCTGATTTCAAAAGGTCCGCGAGCTGTGAATAAAAGATCGAAAGGTATTTCGGAGGGACTCGTCTTCCAACTTGCTTGGCAGCTTTCTTACTCGAATCTGCCAGCCCGACGCGAATGGGGAAGAGTTGCTGGGAGACGAGTGAAGCCAGCGCTTCTTTCTCTGTGGCTGCAGTCAGAATTCCGTCGACTTGCTGGCCCGACATTTCTCTCGCGGTGTATTGAAATTCTGGCATGGCAGGAGACAAATCCGGAAACAGAGAGACAAAAATCGCCCGACCCATCCGGCCATGTTGGCGAAGACAACCACGTCACCAAGATGACGTGTGGGGGGATCTTCAGTCAAACGGCCAGGTGGATGGGCGAGCCCTTGAAGTTGAATATTGAGTGGATGCGTTTCGAAGTCGTTCTGGAAAACCGCTTATGTGGCATTCACTTGAACGAAGTAGGCGATGAATGACTCTCGTTCCAAGGGTTGATTAATGTCAATACCTGCTTGGATGAATAGCGGTTTCAGCTTGCTGGATCGCTCCCATTCTTCCGCATCAATCATCCCGTTTCGATTCTGGTCTAACAGTCGGAATGTGTTCGCGCCGCGTCGAGCTTCCACGCTCTCCATGTCGACATCAGGAACTGGTGTCGAGACGGGCTGTGTGTTTGCTTGCGGTGTCGCTGCGGCAGAGTCTGAAGATGTTGTTGTGGTTGGACGTTGTTGAGTCGCAGCGAGGGTCATGACTTGAATCTGCTCAACATCAGCAGGACCTCGTTGAAGTTCTTTCGGGGTCAAAAAGCCGTCTCGATTGTGATCGTACGCGTTGAACTCCGAGAGCGCGTCTCGTTTCCACTGCTTCCATTCGTAGAGCCCAATCTGCCCGTCCTGATCGAGGTCTCCGTCGGTGAAGCTCGATGGAAGGTCGACCGTCACGCGTTCCTTTGGCCGCATCGAGAAACTGGTTCGGCTTCGTGAATCCCGACGGTCATCGTCGCGACTTCGGTCATCCTCTCTGCGCCGATCGTCATCACGACGGCGATCATCCTCACGGCGTCTGTCGTCATCTCGGCTTCGATCATTGCTGCCTTCGCTCTCCCGTCGACGTCGTTCGTATTCTTCGCGACGGCGTTGGAATTCTTCGTATCGGGCGCGGTCGGAATCGCTGCCACCTCGGTCACTTCCGGGAGGTGGACCACGGAATCCGCCACGGTCTCCACCAAACCCTGGGGGAGGACCTCTGAAACTGCCTCGGTCTCCACCCCGATCACCTCCGCCAAAACTGCGATCGCCGCCTCCGAAGCCTCGCTCACCGCCGGAGTCTCCACGAGACGATCGAGCTTGTTCGAAGCTTCTCATGAGGCTTTGTTGGTCAACTCCCCGACGGAAGTCGAGACCGCTGCTTTCCATGCGTTCTCGAAAGGGAGCGGGCAATCGGCCGATTTCCGATTGATCGATTCGACCATCCCCGTTGCTGTCCAGTCGGCTGAACATCCCGTCGGGAGAGCCACCGCGTTGCGCGAGTGCTTCGGTCGACATCGAGACGAGGCAGCCTAAGAACAGGAATATCCCGAACTTCTGTAATTTGTGAGTTTTCGGCATCGTTCACGGTCCGAAATGGAAACTACGGGGTTGAAAGACTCGGTGAAGGGATTTCACCATAACAATTGAAACACCGCAAATGTTTAATCGGACCGCATGACTCTCAGAACTCTGGTGAAACTTTGTAGTCCGGTGAACAAGCAAAACTCCTATAGAAGGATTTTCAACCTGGAATTCGGTCGCTGGCGTTCATCTCAAGCCAGAACTGATTTCAAACGTTGGATGGATGCGACAAAGCAGGATGGGGCGAAGCGGCGGCGTTTTGATATAAATTGAACGAGATGAGATCACAGTTGCCTGCAAAAGTTGGACACAACCGTTTCAGATGATTGTGTTTACGAAGATCCACGTTCAAGGAGTGAAGGGTTTTCTCGAAGTTTCCAAATTTTTCAGTAGATATTCGCGTCATTGATTCAGTGAAGCAATCTGCTTCGCTCAGTGACCCGATCTGGAGCGTCTGATGAGTTCCGTCCCGAAAATCTTCGTCATGTTTGTCCTCGCGTTTTCGCTTGTGGCTGAGGTCGACAAGTACGTTCTCGCCCAGGATGATGGTGATCGACGGGACGAAAACGGGTCCCGTCGTGGGGATCGAGGCGAACGTGGTGATCGTGGCGGTTTTGGCGCCCCAGATGGCGGTGGTCGTGGTGGATTTGGAGGCCCTGGCGGCGGTCGCGGCGGATTCGGAGGTCCCGGCGGTGGACGAACCGGACGTGGTGGTCCCGGGGGACGTGGAGGCGTTTTCGGAGAAATTCAGAACGAAGCGACTCGTGCTGAGATCAATCTGACCGACGAACAGCTGCAACAGCTTCAAGAAATTTCCGAGTCCGGTGGCGGCCGCGAGCAGTTCGGCGAACTCTTCGGAAGAATGCAAAACGCAGAATCCGAAGATGAACGCAACAAAATTCGCGACGAAATGCGTCAAGCCATGGAAGCTGCCCGCGAAGAGCAACAGGAGCAGATGAAAAAGGTCCTCTCTGAGGATCAGATCAGTCGATTGAATCAGATTGTTCTGCACCGCGAAGGAACACAAGCTCTCGGCCGGGATGACGTGCAAGCTGATCTCAACTTCACCGATGCTCAAAAAGAACAGATGGAACAACTCAATGACGAGTACCGTGACGCTCGTCGCGAGCTTGGGTTCAATGCGTCTCCTGAAGATCGTGAGAAACTCCAGAAAGACTTCGAATCGAAAGTCCAGAACCTTCTGACCGATCAACAGAAGAAGCAGTGGGAACAAAAACTCGGTCCTCCTCCGACTGATGCAGGCGGCGGTCGACCTTCATTCTCGCGAGGGGCTCCTCAAACTCCACAGTATCGATCACGACCAGCGATTATCGAAGAAGCACCGGAAGGGGCTGTCGCTGTCGCATCTTTCGGAGGGGGCAGTGCTGAGGAAGCGTCTCCATCGTCAGAAGCTTCACCTTCGAGCGAAGGACAAGGCGAAACACGCCTCTCCTTCAACTTCCGCTACGCTCCATGGGTCGATGTTCTCAAGCTGTTCGCTCAGGAATCCGGGTTATCTCTCGACCTGATGGACGTTCCTCCCGGAACGTTCAATTACTTCGATCAGGGGCAATACACTCCTCGTGAAGCTCTCGATGTTCTCAATGGATACCTTTTGCCGAAGGGTTATGTTCTCGTCTACCGCGACGACTTCCTCGTCTGTTTAAATATCGATGGGACGATTCCTCCCAACCTGATTCCAAACGTGGCACCTGAGGAACTCGACACTCGAGGACGTAACGAACTGCTGACAGTTCTGTTCCGGCTTGAAGGTGTCGATGTCAATCAAATCGCTGCCGAAGTCAACGAGATCAAAGGGCCTCAGGGTTCCGTCGTTGGTCTCCCCAGTACGAATTCGGTTCTCGTTACTGACATCGGAAGCAACCTGATTCGGATTCGCAAAATGCTGGACGACGTCACAGCAACTGGCGGACCGGATGCGATGTCGTTCAAGTCCTATCAGATCACCAACATCGCTGCGTCCGAAGCGGATCAGCTGTTGAGAGGAGTCTTGGGATTGTCAACGGGAGTGACGAACATCAGCGAGGGACGCTCACGGAGCAGTTCCCAGCGACCCGCTACAGATGGGCCGATTACGATTGCAGTCGACGGTCGTCAAAACCTTTTGATGATTACCGCCACTGTCCGTCAGCATCAGATGATCGACGAAGCACTGAGGACGATCGATAATGCAGCAGATCCGAGCAAGTTCTCCTTTGAGAGCAACAAGCCATTCCTGCGAGTTTACACCGTCGACAATGCCAATTCGCAAGAGGTTGTCAAGACTCTTGATGTGCTCGTGCCCGGAGTTGTCGTCAACGAAGATGGACGAAATGACAAGATCCATATCGTCGCCACTCCGGAACAACATCAGCAGGTCGAAAACTTGATCCGCCAGATGGACGGAACCGGTGTCGCTTCGCAGCAAATGGTTGTCTATCCACTCGTCAAGATGGACCCACTGACCGCTGCCGCAACGCTTCGGGCAATGTTCCTGAAAGATGGAGAATTCGCTCCGACAATTGAGCCGGATGTCTACGGTCGTCAACTGATGATTCGTGGCGATCAGGACCAGATGATGCAGGTCAAGAATCTGCTTGTGCAACTTGGCGAAGACGGAACCGGCACGCGAGAACGTTCAAGCACCGACCGTGTGCGAACCTATTCTCTCAGCGGACGTGATCCACAAGAGATTCTGCCGTTGATCGAACAGATGTGGAACCGACGAACAGATTCGAGAATTCGTGTCGTCAATCCACAGCAGCGATCGATTCGAGACATTCGAACTCCTTCCGAAGCACAACCGATTCGCGAATCACGACAAGACGACATTCCGTCTGCTCGCCAACCCTCACCACGCGATCAGGAAGAGTCTCGGGATTCTGTTCGACTTACAGAACCAGTGAAGCCCGAAGAAATACAACCTTCGACGACTGAGTCGTCAGATTTGATTGTCGCGCAGCTTCCGGAAGGTTCCGCTGAGCAGAACGCATCGGAGCAGTATGACGAAGAGCTGTTGGACCTGTTTGACAGCTATCTCGATGCTCTCGATGAAGAGACCCAAGACCTGGAAGAGGATCGATCGAACCCAAGCACGGGATCATCAAGTGAGGAAACTCCGAGCAGCGCAGGCGTTGGTTCGAATGAATCACCAGCTCAACAATTTCCTCCTCAAACTCCGTCACAGCGTCCCGAAATGGCAAACACACGTCCGCCAGCTGACGTAAACGTCACTGTGAGCGGTGATCAGTTGTTGCTCTATTCTTCCGATCCAGAAGCACTCGATGAACTTGAAGATTTGCTTGAATCGACAATCAATGCCATTCCGCCTCGGACAACCTGGACTGTTTTCACATTGCAGTCAGCAGACGCGACTGAGACTGCGATGATGCTCGAAGAACTGCTGCCCTATAGCAGTGTCAGTGCTTCGTACTCATCGTCCGGCATGCTCGGCGGAATCACGGACAGTGTTTCCGCGCTTGGGGGAGGTCTGGCGAACATGACCGGGCTGAGCTCCATCGCCAGTGCGGGACAGACTCTCAGAATCATTCCCGATGTTCGGCTGAACGCGTTGTTTGTGTCTGGACCTTCTGGACAGGTGCGTGAAGTTGAAGAGATGCTTCAGGTCCTCGATGCAACAGAATGGCCCGACAGCATGCGGGATAAACTCACACGTCTGATCCCCGTTGAACACGCTGATGCTCAGGAAGTCATGACGATTGTGAAAGACGTCTACAAGGTCTACATCGATCCACCTCGACAGCAGGGAGGCGGAAACAATCCGTTCGCTGCCATGATGGGCGGTGGAGGACGAAGTGGTGGAGGTCGTGGCGACTCTCGAGACGCAGAAGAAGCTGTCCCAGAAATGGCTGTCAGTGTTGACACGAACACTAATCAATTGGCTGTCTGGGCGGATGAATCACTCTTCCAGGAAGTCAAAACACTCGTCGAGTCGATCGATGAATCGGCCCGCGTGGCAAACCGCACGGTTCGCGTTGTTCCACTCCAGAATACAAGTTCGGCAGTCGTTCAAACGGCTCTCGGAACGCTCATGCCTCGCGTAAATGTGAGCAGCACCGGATCGCGAAGACCTTCCAGTTCAGATTCGAGTTCCAACTCAGGATCTTCGGACTCAGGACCAACGCAGGAACAGCGAGATCGAATTCGAGCATTCATGGAATCACGAGGCGGTGGTTCCCCGTTCGGTGGAGGACGTCCTTCGTTTGGTGGTGGCAGCAGCGGCCGTCCGTCATTCTTCGGTGGCGGCGGTGGTGATCGCGGTGGAGACTCTGGCCGGGGTGGACGACCTAGCGGAGGTCGCGGAGGGCGATAATCGCTGGAAACTTATTTCTGACACGGAGGGTAAGACGAACAACTGGCGAGGCGTGAAGCATGAAATCCTCGTGCCGCCGATGCCACTGATCATTGTGCCTCTTGACCCCCGTCCCGGTTTGCCCGACGATAATCACTATGAACATCGGATCTCTACTTGTCGATCAAGGTCTCGTTACGGACCAGCAACTGCAGATGGCGCACGACCACGACGCCAAACGGCGGGTCGATCGCGTTCTGATCGAAATGGGGATCATCCGCGAAGACGAAACGCTGCAGCTCCTTGCCGATCAGCTCGGGATGGAGTTCATGGACTTGAAAGAGTACGCAGTCGACCGGGATCTTCTAAATTCCTTCCCGACCACAGCAATCTTTCGTCATGAGGCGATGCCGCTGGCTCGCGAGAATGGGCATGTTCAAGTCGCCGTCAGTGATCCGTTCAATCTGGAATCAATCGACGAGTTGAGCGCTCTGGGCCGGTGCCGGATTGAACCTGTGCTGGCGTGTCGCGATGAAATTCTGGAGTTGATCAAGCGCAACCTCGGAGTGGGCGGAGACACCATCAATCAGATGGTCGCGCAACGAAACGAGTCTGAGGTGGATCTCCTCGACGAGATTCCCGAAGGCATGGGGGAGTTGGCGGAATCCGCACAAGCTCCTTCGGTCATTCGGCTCGTGAACGAATTGCTCATTGAAGCTTTGGAGCAGAGGGCGAGTGATGTCCATCTCGAACCGCATGAAGGCGGGCTCACGATCCGCTTTCGCGTCGACGGCATGTTGCGAATCGAGCCTGTTCCGCCAGAGATTAATCACTTCGCATCGGCGATCGTGACGCGTCTGAAAATCATGTCGCGGCTGAACATCGCAGAGAAGCGGCTCCCTCAGGACGGTCGAATCAACGTCCGGGTCCAAGGCCGTGAAATCGACGTTCGTGTTTCGATCATTCCGATGCTCCACGGTGAAGGCGTGGTCTTGCGTTTGCTTGATAAGGAACGCATGGTCTTCAATCTGCGTGGCGTGGGGATGCCCGAGAACGTTTACAATCAGTTTCATGAACTGATTTCGCTCCCGCACGGGATTATTCTGGTGACCGGGCCAACGGGAAGCGGAAAAACGACGACGCTCTACAGTGCGTTGAATGAGATCAAAAGTCCCAGCACGAAGATCATTACAGTTGAAGACCCGGTTGAATATCAGCTCCCGGGGATCAGCCAGATTCAGGTGCATAGCAAGATCGGCTTAACTTTTGCCGCCGGGCTGCGAAGTATTTTGCGACACGACCCTGATGTGGTGCTGATCGGGGAAATTCGAGACGGTGAAACTGCCACCAGTGCGATTCAAGCCTCTCTGACGGGTCACCTGGTGTTCAGCACGCTGCACACGAATGATGCTCCAAGTTCGTTTACTCGACTCGTCGATATGGGCGTCGAACCGTATCTCGTGGCGAGTACTGTGGAAGGAATTCTGGCCCAGCGGCTTGTTCGTAAACTCTGTGCTCGTTGTAAACGACCGGTGAAACCCGATCCGAGCATGTTGCCCGAAGACTTCCCGAAACCCGATATCGAAACACTCTACGAACCGGTGGGGTGCCGCGACTGTCGAGATATCGGGTTCACAGGTCGAAGCGGAGTTTATGAGTTGTTGAAGAACGACTCAAAGATCAAACAACTCTGCATCGAACAGGCAAGTGCGGGCGTGGTCCGCGAATACGGCTTGAAGCACGGAATGCTGACGCTTCGGCAATCCGGCTATCAACGAATGATCGACGGAGTGACAACTCTTGAAGAAGTCGTTCGAATCACCCGCGGCGATCATTAATCCGCTGTCGTTTCGGATTGCCTAAATTCCACCGCATGTGAATCGTGTCGGTCGATCAACTCTCGACGGGACCGAGACCAACGGTTGTCACTTGACCGATTGGGTACCGGTTGAGAAGTTCCCGAACGTCTTCGAGCGTGAGCTCCTGAATGTCTTTCAGGTCGTCTGTCACACTTCTGTAGACGCCCCGATAGAGCCAGTTTCCGCCGAGGGAAACCAGTCGTCCCATTGGACGTTCACTCGAAAGAACAATCCGGGAGGCGACTTTGTTGCGGGCCTGCTCGAGTTCGTCTGGAGTTGGACCGTGCTCGTTGATGTCTGTGATCGTCTGGAGAATGCGGTCGAGATTCGATCGAGTCTGATCCGGTTCACAGCAGAGATAAATCGCCCAGGCTCCGCTTCCGTCGTAGTCGTTGTAGGAGAGTTCAGCTGTCTCTGCCAAACCGGTTTCGACCAGATCCCAGTACAGTCTTCCTGAAGACTCATCCCCGACAATTGTCGAGATGATCTCCGCAGCGAATCGCATGTTGCTGTCCGCCGGCGGGGCAGGGGACATCTGCATGACATGCTCTTGATTCATTCCGGGTTTAGGAATCCACTGGACCTGCGTTTCCGGCTTGGCTTCGACAACGGTCCGTCCGGGCGTTCCCGATTGCCAGTCCCGGCAGTACTGATCGACGAGGCTTGTAAATTGCGTCCAGTCGAGATTGCCGGTCGCTGCCAGAATCAAATTGGCGGCTCCGTATCGCTGTTCGTGATAGTTTCGCATTTGCTCGACAGTGAGATTGGTGATGCTCTCACTGGAACCGAGAATGCTTTGTCCGAGCGGGTGTCCCGAAAAATGAGATGACATCGACTGATCATAGACAGCGAATCCGGGAAGATCTTCGTACATCCCGATCTCTTCGAGGATAACCTGCTTCTCCATATCGAAGTCTTCTTCTCGCAGGCTGGGCCGCATGAGACGTGCGAGGAGATCAAATGTGCGATCGAGGTACTCTGGCAGGATCGCAGCGTAGTAGAAGGTCAGTTCTTCGCTGGTGGACGCGTTGTAGCTTGCTCCGACTTCGTCAAAGATGCGATTGACATCTTCGGCGGAATACTGCGAATCACCTTTGAAAGCCATGTGTTCCAGAAAATGGCTGACGCCGGAGTCTGCGATCTGTTCATCTCGCGCCCCGGTTTTGACGAGAAAACCAATCGCTGCGCTTTGTGCATCGGGATTGATTTCAGCAATGATCTGCAGGCCGTTGGGAAGCGTCTTACTGTGAAATTTCATCGGGGTCAGATTCAGTTCCGTGAGTGAAAACAAGGCTCTGACACGGTGTCAGAGCCTTGGAAGTGATTGAAAAAGTCGTTCGGTTTGCTCGTCTGAGTCTGCGAAAACCTTATCGAAAAACGATCGAGAAGTGATCCTCAAATTTACGAATCGAATTGTTTCACGGCGAGTACAGTCGGGTCAAACCGGTTTCAGGACGTGTCCTAAAAATCGCCGACGACTTCGCCGCCGCGAATCGTTGAGAGCGCTTCCATGACATCAGGATCGATGTTTTCGCTGATGAATCGCACAGATCCGTCTGCGAAGAGGAATTGGGCTCCGCCGTTGAAGTGGCTTCCGAATCCATTTCCTCCGTTGATATACGGCTGGCGGTCCAAGGGGCGAATCGTCGGTTGGCCGCCCGCTGCCCAAGGTTCCGCTTTAGTCGTTTCACCGACAGCGATCGTGTTTGAGGTTCCGTCGTGAATGTCACGAATCCGAGTCTGTCGGTTGTAGGCGAAAATACCAGCTCGTGGGCTGTTTACCGGAAGATTGGGGCCATCTTCTCCGACTCCCGCCATGCCGACGTAGGATGTCGTGCCGTAGCCGTCTTGCCAGCCTTCCTCACCGGGCATCACATAGACTTGGATCGGGATGTCGACAAGGAATTCGTTCTCTTCAGAGTTCCATTTCGATTCGAGATCGAAGTCATCGTACAGGCCAAATTGATCAACGAAGGGCAGAATCGAAACCAGCCAGCTGAGGCGTTCTTCGACTTTAAGATCTTCGTTTGGAATGGTCCCTTGTGGGAAGCCGCCATGGGTGTCGTGATAGTTGTGCATTCCCAGACCAATCTGTCTCAGATTGTTCCTCGACTGAGTTCGTCTGGCTGCTTCGCGGGCCTGTTGAACTGCTGGAAGGAGGAGTGCCACCAGCACAGCAGAAGTCGCCACTGTTGTCCCTGCGTTTCCGCCGCCAAGGAATGGGATTCCGGGCATGGATTCGCGGACGTAGCCCTGCCAGCCGGTCTCGTTAACCGTGGTGACGGTCACGTTCGGGAAGAGAGCTTCGAGCAACGTCTCGCTGGGAGGAATATCTGCTGGCGAAATTGGGAGCTGAAAATCGGGGTCGAAGGCTCCCGACTCTCGAATCCCTAATTCCGCGACACCGACAAGCATCGGAGCAAAGCCCATGATCAACCGATAGGTGTCGCGCGGGTCGATGATGCTGAGTGATGTGATTTCGGTTGGAACTTCGGCCAGTGCGGAAGCTTGTTCGGCGGAAGGAGACCAGCTGGGAAGGTCACCATCGAGACGCATCAGGAACGATTCCACAGCTTGCGGGACAAGGCCGATCGCGACCCATTCGTCCTCAATGCAGAACGATGGTGTCAGGAAAGGGGCTTCGTGGAATCTGAGAATCGTCAGCGTTCGCCCGCGTTTTTCGACGTCGACGGTCGAGAATTTTCCGCGAGATTCGATCGCTGCTCTGTCGGCCAACTTTTTCAGGTTCTCTCGCAGCTGTGGAGCATCGTTGACACTCATCAGGACTGCTCCGCCAAGTCCGAACAGTCCTTGGTTCGCGTCTGAATACAGACAGTGAATGTTGCCGATGGCAGCCAGGAGATCTCGAATCTCGAAGCCGAGTTCTTGTTGAAGATCGGCATAGTCCTCGTAGAAGGAATCCATTTCCCCCGGAGGAGCGATCTCAGCAACTTTGTCGATCATCATCCAGGCGGTGTCGTAGGCATCGGCGAGGTCAAAGCTGGCAGCGACCAGGCTGGTTTGACCGACTGGAATCGGTGGAAGGTCTTGAAGCGTGAAAGGCTTTTGCATCAGAAGCTTCATCAGCCCTGATGGTTCTCCAGAAATCTCGACATGCTGTTCACTCCACATTGCTTCACCTTTGTAGCCGCTGTTGGCGACCGCGTGGTCGAAGTTGTCGAGCCCGAGGATTTCGAGAATTTCATTGATGGTCAGTTGCTGATTTGGCAATGGAATTGGCATGCGACCGAACATCTCACGAAGAGGTTCGAAGTCGAACCAGCCAAGTGATGTACTAGTAAAGTCCTGGTCGGACGTGACGTATTTCTCGTAGAGCGGATTTTCCAGAATGTTTGGCTGTTCGCCGTCAGCGACGGCAATTGCCGATCGAATCGCATCAAGGCCGATAGCGAACATCAGGTGTCCCTGTTCTTCCCACCATCCCAGTTCGACAGGAGTGTCAGGAATCATGGCCATCGTGATCGATCGTCCACGCTGTTCGACCTGCTGGAAATCGAGATCCGCCTCCGGGATCATTTCGATGAACTGGGAGAGAATGGAAGCTCCTTCTGCCCAGTCGTGAACCACGACAACTCCCCAGGGTTGCATTGTCGGCCCAACCGTGATTCCGAGTGAGAAGCCGTTCTCTTCAATGTGAGCAATGGCCTCGTCGATTTGCTCTTCGTTGGGGATGCTCCCGGGCAGGGAATCAAACGCTTCTTCGATCTTGTTCATCAGACCGGATTCGAAGAACGCTTTGTAACAAGCGGTTTGCTTGAAACTTTCGCTCGTGAGTGCTGACCCGTTCGAGCGGGCGAAGATGATCGATTGGTATGGAAGGAGGTTCTCAGGTGAAACACTTCCGCCAGCCCGCTGGGCATATGTCCAACCGACGGCGATACCCATCGCACAGATTGCAAGAACCAGCCCGTTCAGGTTCAGTTGACGAGGCAATGACATCACGAAGTCCTTTCGTACATTGGAGTCTTGATTTGCAGCGTTCCGTCACTCTTCCCGGAGCGTCTCTACCGAAGACGGTTTCCGCTCCGAAATTATCTTCCAATTTCCTGTTCAGCCTTGCAAGAGTCCCCCCTAATCTCACGACTTTAGAGTAGGGGCATCAAGGAATCTTCGTCGGTGAATCCGTGACGGCGACGAGGATTTGAAGAATGAAGTGAACCTGCTGCCCGATTCGACTCTCTCTTTCGTCGTGACCGACCTGTTCGAGGATTTTGGCAATCTGCTTCTCTCCTTCGGTTTCCGTTTCGATCAAGACCGTTGTCTGTGAGTCGACCCAGTACTCAGCACTCGCCAGTATGACTACTGCGTTTGGATCATCCGCAGCGACGAGTTCGACGACTTCGTCGTCGATGAACTGATCGAGTGATTCGATGACGGCGGGGTCGCACGATATTCCGATTTTCAGAGGTCGAGGTTTCAGTCTGAGATGAAGTTCTCGAGCAGTCAGGCCGATGATGGGATGTCGCCAGTCGGGAGCGATGTCGATGACGGGATCGAGAACGAACCGTCGGTAAAAACAGGCTGGATGGGGAACGATGAGACGTTCCGTCGAGATACATTGATCCCCGTACGCGATCAGATCGAGGTCAAGAGTGCGTGGCCCCCAGCGAACATCTCTTTTGCGGTGGCAAAGCGTCTCGGTCTCTTGCAGGACGCTCAGAAATTCTTCCGGTGCGAGTGTCGTCTCGATCGTGGCCGCTGCGTTGACGTATCCCGATCCCGCATTCGATCCGACGGGAGTCGTCGTGTAGAGAGGGCTCGTTTGGACGAGACTGACTTCGCGATGCTCATCGAGATGTTTCAAAGCGAGGTCGAAGGTTTCCGCGACATTCCCGAGATTCCCTCCCAAGCCGACGATTGTCGTGACCGAGGGATGATGAGAAGATATGGATTCGGAAGACATCGGGATTTCTTGTCACGGGTGAGGTTGAACGACGGATTACGGAGGAAGCATGAAAGATCGACGGAAACGAATTGGGCAGAGTCGGTCAGCTTCCCCGCCATTTCGCACAATATTTGCTTGAATCTCACGAATGATACGTGAAGAACTGCCAGTATTGGCGTCCGTTCGATTTCCGTTTCATGTCACAGGGACTTTATTTCATCTGGGAAGGGTATTGTAATGAGAATTCAGACGATGTTCGTAGCGGCGATCGCTTTAAGTGTACTGACAGCGACCATGGTGTCCGCTCAAGATGAAGTGTTGCCTGCAGGAACGGACTCCGCCGAAACGACTCCAGATGAAGCACCGACAACGGAATCCGTTCCCGGAGAGCAACCTGTTGAACCGGCAAAAGACGAATTCGTTGATAAGACTCTCGATCGAGCGAAAGAAACAGTTGCCGAACTGTCTGAAAAAATTGACGAAGATGAACGAGCGAAGGAGTTCTCAGCGGGCGTTCTCAAGCCAATCTACGCAGTTGCTGAAGCACTCTCGTTTCCAGCATTTCACTGGCTGGCCTTCGCTCTGATGGCGACCGGAGTCGTTTCCTTCGCGCTGCAACTTGTCCTTGGCAAACTTGTCGTTCTGGCTCACATGGGCTTCAGCCTGAAAGAAATTCTGGCCGATGCGTTGGGTTTGGCGATCAGCGTGATTGGACTCGTATTGACGACGCAAGCAGCTGCTGAGAATTCGACGTTCACGACAAGTGCTGCAGCGGTTCTGTCTGCCACGATCGCTGGCATCGTGCTCGGCTTCGTTTTCTATCTTTGGGGACAGAGCCAGGAAGTCGAAGCTGCCCGAGGTCGCAGTGCTGCGCAACATGCGGAATCGAAGAAGTAATCTCCGTGTCGAACATCGTCTGGTCGGGCGAGTGGTTTCTGCAATGGTTTGATCATTCGAGGAATGACAAAGTCATTTCCTCAAGTCAGAGCGGTTGGTCCATTCGCCCGAGCCAATTTTGGATTCAGTGAGAGGTGACTTCTGAGCAGAGTCCTGAGAATCCGTGAAATTGGCCGATGGGCGGGGGCTGCGCGGAATCTGGGGTTCAGTCAATTGCTCCCGGTTGACGAGGTCGCGACACTTCCCTAGAACGCGCACACAGAATCAAAGTGCTTTCCGCCACCCCTCGTATCGGTGGCCATTTTGATTTGAGAACGACGAAGTCGCTTCAAGCGGCTTCTCAACATGGAAATGATCCATGCCAAGAATTCAGCTTCCCGACGGGACAATTCAAGACATCGCAGACGGTTCTTCAGCTCTGGATGTCGCTCGCGGGATTGGCGAACGCCTCGCGAACGCAACAGTTGCTGCCGAAATTGACGGTGTCATTGTTGATGCGAACCGACCCTTAACCGAAGTCAGCGACGCAGATCCGATTCCGCTGAAATTGTTGACGACTCGGGACTCAGAAGCTGTCGGCGTCCTGCGACATTCCTGTGCTCATGTGATGGCACGGGCAGTGATGAGATTGTTCGACGGAGTCGGTTTGGCATTCGGGCCGACCACAGGCAACGGCTTCTACTACGATTTCGACTTGGAGACTCCGATCAGCGAGGAAGACTTTCCTCGGATCGAAGCCGAGATGCAGTCGATCATTAAAGACTCGGAACCGTTCGAGCGTTTTCATCTCGATCGCGACGAAGCGGTGGAATTGGTGACTGGACTCAATCAGGAATTGAAGGCTGAGCACATTCAGACAGGCTTGGCGGATCATGGAACCTTAAGCTTCTATCGACAGGGTGAGTTCGTCGATCTCTGCCGCGGACCACATGTCCCGGATGCGGGGCGGATCAAAGCTTTCAAGCTTGTCAGTGTCGCCGGTTCCTATTGGAAGGGCGATTCGAAGAACAAGCGTCTTCAACGTTTGTACGGGACGGCCTTCTTCGACAAGAAAGACATGAAGGCTTATCTCGAACAGGTCGATGAAGCGAAGCGTCGCGATCATCGAGTGCTCGGCAAGCAGCATGGTCTGTTTTCGATTTCACCGGAAGTCGGTTCAGGGTTGTGTTTGTGGTTGCCGAAAGGGGCGACTGTTCGCGCGTTGCTTGAAGACTTCATCAAGCAGGAGCTTCTGAAGCGGGGGTATCAACCCGTCTATTCGCCGCACATTGGTCGAGCGGAGCTTTACGAAACGAGCGGCCACTTCCCGTATTACCGGGACTCGCAGTTCGCGCCGATCTTCGGTCATCCCGCAGGTCAGCTCGTCGACTACTGGAAGCAGTGTCTGACAGCGAATGAAATCGATGAGAAGGTAGAGAAAGACTTTCTGGAAGCAGCAAAGGACATTGGATGTCCCTTCGAAGACTTTCCCAAAGCCGGTGCGAATGAAGAGAAACTCGCCTATCTCAGCAAATGGGAAAAGCAGCAGGAACGATATCTTCTGAAGCCGATGAACTGCCCGCACCATGTGCAGATGTATCAGGCGCAACCTCGTTCGTACCGAGACTTGCCCGTTCGGCTTGCTGAGTTTGGAACCGTTTACCGTCACGAGCAATCTGGCGAACTGAACGGAATGCTACGCGTGCGCGGGCTGACTCAGGACGATGCCCATCTCTTCTGTACTCCGGAACAGGTCGAGCAGGAGTTCAAGGAAACACTCGATCTCGTGAAGTTCGTGCTGGCGAGTGTCGGGTTAGAGAACTACCGCGTCCAACTGTCGCTCCGCGATCCGGATTCGGATAAGTACGTCGGATCAGAAGACCTGTGGGACCGTGCTGAAGGCACACTTCGAAAGGTCCTCCAGGAGTCAGGTTTGGAGTTCACAGAGTGTGCGGGCGAAGCGGCCTTTTATGGACCGAAAGCAGACTTCATGGTCAGCGATGCAATCGGTCGTGAATGGCAACTTGGAACCGTTCAACTGGACTACAATCTTCCTGAACGCTTTAAGCTCGAATACGTTGGCTCCGACAATCAGACACACCGTCCGGTCATGATTCACCGTGCTCCGTTCGGGTCGATGGAACGATTTGTCGGGATGTTGATTGAACACTTTGCAGCAGCGTTTCCGCTGTGGCTGGCACCGGAGCAGATCCGCATTCTCAATCTGAACGACGAGATGCTTCCGTTCTGCGAGGAAGTCCAACAGAGATTCCGTCAGGCGGGATTTCGAACCTCGATCGATCGGCAATCAGCGAATGTCAAAAAGAAGATCCGCGACGCCCAGTTGGATTTAGTCCCGTACATGTTGATCGTTGGCCCGAAAGACAAAGAGAAGGGCGGAGTGTCGGTGCGAGACAGGATAGAGGGCGACCTTGGCTTTATGTCGCTGGATGATGCGGTGGCAAAGCTGGTTCAGGAACGCGACGAAAGAACGATTCGGCAGGTCATCAAGTCTGATGTGAAAGTCTTCTCCGGTGGAGGAGATGGAGCTGAGAACGAGTATTGATTCTTCCGGAAGTTCTTAAGGTTCGAGAAGTGTGTCTGTTGGTGAATGCATCTGAACAGCAGGTGCTTGGGACATCGAAATGCAATCGCTCAATTTGATGATTGAAACCGGTGCGCGATTGCATTTTGGTCCCCTCTCGTACCGTCCTGAAGTCGGTCGACATTTTGGTGGCATCGGGCTCATGATCCGCGAACCGGGCGTATCGCTCAGGTTTTCTGCGGACGCCGAACGCGACGATTCTGATCGTTCCGGCGAGTCTATAGTTGTGTTCGATGAGTGCAGTCGTGCGAGCGCGATTGCGAAGACGATTCGGGAAGCACGTCCGGATTGGGATCGTCCGATTGACATCGATGTCGCTTCCGAGATTCCCTCACACCAGGGGCTTGGGTCGGGGACACAGCTTTCGATGGCCGTCGCTGAGGGTTTGGCTTCGCTTCACGGAGTGAATGACTTGAGTCTCTGTGAGTTGGCCTCATTGGGACGTCGAGGAAGCCGCTCGACGATCGGGCTTCACGGCTATCAAACCGGAGGCTTTCTCGTTGATGCCGGGCACGCACCGGGAGCGGCATTGGGTGAACTCGCGTGTCGCATTGAATTTCCGGAGAACTGGCCGGTCGTTCTTGTGACTCCTCCTCAGTCTTCAGGGCTCTCGGGGGAAGGGGAAGCGGAGGCGTTTGCCGAATTGTCGCCAATGTCGCAGGAGATGACTGGAGAGCTGTGTCGACTGGTGTTGACCGGCATTCTTCCGGGAATTCAATCGCAAGTTTTCTCCGAGTTTTGCCACGCCCTACAGCGTTACGGAGACTTAGCTGGCGAGTTCTTCCGGGAAGTTCAAGGGGGACGGTATTCTCACTCCGAAATGGAAGGTCTGGCCAAGCGAATCGCACAGCTTGCCGATCCGGTCTGTGTCGTTCAATCTTCGTGGGGGCCGACGGTTGCGGTGTTCGTGGAGAACGATCTGTCAGCTCAACAGCTTGTTGATTCACTGAATGTTGATCTAGCTTCACGCGACTGGAAAATCACGCGAACTTCCGCACTCAATACTGGTCGGCGGCTTTCGTTTGAATGATCGATGGTCATTTGAGGACAGGTTGAATTTCTGTCCCGTTGATTCATCTTGGTGACCGATCTGTAGCCGATATTTCCGTCCGTGAGTGCTCGTCGTGGGGGGAGTATTCCTCACATTCGCCAAATCACATCATGTCACGAATGGTTTATGTGACCTTGATCGATGTGATCGTCAGAAATGGTCGACTTCCATCTGGTTGCTCCAGAGATTTCTCCTCTTTACGGTTTGTCGGTCGCATAATTAGGTCAGGAACTCAGCTTCTCGCTGCTCGAAAATGCCATCGGTGAACTGTTCATCAGAAGAGCTTTTACGGGCGAGTGTTGCTGATTTGAACATGACCTGTGCAGGATAGAGCACGATGAAGTTGTCGCGAACAGAGAGAGTGCGGCTCGAACGGTTGATCGAAGTGGATGCTTGCAGCAATGACAGCATCAAGCACAATCGACGCTTATCCAATCGGGTTCCTGTCCGACTGATCGCGACACTGTTGCTCAAGCACGAGCATACGCGAGAGTGTCGTTCGGTGTCGCTGGGAGGTCGAGTTCTTAACCTCTCCAAAGGGGGAGCGATGATCGCGATGGATCGGGTCATTGAAACGGAAACGGTATTCATCCGTTTTCTGTCCGAAGCTGCCGGGCCCAATGTGATTCAGTCTCGCCTTGTTCACTCGTCAATGGATCGCAAGAGTGACCATCCCCATGTCTACGGCGTCGAGTTTCAGAAGCTTCTGACAGATCATCAGTTTGCCGAGTTGCTTCGATCGCAAAACACGGTCGATGAAGACGATCAAATCTCGCCAGCTTTCTAGAGCAAGTTGCTCTTTCCTGTGCACTCGCTTGCATTGTTTTAAAAGTTAAAAGGCTGTGCTTGCTCGTGCGAGATCGTGCACAAAAATCAGAAAATGCTCGAATTGGCTCTCGTGAATCTATTGCTGTTGCTTCAGCGATGTTGAAAGCCGTCGCAACTCTTTCGGTTGACGTTGTTGTTGAGTTGCTGAAACAAAAAAACTCCGCGGGGCACGAGTGGCCTGCGGAGATTGTTTTGTCATTTCGGATGTACGTTTCGGAGGATCACCGACCGAACAGGCTTCCTGGGTTTCGGCTTCCGCCACCACCGTTGCCGAAGTTTCCAGGATTCTGGTTCCCTGGGTTTTTGTTGAACTTCGGGAATGGGCTTCCACCGGGGTTGCCTTGTGGAGGATTGCTAGAGCCTTTCTTGAACATGTTTCGGGCTCCTGGTTTTTCTGATTCGAGTTTGAATTGAGCTCCGTATTGCTTCACGCCGGTTGAGCTCACAGCTGCTGGTCCCATCAGAGGGGTGAATTCGACCCAGGCGTACTGGACACCGTATCCTGGTCGGAAGAACTCGATGGCAGCTTCGCGATTAGGTCCGATGGCTGACTTTGCCATTTCGAGTTCGCGGAGTGAGCGGAGATTGTAGATCACTTGACCATCTGCTGTGGCACGCATGAGAACATCACCGGGATGCAGTCGTCCGACTGCGGAGTAACCTGGGATCGTGCTTGTCACGTACATTCCCTGATTGACTGCCTGCACGTAGACGCCGAGGAGCAAACCAGATTGAGTTTGAATTCCCTGAGCCTGAGCTTGAACAGTCAGAGTGGAGACGAGGATGAGTGTGGCAGCTGCGGTGGTGGTGAGTTTCATCGGTCAGTCTTTCGTCTTGAGAGAAGGTGGTGGGTCGTCTTGTTGGTGGTCGTTGTTGTGACCAGCGTAGATGACTCTTCTCTTTGCAGACCTCGGACCAAAAGTTGAATGATTCTTTTGTGTTTGTTGTAAGTGTCTTTTGTTAATGGGTTTGTGGGTTTCGTTTTTCGATGAGTGAGTTCTGAGTGAATCAGAAGATGTCGTCGAATTGATCTTACTGGCGTCTCAAGTGTTGTCGAAATGACTTCTTTTTTGCAAAGAGTTCAAGCAAAGGCTGGGTGGAGAGAGGGGCTTCGGCATGGTTGGCCGAATTGGTGGGGCTGATTTTGAGTCAGCGAGTCCGCGAGCGGTTCGAAGCTCGTTCGTAGACAGCTCGGATGGCGAGAATCAAGAGAAGTCCCAGGCCGACGGTGAAGCCGCGTGAAATGGCGTGTTCCGTTGCTGTGACGGCGTAGAGCACGCCCGCGATTAACGACAGGATTCCGACATTCATCAAGCCCAGCCAGCCGGGGAAGAACTGCTTCGAGCGGCCCCCTTCGAAACGAAGAGTGTTAACTGCCACAGCCAGAACAACGAGCACACCGACGACCAGACCTTCAATTCGGTCCGAATCCGTGACTGCCAGCTTTTGCACTGAGTCGATGACAAGTCGGAGGAACAAGGCTCCCAGCATGACGCCAGGAATGGTTCCGATACCCCCAGCGAGGCTGCATCCCCCAACAACCGCTGACGCGATTGCGTTGAGTTCGTAGCCGAGTCCGGCGTTCGCAGCACTCACGGAACCGACATAAGCTGCGTACAGGATGCCGGAAATCGCTGCTGTGACGCTCCCGATACAGTAGGCGAGCCATTTCAGGCGTTCTGTTTGAATCCCTGAGAGCTTGGCGGCGGTTTCGTTGCCGCCCATGGCGTACAGATGCCGACCGATGATCGTTCGGTTCATCATGATCCAGAACACAATTGCCAGAACGATCCACAACGCAACCGGGATCCACCACGCTTCAGACCCGATTGACAGGAGCCGTTCGTCGTTCACGGTGATCTGTTCGCCTCCGGTCATTCGTGCCGACAGCAGGCGAGCGAGGCTTCGAAGGCCGACGAGTGATGCGAGTGTTGCCACAAAAGGTGGAAGCTCGATGATGTTGATCAGCCAGGCGTGAAATGTGCCGATGAGGACGGCGCAGAAGAGCGTCGCGAGCCCGGAAACGACGAGAATCCAGGTGGCGACATCGCCTGTCATGGGCTGTCCGCGGTCGGTTTTGGGGACAAGTAGGACGATCAGTCCGAAAAAGAGAGTCCCGCTGAACGCGATCACCGATCCGCTGGAAAGGTCGATTCCCCCAGCGATGATCACGATCGCTGCGCCGAACGCAAAAACGCCGAGCATGGCAGCATGGCGCATGATGGACTGGGCGTTACCGAGTGGTTGCTGTTGATAGGAAGGGCTGAGCCACGTGGTCACAAGCGTCACGACAGCGATGGCGAGAACGAGACCGAATTCATTTCGGTGTTTCTTTAACAGTTCCATCGGAGTGCGTTACTTTCCAGGTGTTTGGTTCAGTCAGTTCCAGTGAGGTCAGTGGCCGTGATTGGAAATGGGTGGCTGCCTTACGAGCTGACGAGAGACCGTTCTGCCAACCAGGCTTTGAACTCGTCGTAGGTCATGAAGACGGTTTCTGGATCGAACAGATCGGCTGTGATCGCACTTCCGTCGGGAACAACGACTCGCAGGTCAGTTCGATGCAGATCGCCTTCGCCTTCCTGGCTGTAGCTCGGGTAAAATTTGTCAACAGTTTCCTGATCGTCCTCGGAAAGAGCCAGCAGGAGTTCGACGCTTTCGGCACCGATCTGGTAAGGGTTTTGAACCACCATCACGTCAACGTTTCCGTCACCCATTTCTTTGATGCTGGCTTCGGCAGCGTCGAAGCAGAGAACGCGGGTCGATTCTCGGATCTTCTTGTCTTTGACCACCTGGACGATGATCGGCGTGTTGTACGCCCAGATTCCGACGAGCATGTTCAGGTCAGAATTTCGATCGAGAGCACCTTCTACGTTGTTGCGGTTCTTGATCTTGTCAGCACCGTCGGCCAGTCGCTCGATTTCTGTTCCGGTCCCTTCCATGCCTTCAACGAATCCATCCATGCGGGCGACAGCGTTCGCAGCGCTGGTGCTGCCGACGAAGAATGAATACTTCGCATTTTCGGGAGCAATCGCTTTTGCCGCCCGTCCGAGTTCACGTCCTCCAACCAGATTGTCTGTTCCCAGGTAGGCGAATCGGGCATCGCGGAATTGCTCTCGGTCGATGTCTCCGTCAAAGGTGATGACTTTGACTCCTTTGTCCCGAAGCTTTTTCATTTCGCGTGCAATGGCTGCACTTTCCGGGTTGTAGACTGAAATTCCGACAGCTGCGATGTCTGACTGGAGGTTGTACTGCTTCAACTTGTCGAGCTGACCCTTGTCGGTGAAATCACCACGTTCGTAAGAGAGTGTGTAGCCTTTGTCGGCGAGCCCAAGGTCTTCAGCGGCAGCGACAGCACCCGCTTCGCAGGTGTCCCAAAAAGGGTCGGGTCCGTTCGTCAGCAGGACAATTCGTTTGGTACCATTGGCCACTCCCGGACCAGCTTGCGGTGTTTCGCTGGGGCATCCCGAAATGAATCCGCAGAGCAGGCAGAGACTCAGGATTTTTGCAAGTGGATGAACAGGCTGGTGCATGAGTTGTTCCTAGAACGCTTTCGAAAATGTCTTCGCGAATTAGCGCGAGCAAACAGGTCGAAAATCATGTCAAACAGTCCAGAGGAGTGAGGAGCTAAGAGCAAATCGCTCTCGTCAATCGCAAGCCTCTGGATTGATCATATCAGTGATTTTGGTTGCGAAATGAAGATAGGCACTGCCGTTGCTCAAGTCAACGAGGTGTCCTCGGAGCGGATTGGCAATCGGCGATGTCGAATCGATCGTGTTAAGGACGACGAAAATTAACCTTGCGATGTTCTTGACGGCCAAGCGATATTTCAGTCGAAAGCGGTATGTCAGTTCATTTTGAAGGTGGGGAACGATTGTGATTCGAAAATTTGTCCGGAAAGTACGAGCGAAGAAACCAGTCTTTCGTCGTCGTACTCCGAATGCTTCGCCGCCGGGAACAGTTCGCTCGGACTCAAAGAACCTGGATGTCCAGCTACGGCAGATTCGATTTTCGAAAGAGAATCTCGATGACCGACGCATTGAGATGCATCCCAAGCTGCATACGCAGATTCACGATCATTCGCCACAGGAGGCAGTCTTGTGGCTTGATGTTGTGGGAGTCGGCAATGGAGATGCTGTTGGTCAAATCGGCCAGAAGTTTGGGCTCCATTCCTTGGCGCTGGAAGATGTGGTGCATACCCATCAGCGGTCAAAGTACGACGACTATGAGGATCACATTTTCTTTGTGGCCCGCATGTTGAAGTCGACCGATTCGATCGAGAGTGAACAGGTCAGCCTGTTCCTCGGGGCTGGGTTCGTGATCTCATTTCAGGAGCTTGAAGGGGATTGCTTTGAGCCCATCCGAGAGCGAATTCGACAACATACGCGCATCCGTGGACAGCAGGCGGATTACCTCTTCTACGCGATGATTGATGCCATCATCGATGGTTACTTTCCAAGACTGGAAGCGATTGGAGCAAAGCTCGAGGAACTCGAAGAGAAGATTCTCAATCAGAGAGATGAGATTGAGGAAGTCTTCGAACTGCGCCGCGAGATCATGTGGATTCGTAAGAACGTCTGGCAGCTGCGAGAAGCTTTGCAGTCACTGATGACTCACGAGCATCCGCTGATTTCAAGCGGAACGCAAACCTATTTGCGGGACTGTCACGATCACACTGTGCAGCTGATTGAAGTGTCCGAAGTTTTTCGTGATCAGTGTGCGAATCTGCGTGACCTGTCGCTGGCGATGTCGGGTATGAAAGCAAATGAGGTCATGAAGACTTTGACAATCTTCGCGACCATCTTCATGCCGATGAGTTTTATCGCTGGCGTGTACGGCATGAACTTCGACAACAGAGCATCCGACTGGAATATGCCCGAAACTGAATGGACGTTCGGCTATCCCTACGCTCTCGGGTTGATGGCAGCCATTGGAATCGGGCTGTTGTTTTACTTTTGGAGAAAAGGCTGGCTCAAAGAGTGAGCGAAGAGGCACATCAAGATTCGGACGATCTCCTTCGCGTTTCGAGCATTGCAGTCAAGTGGGGGTCAATCCCATCTCATACCGAGGCGAGCGTTCACGTTCACGATCTCCTCGTCTCTGAGCAGTTCCAGCGAGACCGATTTTCCCGGGGGCTCTTCGCCGATGAGGTCTCGCAGTTGTTCGAACGAGCGAACGCGTCGATTTTCAAAGGTGAGCAGGATGTCTCCCTGTTCGACTCCCGCTCGATCGGCGGGCTCGCCAGCGAGGACATCGGTGATGATGAGTCCCGTTCCCGAAGGGTTCACTTTTCCGACGATTCCGAGGTAAGCCCCGCTGTGGGTGCGGAAATCTTCGCCAGCGACAAAGCGTTCCCAACCGTCCGTGTAAGCACTGGCGGGGACGTGAAAGTTCAAGTCGGTGCTTTCACCGATCCGAGTGTTGATGCCGATCAGTTTTCCGTCGATCCCGAAGAGTGGTCCACCTGAATCTCCGCCGACCAGTTCACAGTCGGATTGGATCAGCCATCGATTCTGAAGAATGACCCGCCCTAGTCGCAGGACCTGTCCGCGAGTCACCTGATAGCCGCCGGGATGAGCGAGAACTAGGCACCAGTCGCCGGGGCTTGATGCTTCCTCTGCGATTTCACAGTAGGGCCAGTCGTCTCGACTCGAGCTGATTTGCACCATCGATGCATCGAGGATGACGTTCCGCCCGAGTGTCTTTCCGCGATAGGTTTTGCCGTCATTCGTGACGATTGAGACGGGCCGTCCAGGAGGGCCTGTTACATGGGCGGCGGATAGGATGAGTCCCTTCGGATCGACGATGACTCCGCTGCCTTGAGCTCCTCCGACGCTCAGGTTGACCGTGCATTCTTTCAACAGAGGAACGAGTGTCGAGAGGTGATCCTGCATTTCACGCAGGTCGCCAACCGATGTCGGGGCGGGCTTTGAAAACGCATCGGGGACTCGGTCAATCGCCACCGGCCATCTCTGTTCATCCTGCCCAACAACAGCTTGCGTGATCAGGAGCAACAATGCGAAGGTCGGAGAAATGAGTCGGCGATTCATCATCAGGAGTGCATCAATCAATGAAGGAATATTGAATCGGATGTCACTTCATCATACGCAATGGACAGACCTTCGGACCAGTAAAACTGCGGAAGTAGGAACACCGCTGTCCATATGCACTTGTCGCGCTGCGATTCAAGGCGGGTGTTCGTTCTGCTCTGTTGGCTGGATCGTTGACGCGTTATTCCTCTTTCCAAGCGAAGCTTTCGCCGGTCAATTGTTCGTAGGCGTCGATGTATTTGCTTCGCGTCTGTGAAACGATCTCCGGCGGCAATTCGGGCGGCGGGCTGTTCTTGTCCCAGTTGGTTGATTCCAGCCATTCGCGGACGAACTGCTTGTCGAAAGAAAGCTGCGCGTGGCCTGGTTCGTAAGTCTCTTTCGCCCAGAAACGCGAACTGTCCGGAGTGAGAACTTCGTCAATGAGAATGACTTCGCTGCCGATCAGCCCGAACTCAAACTTGGTGTCCGCGATGATGATTCCGCACTGTTCGGCTCGGCTCACCGCTGTGCGATAGATTTCCAGGCTCTTCTTTCTCAAGTCTTCTGCGAGGTTCGCACCGAGCAGATTACACATCTGTTGGAACGAGATGTTCTCGTCGTGTCCTTGCTCTGCTTTTGTGGCTGGTGTGAAGATCGGTTCCGGAAGCTGGCTTCCCTGAAGCAGTCCCGGCGGGAGTGGCTCTCCGCAGACGGTTTGCGATTTCTGGTATTCCTTCCAGCCTGAGCCTTCCAGGTAGCCTCGGACGACGCACTCGACCGGGATGACTTTTGTTTTTCGAACGACCATTGATCGGCCTTCGAGTTCGGCGAGATTTACTCCTTCCGGAATCGGTAGCTCGCTCGGGTCGAGAGAGAGAAGGTGGTGCGGGAGTGTAATCTGAGAGAACCAGAAGGCACTGATCTGCGTGAGGACGCGTCCCTTGTCTGAAATGGCTGTGGGAAGGATCCAGTCGAAGGCGCTGATCCGATCTGTTGCAATGAGCAGCAATCGGTCTCCGAAATCGTAGATGTCCCGGACTTTTCCGCGTTGCACTGGAACATCGGGAATGGAAGTTGTGACAACCGGAGGGTGAGGCATCGAACAGCGCTTTCAAATCAAGTGGCGTAGCCGGAGTGAGGGGTTCCCGGTCTGCTGGGCTGTGGTCTTAGGAACGGCAACTCTGCAAGCGACCGTTGAAAGTGTCCATGGGGAGTTCAGAATAGCGCAAACTTCTTCCGTGTCGAGCGTGGGAGGGCCGGAAGCCAGTGATGTGCGTCGATGTTGTTGCCGGACCAACAAAAAAGGTGTTCGCAACATGCGGTTGCGAACACCTGATCGAGCTTGAATTTGAAGATCGGTTCTTCGTGTGCACTCGAGTATTACGGGTGCTGAAGAACTTTGAAAATGATCTAGTTCAAGATGGTTTCAGTCTTGGCGACGAGGGCTTTGATTTTGTCGTTCGAAAGATCTGAAGCTTTCAGCTCTTCGTTGACTTTGAGTTTGCCGTCGACCCACATCATCACGGTGACTTCAGCGTCCTTCGAGATTTTGTAAGCAGGAGGTCCGGTTGGGCCATCGAAGACAGTCAATGGAGTCTTTGAAATCGACTTTGATTTCGCGACGTCTTTCAGCTGTGTTTCCTGAGCTTCTGGCTGGTCGGTGAGAAGAACGACGAACGCAGCCATTTTCTTCGATTCGTTTTCTCCGACGGTTGCGTCAACGCTCTGGACGAGAGACGCGACGTTGTCGTTCATTTCGCGAGCAAAAATGCTGACGACTGGTCGGTTGCGGTACTGGCAACGATAGCACAGTTTTTCGCCTGCTGATGGGCCGGTGACGTCTGTCACATAGAACGCGCCGACACCCTCTCCGACTTCCAGTCCTCCAGCCATTGCGACTGAAGAAACAACGAGCAACGCTGCCACTGCACTTAGAATTTTCATTTCGTTCACTCTCCTTTAGGGATAAACTCGCCTTGAGCGTTCCTGACATCACTTGGTTGAAATCGCCTTGAATCCCCTCTGCGTCAATGATTGAGTCGGGACAGGGGAGTTGTTCTCTTTCTGATCATTCAAACTGACTTGTCATGAAAAGGTTCCGCGACAAGTTGGTTCTTGGCATGAGTTGCCGAAATTGATGATCCTGTGTCAGAGCTTCAAGGTGGGATTTCGGAGGCACTGCGTCGTGTGAATGGTATCGCGAAGGTTGTTCTCAGCTTGCCCGAAAGTTCGCTTCTCAGCGAGCTTTTCGTCTGGGCAATTGATCTCCTCGAAACGTTCCTCACGACGAGGTGAGAAGCAGGTGATTGAAGGCGACCACACAGACCGGTCTACAATCAACGCATCTGATCTGGATTGTATGTTCTCTCAATTCAGAATTTCAACGAGGAAACAAGAAATTAGGGAAACAACGTTGTCATTCCGGATTGGGAGGTGGAACCCAGTCTCCCCATCCTTCCAGGTAGTGTGCGATGGCCTGGTCTTTGTCTCGTTGTTCTTCCAGCCAGGCTTTCGTCTCGGCCACGATCGTTCCTTCGTCCTCGATCGAGAGGAGACCGAGTAAGACTCTCGTTCGGAGGAAGACGAAATACGTGTCGAGAACGTCGCAACGACAGTAGTCGTTAATTTCTTGGAGGCGACCAGCGTCGAACAAGTCCTGCACTTGAGACCCATCGATCCCGGACTTCCCAGGTTTTCCGATGAGGTTGGCGAGCAAGTTCAAGCCGCCGTTCATGCGAGTCGCCCCAAAGTTTGAGAAGAGGTCCATCATGTCGACGTGCGAGCGGGAGTTGTACCGATTACGACACTGCTCGTACGCAGGGGCGGAGACGTTGAACCAGTCGGGAATCGAGAGCCCATAGCGGTAGGCAGCGTATTCAAGGACCGGCATGTCGTAACCCCGACCGTTGAACGTCACAAAAGTGGGACGTCCGTAATGTCGCCAGCCGTTCCAGAATCCCTCTGCGATCACATGCGGGCGGAAATTTGGCTCGTCCAGAACGGACATGCCGATCAGCCGAAAGTCTCGGCCAACTTTGGCGACAGCCACGGAAGCGGGCAGCACAAAGGTTGGAGGAAGAACGTCTCGACCGGTTTGCTCAATCAGCTCGTCGCGATATTTCCGCAGTCCCGCCTCTGCAGAGAGCTTCTCGCTGGGATAACGAACTTTGGAAATCAGGTCGCCATCACCAACTGCTTCAACGTCAAAAATCAGATAAGCGACATCCGATGACGAGGCTGGCATGGGTTGTTCTTTCCGGTGTTGAATGGCACTAATTGCTGAACGGGATTGAGCTTAGCAGAATTTTTACAAGCCTGCGAAATTGAGGCACTTCTTCGCTGTGTTTTTGGAAGATGTCGAGTAATCTACACCAAATCTTCGTTTTCAGTGTTCCTTGGGTCGTGGTAGCACTTTTTGATGTTGCTGGCGGAGTCAGCAAAAGGCTCGTGTCGCGTCGCAGTTGTTGGATGACTGCGGTGTTGATTTCGGGATATTGGATCGACGCAAATGCGAACATTTCTAGAGCTTCGAGAGTTCTGCTCGACTCGGCCTGACTGCAAGATGGTGTCTGCACAGGAGTTCATCGACTTGATGATGTCTCATGCAGAATTTGAGCGTGCCGATGAACCTGAAGCAAATTTGCTGGGGCTCATCGACCGAGCAACAGGTGGACGAGTTTTCGTGCGAGCAGAAGAGATCGACATTCTCCGTGGTACTGCTCTGCATCTCAACTAACGTCCAAATAGCGTTTGTTTGCTGAGAGAATCTCGCGAACGAATTGAGCCGCACGCACGGTCAATGTGAGTGGGTGTTGACATCTCACAGGCATGCGCCGCCTTTATCTGGTTTTTCTCGCGAGAGATGCGCAGGATCAGAGTGCTGCATTGCGGTGTTTGCAGCTTGAAACAGCGGCTTTGGGCAATTGTCTTATTAGGTATCTGTGCGATAATCAAATCGTGTGTGACGTGCGGTTCTCAGGGTTTTGTGGAGTGACTCCACGCTGAAAACCGCAGAGTTTGCCAGATTGATACAGATGTCGCGTGGAGAATTCCACGTTCAGCGGAATGTGGGGAAATTGCGAAAATCGATCTACACATTTGCTCGGGCAGGTGTTCTAATCCTTTGGACTCAATGATTTGACGTGTTTAAAGAAGCCTCCGCAAGGGCCTCTTTTGTCAGAAGCAGCGTCAATCTTTTGACGAGTTTTCGGAAGGATTCGCCGGTCTGCTGACCGAAAAGCCGTGAATTGATCACGGATGTTGCGCTGGATCGCCCTCCTCGTGTACTCAACACTCTAATGCATCAGTCTGCTCGTCCCGGGCAGTGATCGTTTTGGGCAGTGATGGTTCTCACTCGCCCTGATGACAATTTCCGGAAAGCGTTCCTGTTCCTGCAAGCGAATTTCGTCTTGAAAGACTCACGGTCTGTTGACCTCTTGTCGATCAGCCATGGTCTGTATTCACTTGTCCGGCACATTTGATGGGTGGAACTGACAATATATTCAATCGGTTCTCGTTTCTCGAGAAAGTGATATGACTTCGACGACCAAATTCATCCGACTCCTGCCTTCGACAGAACTTCCTCGCTACACGCATGTTCCAGGATCTGGAACTCCGCATCCATACCGTGATCCTCGGGGGCACAGCTACAACCGTCGACCACAACCGCCGAAAGCTCTGAAAGAAGAACGCTGGTCTGAAAACAGGAACTATTTGATCGGTCTCGACTACTTCAATCTCGGTTTTTACTGGGAAGCGAATGATGAGTGGGAACGATTGATGCGAGCCACCGGAGCCGATTCTCTGACAGGTTTGTTCCTGAAGGGCATGGTCAAAATGGCGGCGGCCGGAATCAAGGTTCGTGAAGAGAGCATTCACGGTGTCCGTCGTCATGCTGCTTCTGCGGGCGAAGTATTCGCTGATGTGGCTGCCGAATCGGATCGTGATCGCTACTGCGGACTCGATTTTACATTACTTCAATTCGCAGCCGATCGCGCTGCTCAACTCGCTTATCCCACTGAACTCGAAGTGGGCCGACCTCTCCGCGTCTTTCCGTTTGTCCTGACTCCTGAGCCTATCCCGCTTCAGTAAGTCGATGAAAGTGGCGGGTTTGGAATTTCGGAGAAGGCGTCATGGCTCAGAGCGTTTTGAGCAAAGAAGAGTACATCGAACAAGCCTACTTCTTCCGAGTCTATCGCGAACGGCTTGATAACAATACGCCCTCTCAAGAGATCCTCGCCGGACTCAAAGACGAAGTTCTGACGACGACCAAGCTTCCGCTGGCAATTGATTTTCTGATGGGGGAAATTCAACTGAACGGGCGGCTCAGCGATGGGATGGCTCGTCTGAAACACTACTTCCTGCCGTTTCAGACGTTCATCATTCAAATGGCCGAAGAGGACAATTCGAAGTTTGACTTTCGGGTCGCGTTGAAGATTCTGGAACGAGAGGCTGAGTTTCGAAGCTCTGAAGAGATGTCTGCAGCTTCGCTGTTCGTCTATCAGTTCGAGTGTCTCGCACGAAACCGACTCGGTTATGATCGCGGAATTCTCGCGATTTCCGAAGATCCAGCTTACTCAGATGACTGGCAACAATGGATTCGCAAGATCCGTTTTGAGTTGGGGACGGTCGACTTTGCGGATCTCGTTTATCTGCGTTCCGAACAGCACGCGGAAGATGTGCGTCGACGGACGAACAACCCGGAGTATCAGCACTCTTATCCGACACTCTTCGATCGCGATGCTGGCCGCATCGCACGGGCGAATTCGAACAAAGACCCGCTCTACATGTTCGCAGCACTCCAGCGTCAGCTGGGGTATCCTCAAGTTCCGAAATTAACACCGGTCGATCATAAGCAGTCGCTTCATCCGAAACTGGAAGCTCGACTGCAACGACTGGAAGCCAGAGTGGCGTTTCTGGAGCAGGAGGAAAAGGGAGGCATCGACCTGACCGAGTTCTACGAAAAAGGTGGGCAGTTTACCGACGATCCCATGTAGTTAAACGCATTCGAAACAGCTTGAATGTCCACGTGGATCAGAGACTTTTCGGTTGAGGCAATGTAATCGCCCCTTGGACCGAAGTTCTCAGGGTCTTAGAATCCTGAGGAAACAAAGACAAACAGACGCAATCGAAGCTGTGAGAAAAGAGGTGAAGACAGAATGTCTTCTGCATCGTTGATGACGCTGGAAGAACTCATCGAGGAATTTGAATTTCTCGGGGATTGGGAAGCGCGCTGTGACTTTCTGATCGATCTGGGATTTGAGTTGCCGAAGCTTCCCGAAGACCAGAAAATTGAAAAAAATCGGGTCCATGGGTGCCAGAGCAATGTCTGGCTAATTGCGAGCATGGTCGATGCTTCTCCTGAATCCGAGGAGTCAGGGCGAGTCATCGAACTTCTGGCAAATAGTGATGCAATGATTGTGAATGGACTCATTGCGGTTTTGATGGCCATTTACAATCACAAAACGCCCAAAGCGATTCTGGCAACAGACGTCGAAGAGATCTTCAAACAACTTGAGCTGGACCGCCACCTGAGTCCAGCACGAAAGAATGGTCTGTTCGGAATGGTCAAAAAAGTCCAGCAGATCGCTGCCGAAGAAGCAGCTTAAGGAATACTCATGGCAACCCAGCAAGTCGCTCTTTGCGGAGTTCGAGATCAGTTCCCTGTCTTTGGACAAACACTTCCCAACGGGCAACCGGTCACCTTTCTGGACACAGCTGCATCGGCTCAAAAGCCGATTTGTGTGATTGAAGCAGAAGAGAGCGTTCAAAAGAGTCATTACGCGAACGCATACCGCGGAGTCTATGAATTCGGCGCTCAGATCGACGAAGAGCTGGAAGCGACTCGCGAAGCGATCCGGAAGCTGATCGGCGCGGTAGACGCGTCGGAGATCGTCTTCACGTCGGGGTCGACCATGTCGATCAATATGATTGCATTTGGATGGGGAGGGCGGCATCTTCAGGAGGGCGACGAGATCGTTCTCAACGAAATGGAGCATCACGCCAATCTGGTTCCCTGGCAGCAGGTTGCAGAGAGAACTGGGGCCAAGATTGTTTACATTCCTTTGACGGAAGATGGTCAACTCGACCTGCTGGCTTTCGATGAACTCGTCAACGAGCGTACCCGCGTGCTTTCTGTGACCGGAATGTCCAACGTGTTGGGAACGATTAACCCGGTGCGACGTCTTGCGGATCGAGTTCATGAAGCTGGCGGAATTGTCGTCGTCGACGGGGCACAAAGTGTTCCGCATGCACCTGTCGATGTGCAGGCTGACGGGATTGATTTTCTAGTCTTCTCGGGGCACAAGTTGTACGGACCGACTGGAGTTGGAGTCCTGTACGGACGCAAAGATTTGCTCGCAGAAATGGATGCACTGTTGTTCGGCGGGCATATGATCGAACGTGTCACGAAATCGGGATCGACATGGGCTGGTGCTCCAGCCAAGTTCGAAGCGGGCACCTTGCCGATTGTTCAGGCCATCGCTCTTAAGTCCGCGATCGACTTCGTCAACGAACTCGGATTCGAAGCGATTCACGAACAGGAATCTCGGCTGACTCGTTACGCCATGGACGCTCTGACTCAGGTTCCCGGTTTGAAGATTTACGGACCGCGTCTGGAAGATCGTGGAGCGATCGTCAGTTTCACCATCGACGGTGCCCATCCGGAAGATCTGGCCCAGCTGTTGAATCGCAAGGGGGTTTTTGTTCGTCACGGTCATCACTGCACGATGCCACTGCATGATCTGCTGACTGTCTCGTCGACCGTGCGAGCGAGTTTCGGGGTCTACAACACAACCGAAGATGTCGACCAACTGGTCGCTGCGATTGAGTTTGCCCGACAACGATTACGGCTGGCGTAAACTGTTTTCCTGGTTCCTCGGCAATTGAGGAATCAGGAGCGATTTGGTGACTCTCTCAACCATCCAGGGAGATCGGTCCTCTCTCGAACAACATCAAGCTGAGCAAGCAACTCGATTTCCGTCGAGCAGAGGTCTATAATCCACGCTTCGCATAATTCTTGCTGTACAACTCTGGAATCAGATGTCGACAGAAACGGCCCAACCCGATGGTTCGGCGACTTCGTCTTCAAGCAATGTCGCCCGCCAGTTCGCCACGATCTTCTCTCCGCCTCGTCCTCTTGTTCTGGAGAGTGGGGAGCAGATTGGTCCTGTCACGGTTGCGTATCAAACCTACGGAAAACTTTCCCCCGCTAAAGATAACGTCGTCTACATCTGCCATGCCCTGACGGGTGATGCACATGTCGCTGGGCGGCATACTCCTGAGGAACGGAAGCCGGGCTGGTGGGATGGATTTGTCGGTCCTGGAAAAGCGATCGACACTGATCGGTACTTCGTCATCTGTTCGAATATCCTTGGTGGATGTCAGGGGACAACCGGTCCTAGCTCGGAGTGTCCGGAGACCGGGAAACCCTACGGACCAGATTTTCCGTTCATCACCATTCGAGATATGGTGAATGTCCACAACGGGCTGCTCGATCATCTGGGGATCGAGAAAGTGTTGGCAATCGTTGGTGGAAGTCTGGGCGGAATGCAGGTCCTCGAGTGGGCGATCAATCATGCTGACCGAGTCGGCGCAGCTGTGATTCTCGCTTCGGGCGCGAAACTGAATGCTCAGGGGATTGCTTTCAACGCGGTTGGACGTCGGGCGATTTACAGCGATCCGCTCTTTCATGATGGGTGGTATTACGAGCAGTCAGAGAAGCCACGTTTCGGGCTCGCGCTCGCTCGGATGATTGCCCACATTACGTATCTCTCGGAGCAGTCCATCGAACTCAAATTCGGCCGCAAGCTTCAAGACGGCGATGAGTTTCGATTCGACCTTCGATCCGAAACCGAATTCCAAATTGAGAGTTATCTTCACTATCAGGGAAAACGATTCGTCGAACGTTTTGACGCCAACAGCTATCTCGTTCTGACCCGGGCGATGGACTACTTCGATCTGGCTGAGAAATACGGTTCGATTTACGAAGCGTTCGAACAGACGAAATGCCGATTTCTGGTGGTCTCTTACACGACCGACTGGTTGTTCCCCACGTCTCAGAGCAAGGAGCTGGTCCGCGCACTGGTTCAGGCTCGACGTCATGTGACGTTTCGTGAATTAGACAGCCCTTACGGGCACGACGCGTTCTTGATCGATCGGGAGCTTCCGAAACTTGCTTCGCTCGTGAGTCCGTTTCTGGCTCGAACACATCAGGACCTTGCGGAAGGGACTTTCTAAAGATGTGCGCGAAAAGAATCTACATGCCTGATCCCCGGGCAGCAGTCACGAACGATTTGATCATTCGGAAGATTGTTGAGGGGAGTCGAGTTATCGATCTCGGGTGCGGCGATGCCAGCTTGATTAAGCGTTTGCGCGATGAGCACTCGTGTGATGTTCTGGGAGTCGAGCGGGACGAGGAACTTTTCATTCGAGGAATCGAAGCGGGAGTTCCCATGCTTCAGGCGGATATGAATCAGGGGCTCGATGAACTCCCCGCCCAGAGTTTTGATTTTGCGATTCTCAGCCAGACACTCCAGCAGATTGACCGGCCGCTTGATCTGCTGAATGAAATCTTCCGGATCGCTCGCCGTGCTCTGGTGGTTGTGCCGAACTTTGCACACTGGAAAGTTCGATTGCAGATTCTTCTGCGAGGCCGGGCTCCGGTGACGAGCCATTTACCCTACGAGTGGTACGAATCGCCGAACGTTCACTTTCTGTCGATGGTGGATTTCCGCGAATTGGCGAACGAAGGCAACTTCAAGATTGTGCGGGAACTGCCGATCATCGGCAGCCGGGCTGTCAAACGGGCTTCGTTCGCAAACTGGCGAGCGCATAGTGCTCTGTATGTTCTGGAACGCAACTCGAGTGAAGAGTCGCTGAAGTCGAGTGAGAGTCGAGAACTCGTCACCGCTTAAGACCATTTTCAACGATTTGCGTGTGCGTCTATTGTTGTTTCTTTTGGTGATTGCCTTATTTCCGGTCTGATCTCACTTCATTTCTGGGTTAGACTGAAGTGCTTCTTTCGAGGTTGTCTGGTTTTGACGAGATCGAAGTCGGGACTGTCAAACTGGTCGTTGGTCTCGTTTGTTGAGATGAGAAGGCAACATATGCGAAGCTTTCAAGTTCTCTATCTGGTAGCCATTGTCCCGTTGTTTGTCGGAGTGGTTTTCGCTCAGGACGAGACTGTCGAAGGCTGGGTTCCGCCGGATGATCCGAAACCTCAGCAGATCCTGCAGGAAGCTCGCGACGATTTCGCCGCAGGTCGACATTCGCAAGCCCTTGCCAAGCATGTCTGGTTTCATCGTCATGCTTTGGAATACGTCCCGTCGCTGCGCGGAGTCCGGTTGTCGTTTGCTTTGTCGTATTGGGCGGAGCTTGCTGAAGAATTTCCTCCGGCACTCGAAGCTTTGAAAGAAGAACGCGATCAGGTTGCTGAGAGAATTGCTTCGGATGATCAGCCAGCGATTGCGTTTCAAGAACTTGCCGCGCTGAACAACTATCTGGTTGCGCCTGACGAAACAGTGAAGGTCTTTCAAAGACTGCACTTCAAGAATCCGAAACTCGCGAGGGAAGTTTTCTTAGTCGCCAAGCCTTATCTGATTCTCAAGAAGCAGTTTCCGCTGCTGGTGCATTATCTGCCGCCTGAGGAAGAGTCGCTCCGCATTGAGAACACTTATCGGAGCGGGATGGATCGAGCTGAGAAACGTTCGGAAACTGAAAGCAAAACGCTACTGAAGCAATTTTATCGCAAAGCGATGACGAGCGATGCTGCCTTGCTTGTCGCCGTTCTCAAACTGAGCAATCAGAGCGAGCAAGCGGAATCAATCGCGGAACACTTTCGATCACTCTCAGATGCGTCGGAGCATCAAGACGCCATCACATCTGCTTTGAATGGCGAATTTCCGGAGCCGTTTCCAGCTGTGAACTCTGAGTAGAGCGACGTCGAACGGTCTTCACCCATCTTGACTCTTTAAGCGTGCTATCGCTGATTTCAGAAAAGTCGTTTGCACGAGCGATTCTGAAAATCTGCTCAAGCGACCTTTTCGATCTGGCTGACGTCGAGGCGGTTGCTCAGCTTGACCTTCAGGTAGCGTTCGCCGATTGCGTTATAGAAGTAGACAACGTTCTGATCGGCAGCCCAGATGGCACTTAATCGCAAGCTGCGAGGCCCTCGGAGGATGTATTCGACTCCGCAGACCGACCCCTTGGAACGGAGCGGTTTGATTCGTGTTTGAAACTGATTGCTGAGAAGATTTTCTGATTCGCACAGAGTTTCGTGAACAAAACCATGAAGCTCTGAGAAGTCGCTCAAGTTGCGATCGAGTTCCTGCATCGTCTCCGCCTGAGTCGAGAGTAATCGGACATCCTTGTCGGGAGGAATCATCGACTCAGGTGCTTGCCGAAGTTTGGTCAGAATGATGCTGGTATGACAATCCGGCAACTCCGAGATATTCGGGCTGACCGCTACATCTTAACTCTTCGGAATTGTCTCTCACGAAGAGGCTCAACGGTCCTCCAGTTGCCTGTTTGAATTCGTGCTCAAACGTAGCGATGGCAATCGTCTCCGAGATCATCGGGCAACTGTTCGAGTGTGGGTTATTTGTGTGAGAGCAATTGATTGGATTGTTACGACAAGGGAAAGACGTGAAGTTTCGGCAACATCAGCGCCCCGTTGCGGAAACATGTCGTAGGGTTGCATCGTGGATGATTGTGAGAACGGATTCGTTCTCGATGAAAACCCGGATGAGCAGCATGCCCCTCATGATTTTAGTTTTGATCTTCGCCGTCAGCTTGTTCACAGCAGCGACCATTGCGTGGGATGTTCGGTTTAAGAAAATTCCGAACCAGTTGACGATTCCCATGTTTTTCGCTGGCTGGGTTTATCAGCTGGTGATGTCAATGCTCTACGGCTGGCACCATCTTGGTTCCGCTGCGCTGGGATTTCTTCTGGGCTTTGGGATTCTCTTCGTCCTCTGGTTTGTTGGAGGCGGCGGAGGTGGAGATGTGAAGTTGATTGGCGCACTGAGCGTTTGGCTTGGATTTCAAATGACGCTCTACGTGTTGATTCTCAGCACTCTGATCGTGTTGGTCAGCACTGTCGGCGTGGTGCTTTGGAGCTTGATCGTTCGCGGAGCCCGTTCGACGAAGGGGCAGTATCTGGGGACTGGCAAAAATCAAGATGCAAGTGCTCCCCGTTCGGAGACAGCGTCCGACAAAGTCAATCGCCGCGTGATGACATTCGCGGGACCGGTCGGAATTGCAACGTGGGTGGTTCTGTTCTGGTTCTATCCGCAACTGACGACACAACTTTCCGCTGATGAAGCGCGGGATGCATCTGCTGCTGTCACATCGGAGGTTTCCGGATGAGGTCGCGTCATTCTTGCAGCATTGGTGAACGACGACGGGTTGTGAGAACAGGCAGCTTGAGCCTGGAACTCACGCTCGTTCTTCCAATTCTGCTCGTGATGCTCTTCGGTTTGTTTGAATTTGCTTTGCTGTTTAACGCACGAATTGAATTGGACCGGGCCACACGTGCTGGGGCTCGGATTGCGATGATGCAGGGAGTCGATGCTTCGGTTGTAGAGCGAGAAGTGAAGCAATCGCTGAGGCCGAAATTCGCTCGAGCGGTTTCGATTGGAATGCAGCTTGGAGAGTTCTCAGGAGACGAAGTCGTCGTTGAAGCAGGACTTCCGATGACGGTGGCGAGTCCGAATCTGTTGTGGCCGATTGGGTACAACCTTGTCGGGCAGGAGATCGTGACTCTGGTGCGAGTCCGCAAAGAATAGTGGTTGAAGAAAGGTATTGCGCTGGGGCGATTCGCCCACGGGCAATGGGGAGAGAGAATCGTGAAACGTATTTCACCAGCATTTTTGACGATGGCAATGCTAGGAGTCGTTGGTCTTCTGGTGAGCATGTACTTCGCCAAACATATGTTTGCGAAGGAAGAGTTCGTCATTGAAGATCCAATCATCGAGATCCCGATGGCGTTGACCGAACTGGCTCCTGGAACGTTGATCACAGAGTTGCATCTAGGGATCGGTCGGGCGCGAGAGTCGTCTTTGACGCCGGAAACGGTGATCAAAGATCGCGTTCTTTTGGGCCGCATTGTGAAGGAAACAATCCCCGCAGCTGAGCCGATTCGGACGAACGCACTCTATCCTCCAAACGAAGGTCCGCCTCTCGACATTGCACAAGGCATGCGAGCGGTCACTGTTCGTGTTGACGGAGCAGATTTGGGAACTGTTCGCCTGCTGCAACCGGGCGAATACGTTGACGTTCTCTTTACTCCTGAGGACCTGCCTGAGCTGGAAGCGACCGGTGGATTGATCATGACACTTTTTCGTGGTGTGAAAGTTCTCGCTTTGAACGGTCTGCAGCGAGGAGGCAACCGGGCTTCGAGCCAAGGGAGCGATGTCACCCTCGAACTGACTCCTTCACAAGCCAATGTCGTCTTGCTGGCACAGGACAAAGGGGCTTTGAATTTAACTTTTAATCCAGACGGAAAAGGTGACGGTTTCATTGCTGTCAGTGATGAGAACCGTGCGACGTTGAATCAAATTTTGGGACTTCAGGAACCTGAACCACCAGAAGAAGCTGACAAGGAAACCGCATTCGTGACTGAGTCGTTTTCCGGGTCGAATCGACGGATGTCGTCGTTCGTCGGAGGTCGTCGAAGTGATCAGTATGTCATTGAGCAGTACGACTACAACGACGTCAGCAGCCAGGGTGCGGGTGGTCCGGCGGCGGACCCGGCCAGCTCAATCAATTCCATTGAGAACTAAAGCAAAGTGATTCTCCCTGAAGAAATATCAGTCGATAGAGTCACCACAGATCAGAGATGCGAAAATTCCGAAATCAACACTTGTCATATTCTCGACGCGGAAGTCTGATTCCGGCCGTCGCTGTGGCAATTGTTGTGTTCGGTGGCGCGATGGCTCTGGTGCTCAATCGCTTCTGGATCTCGATCGGTCAGGAAGAACTCGAAACAGTTGTTCAATCGGCCGCTTTGTCTGCGGCGACTCAATTGGCGAGCGATGACCTGTTGCGAGACAGGTTCGATGATCGTTGGCACATTGAGCGATTGAACGTGATTCGTGAGAACGTCGAAGAGTTCGTTTCGGCAGACCGAGTCATGGGAAAGCAACCTGTGATCCCGCAGGTTTCAGGGATCGAATTCGGTCGTCTGGTTTCCAGCTCCTTGACGGGACAGGTCAACTTTCTGCAAACGAATGCTTTTCCGAACACTGTTCTTGTGACGGGAGTGTGCCGGGAATCCGACCGGAATTCGGTGTCGTTGTTGATGCCGTTTTTGACTGGTCGTTCGAAAGCGGACCTGCTCAAACGGGCGGAAGCATCGATCAGAAACGACATTGTCGGATTGCGTCCATTCGTCGATGTTGGAATCCCTATGTGGCCACTCGGATTGCTGAATGATGACGAAGTGGAGCAAGTCTTCTCTCTGGAGTCAGGGTCTGCGAGCAGTCGACTCGAGGATCAGTATTCATGGGATTCCGCGACCGGAAGCGTCTTAAATGAACCGGATGGGCTACCGGAAATCGTTGTGGAATTTCATTCTGATCCTGCACTGGCCACGGGATGCGTGATCGAACTTGGCAATCGACTCGAATCAGCGACGGTTCAAATTCAGATCGAGTTTGGAATCACAGCGAGTCAGCTTGAGAATTCGGGTGGATGGATCGACTTTCAGCAGTTTCCTGTTTCGAAGAATTGTGGTTGGACCATCGATCAAGGTGTGTTCGATCGACTGAAGTCGAAGATCGGTCAAGCTCGTATCGTCGGACTGTGTACAGCAACTGCGGAAGAAGCCGAGACATCACAGCAAGCTGAAGTCGTTGGAACAGCGGTGTTGAAGCGACTGGTCGGTGCACGGTTGATGTCGGTTCAGCAGACATCGACGTCAACAATTGCCGTCTTTCAAGAGGCTGTTGTCTGCACGCGAACTGCTGTGCCAGCCGGATCGGGCTCCCCGGCCTTTTCTGAGTTGTCTTTCACTGAGAACGCCGGGCTGCATCCATACATTTATCGCGTTGAACTGACACGGCACGTTGACGCCGGTTTGTCGTACTGAAATTTGAGTTGTCCTGGGAAACTTCCATGATTGCTGTCCACGAACAATTGAACAGTCCTGAAGTCAACAGGCGTGAAGTTGAATTTCAGGAACGGAAGCGAGCACTGCATCGGCAGGTTGTTGACGTAATCGACCTGTCCAAAGCGGGAGAACTCGGAGAGGCGGAGTTCCGTTCGCAACTGAGCGCGCTGGCGAGTTACCTCTGTCGTCGGAGTGAAGCTGGACTCTCCGAGGATGAACAAGCGGTCATGGTTCGTGAGATCCTCGATGAGATCTACGGGTTTGGTCCGCTTCAAGGTTTGATGGATGATCCAAGCGTCAGTGATGTGCTTGTGAACGGAGCGAACTCGGTATTTGTCGAACGGAATGGAGTTCTCAAAAAAACGTCCGTGGAGTTTGCGAACGACGAGCATCTGCTGTCTTTCATCCAACGATTGGTGGGGCAAGCGGGCCGCCGGATCGACGAAGTTTCGCCGATGGTTGATGCCAAGCTGGCCGATGGATCGCGTCTGCATGCTGTCATTCCGCCGCTTGCGCTTCGCGGTCCAACACTATCGATTCGCCGCTTCAAAAAGGACATCGTGAAGATCGAAGATATGGTCGACATGGGAACTCTAGCTCCCGAGATGGCCGACTTTTTAATTGCAGCAGTGAAGTCGCGTGCGAACATTCTTCTTTCCGGTGGAACGGGCGCAGGAAAGACCACCATGCTCAACAACCTGAGTCGGTTCATCCCGTCTACTGAGCGTGTGATCACGATCGAAGAGACTGCTGAGCTGCAATTGCAGCAAGATGATGTCGTTGGTCTGGAAACGCGGATGGCGAACATCGAAGGTCGCGGAATCGTGACGCCTCGAGAACTGTTGCGGAACTCGCTTCGTATGCGACCGGATCGCATCATCGTCGGTGAAGCACGTGGTGGTGAAGTCCTCGACATGCTGCAAGCGATGAACACCGGGCACGACGGGTCGATGAGTACCATTCACGCCAATGATACAAACGACGCACTGGCCAGGCTGGAGTTGATGATTGCATTGTCGGGTGTCGAACTCCCGAACTCGGTCAGTCGGCAATACATCGCTTCTGCGATTCAATTGTTTGTTCATATTACTCGACTCAGTTCCGGTGAGAGAAAAGTTGTGCAGGTGTCTGAGCTCGTCGGTGTCAAAGACGGCGAGTTCCTACTCGAGGACATCTTTGTTTACCGCTCGACCGGGAAAACGGAGAACGGCAAAGCGAGCGGAGAGTTCTTCGCGACGGGATACCGGCCGAAGCTTGTGGGGAAGATGAATGCTGCTGGCGTCGAAACGGAACGTGCGTGGTTCACAGCACGACAACTGAAAATGCCTCAAACGGCGGATTGAACCGGCGATCGAACAACTGAGAAGTTGGCCTCAAAGAGCACGACTGAGAGATCATGTAATGGCGACGACAGCACTAACATCGACGAGCGATTTTTCCGCGATTCTGAAATCTCATGATGAGTTCGGTGTCGAAGATGATCCGTCGTTGAGCAATGGAATGAATCGTCACTTTGACGATCTGGTGATTCAATCCGGAATCGGAATTTCTCCGCCGATGGTGCTCGCGCTGGTGTTCTGTTCGGCGGTGACACTCTCTGGGATCGTCTTTGTTATTCACGAAAATCTTCTGACAACTGCTGTGGCTGCTGTCGTTGGAACTGTTCTGTCGATGATGGTCTTGTTCTTTATGAGGTCACGGCGACAGAAAATCCTATCTGAACAGCTGCCTGAAATGATCGACGAACTCGCACGAGCTGCCAAAGCCGGCAGGAGCCTCGAGCAGGCGTTGATCTGGGTCTCGCAGCAGATTCCTGCTCCGCTGGGAAATGAGTTGAAACTGTGTACTCGCAAGCTTGAGTTAGGGTTGGATCTGCAAGCTGCATTCGAAGAACTGCCTCATCGCACAGGGCTCGTCGCGACGAGAATTCTGACGACGGTGTTGACAGTGCATCAGCAGACTGGGGGAGATCTCGTCAGCGTGCTCGACCGGTTGGCTCATTCTCTTCGCGATCGTGCTCAGTTTCTCGGACGACTAAAGGCGGCCACTTCCGCGAGTCGGGCGACGGCAATTCTCATGCTGATTTTGCCTCCGGCGATCGTTCTGTTTTTCCTGTTTCGGGACAGCGAATACCTGACCAATCTTTTCGCTTCTGAATGGGGACGGCGAATTACTATCGCGGCAATTGTGTTGGACCTGATCGGGGCTGCGTGGGTCTTCCGGATCTTAAAGACAAGTCAACGAGTTTAGCGCAGAGAAGAAAGCCAGACTGAGCGAAATCATGGAAAACTTCGATCAACAGATTTTCTTTCTCGTAAGTGTTGCGATCGTTTTCGTCGTGTACGGAGTTGTCAAACTCTTTCAATGGAGGCGAAGTCGGGCATCTGTCGCATCGCCTGAACTGGAAGCTTCAGATAAGAAGAATGAAAAGGTCGTGAGCGAGGATATCCCGGACTGGATGGAAACAGGGCCGCATGACGACAGCGACTTCGTTTTCGGATGGCTGACGCCACTGCTCTCCGCGATGATGCCGGTGCCTGCAGACAAGCGGGAAAGATTGACTCGATCACTGAGAAATGCTGGCTACTATTCTCCGCATGCGTGGCAGAACTTTAGTGCCGTCTGGTATCTGATTCTGCTGCTGCCGATCTTTGGATGTGGTGCCCTCTTGGTCATCGTTCCGGAACAGCTTGAGACGACCGTTCTTGTGGTTATGGTGATTGCAACAGCACTGGCGTGGGCGTTGCCGAGCCTTTGGATTCAAAACCGCGCGAGCGATCGATTGCGGCAGATTTCGACCGGCATGCCCGACATGCTCGACTTGTTGAACATGTGCGTTTCTCAAGGGATGACGGTGACCGGTTCGTTTCGTCGAGTCGGTCGAGACTTGAAATCAGTCTATCCAGCTTTGGCGAAAGAGATGGAAATTGTGACCGAACAAGCTCGGATCGGGATGTTGTCGCAAGCTCTGATGAACTTTGCTCATCGCGTCGATTTGCCGGAAGTGCTGTCGTTTACAAATCTTCTTACTCAAACAGAAAAGCTGGGAACAAGTGTGTCGCAAGCGCTCGCTGACTACTCTGAAGGAATGCGTCAAACTTTGCGGCAGCGAGCAGATGAAAAGGCCAACTCTGCTGCCTTCAAGCTGTTGTTTCCGACGGTGTTGTGTCTGATGCCTGCCGTCTATCTTTTCCTGCTGGGACCTTCCGTCGTTGAGTTAGGGCAGTTCTTTGAACAGGGCGCAACTGATTCGCTTCGAACCGAAATTCCGAGTCGGTTTATTGAGCCGTAATACGATTCTTGAATCATCAATTGTGGGCTGATGGATTTTCGATCACGTCCGGGATCAGCCGGTTTCACCAAATCGAAATGAATTTCGTCGACGTTGAATTGCTCGCTGTGATGTGAGAGAGTGGTACTTGTGGTGGGAGTTCAAGCTGTGGATGTGATTCGACAGCCCAACACCACCCGCTTTCTTTCCGAAGACAGTTGATCTTCTATTCAAATCAGGAGTGATTTTACGATGAAAATGCTGACATGCTTGGCTGCTCTCGTTGCAGTGCTCGGACACTCTGGTCTTGTCCAAGCCGATGAACACGAAATGGCGATGCCGACTGAAGCGGTCGTTGTCTTGAAGCAGACCAAAGGCAACAAAGTCCGTGGGCAGATTACGTTCAAAGAAGTGAATGGAGTGACTCAGGTTCGAGGACGTGTGAGCGGTCTGACTCCCGGAGATCACGGTTTCCACATTCATGAATACGGCGACCTGCGTTCGATGGACGGAACAGCTGCCGGTGGGCACTTCAATCCTGAAGGCAAAGAGCACGGTGGACTCCACGCGGAAGAGCGTCACGTCGGAGACCTCGGAAACATCACAGCTGACGATGATGGCGTAGCCAAAGTCAAAGTTGACGTGAAAGGCCTGAAGGTCCACTTCGTGCTGGGACGTTCAATTGTTGTTCACGCTGGCAAAGACGATCTGAAAAGTCAGCCTTCAGGTGATGCGGGACCTCGCGTTGCTGTTGGTGTGATCGGAGTAGCAGGCCCTAAGAAAGCGAAGTAGTCACCGCTCGTCGCTGACTGAGAGTCAAAGATTGAAGAGGCCGCACTCGAACGAACGAGTGCGGCCTCTTTCTTTTGGTTCTTCGTTCTCTCGTTGAACGTCTCCGTATACGCAATTGCATTCACGGAGCGTTGAAATGGATCACTCAGTGCCGCGTGACATTCGGCTGCGTTCGTCTCGAATCATTTGCCAGATGGCGATTCGATCTTTCGATCCGGCAGCGACAGCTGCAGCTTGATTGCGTCGAACTTCTTCGAGGTTGCTCGTCACGTTGACGCTGGGGTTTCTGACTCCCACTCCTCCCCAGATGCTCGCTTCAACCCAACCTGGATCGTACTGCGTATTGTAAACAATTGATCGCTGCTGAGTGTTCACTTCAACTTGCTGTCCTTGAAGAGAAGCTGCGATCGCTCGAAATGCGTTGGCGATTTTCTCACCGTATTCAACTGCGATGCTTGAGACACCTGTTCGATCGAGTGCGTCGATTCGGTCGGCGAATTTTTCATGCCACAGAATTGTTCGCTCGTAGTTATTGGCTCGGCGGTTGGCGACTTCGAGGTCATCAATCATCTTGTTGATGGCCTTCACGTAATCGGCAGTTGCTTTTGCGGGATCGGGTTGACGTTTGTTAGTAACAGGGCTGGTCAGTTCCGGTTCGGGCGGTGTGGGAACGGACTCGTGGCTGGTCTTCGGAGGAAGCGAGATCAACGAAACAATTTGCCGGAAGCTCGACTCAGAGAGATCGCACTTGAGAGTGGCGACCGGTCCATCTGCCGAGATTTCTGCTGAAGTCAGCTCGGAAATGGAAGCTCCGAGATCATCAAGAATTGCGAGCAGGATTGCTTTGACGCTGAAGACGGATTGGCCGACGTCGCTGTCGAATTCTATGTCGAGCTTCGCAGAGATTTTGTCGTCGACGTTCATGACAAGTTTTGCTCCATGAACCCCTGCGATGAGTGGGACGAGGGTGTCAGCGACGGAAGCAAATTTCTTGTAGCGGCTTTCTTCTTTTAGTTGTCGTCGGAACACGACGGGGTCCACCATCGCGGTGAGGTCGATCATCATCACGACGTGACCTTCGGTCGAGGCAGCAGTCTTGAGGTACTCAGAGGTCAAAGACTTCGCTCCTGAAGTGAGTGAGCGAAACCAGCGTGCAGCATCCTGTCGGTGTGCTGGCACGTAAACCGCAGCCAGATCGGAGGAGACAGTCGTGACATAAGCTCGGTCGTCGATTCGCACTGAGTCACGCCCGAGCAATGATTCGACGGTAGTGTTGTGAGCTTTCGCAATCGCTTCCATCGTGGTTCCCGAAGGCAGCGGGAAAGTTGAAGCGGACCAGACTTCTTCGAGAACCGTCAGGTGAAGCAACGAGCCGACAACCATATTGTCGATATGTGGAGGAATTGCGGCTGCCCCGCTGAGGAATCTTTCTTCAAGTTGTGCCTCCCATTCTTCTTCAATGGCTCGGTTGGTCTCCAGAATTTCTGACAAGCGAACGATCGTGATGGTGTTCGTCCCTGAGGGAAGCATCTCGACACGGTCGGCGATTGTCGTCTGGCAAGATGCCGGATTTGCGAATCCGAAACTCAGAATCACCGCGAAAGCGAGAGCGTAGAGTGGGTGCTGGGAAAGACAGGTCATTTTGGGGAATACCTCAACTGCGATTGAGAGTCTGCACAGGATTGTCACTTCAACACATGACCGGCGATGGGCATGAACTGACCGATGGATCATAGCAATCGGTGTCGTTTCAATCATTCTGTGACACGAATGGGTGCATAGCGACAGGACAATTGCTTGTGAGTTCGGATTCGTCTAAACGGGGACGAAGTGCCCAAAACAGCCATTGAAATGAAGAAAACTCTCGAAAACGAATCACTTTCCGTAACCCGGATTCCTCGTTTTGTTTGCAAAAATGTGACTGGAAAATTCTATATCGGCATGGAATAATTCGACCATCTTTGATGGAATGTCTCTCCATATGTTTCAGTATTTGCGAATTTGTGCTCTCTGCGCAGGAGTTCTTTTCTGGGGAACCCTGAGTCGCGACGCATGCGCAACGTGTGGAGATTGGCTGGCAGATTCCGGATCGCACCACATTCTGCACAACATGATTGATCCGGACGGGCTCGATCAATTTCAGAACGTCTCTGCGTGGAACGGGACAGCTTCTCGATTGATGGAAGCAAGACTTTCTCTCTTCCTCGATCAGTCTCTGGAGACGCAGCCTGAGGACTCACGAGGTTGCAACGGACCAAGTTGTCGTCAAGCTCCGTCCAAGCCGATTGCACCGATTCCGAATGTGATCGAAATTCACTCGTTTGAACCGTTTCTGGTGCAAATGCTGGCACTGACGCAGACCCATCCATCCACGGGATGGGGGCTCTTCTCCGGGAAGCTGCGTCGTTTAGCTGGGTATCGTTCTGATCTTGAACGTCCCCCACGAACTCTCTTACTGCCCTGACTTTTTGTCACGGTAACTCGTTGATGCACCAATGGATTGCAGGTATTGACCTGTGTCTGCGCATTGATGGAATTGCGACGATGCGCCCCCGCGGGCCCTGATCGATGCTGCGAGTTGCCATTTCTCGTGAGTAGTAAGAGAGATTTTCAGAAATGCCTGCAATTGTTCCAACTCCCGGAAAGAAGAAGCCGGTTCGCGCGGTCAGTGATCGTATGCGGAAGGTTCTTCACATCGTTTTCGCACTCCTTGCAATCCTTGCTACCAATGCTTTGTATCTGGCATCGATCACTGCTTTGGAGTGGTACACCGGGAAGACGTATCAGAATTATTTTTATCAGTACATGTTCCTTGGCCATCTCATTCTCGGCCTCATTTTTATTATCCCGTTTCTTGTGTTCGGCATTAATCACATGCTGGCATCCCGGAACCGTCGAAACCGTCGGGCTGTCAAAATTGGATATGCCCTGTTCATTGTCGCGATTGTGGTTCTGGTCACTGGGCTGCTGCTCACACGTGCTGGCGGCTTCGATCTCAAGAACCCGCTTGCCCGTCGAACGATTTACTGGCTGCATGTCATCCTGCCACTTGTGGCTGTCTGGATGTACTGGCTTCATCGGCTGGTTGGTCCTCGGATCAAGTGGAGAGTTGGTCTGGGGTACGCAACATTTGCCGCGAGCCTCGTCGGAATCATGATTTGGGCTCAGTTCCAGGATCCGCGTCAGTGGTTCGCAGTCGGTCCAGAATCTGGAGTGCAGTACTTTGAGCCTTCGCTGGCTCGAACTGCGACCGGTAATTTCATTCCCGCTCATGCTTTGATGAATGATGCGTACTGCAAAGAGTGTCACCAGGATGTTCACGCAGGCTGGGAAAAGAGCGTTCACCGCTTTAGTTCGTTTAACAATCCTCCGTATCTCACCAGTGTGATGGAGACTCGCCAAGTCAGTCTTGATCGGGACGGAAGTGTGCAAGCTTCTCGATGGTGTGCGGGATGTCATGATCCTGTGCCATTCTTTAGCGGTGCCTTCGATGATCCTGAGTTTGATGTCGTCGATCATCCCACAGCACATGCTGGGATTACGTGCACGGTCTGTCATGCAATTACTAACGTGAACAGCACGCGAGGGAACGCCGACTACACGATCGAAGAACCGCAGCACTATCCTTTCGCCTACAGCGACAATGCTGTTCTGAGTTGGGTGAATCAACAGCTTGTGAAGGCGAAACCGTCATTCCACAAGAAGACGTTCCTCAAGCCGTTTCACAAGACTGCGGAGTTTTGTTCGACCTGTCACAAGGTCCATTTGCCGTATGCTTTGAACAATTACAAAGAGTTCTTAAGAGGTCAGAATCATTACGACAATTACCTGCTCAGCGGAGTCTCAGGACATGCTGCCCGGAGCTTTTATTATCCGCCAAAGGCACAAGAGAATTGCAACGGTTGTCATATGCCGCTGGAAGAATCGAATGACTTTGGTGCGCAGTTCTTCGACGACTCTGGGATGTTAACAGTCCATGATCACTTGTTCCCTGCTGCAAATACCGGCATCGCCTGGTTGCTCGATCATCCGGATACGATCGAGGCACATCAGGAATTCTTGAATGGCACGATGAGAGTCGATCTCTTCGGAATTCGGGAAGACGCTCAGATTGATGGTCAACTGACAGCTCCATTGCGACCAGAAGTTCCAGAGCTGGAAGCTGGCAAGAAGTATCTTCTGGAAACGGTCATTCGGACATTGAAGTTGGGGCACTTGTTTACACAAGGCACGGTCGATTCGAATGAAGTCTGGCTGGATGTCACTGTGACTTCAGGCGGAAAAGTCATCGGACGCAGCGGAGCGATTGATCCGGAAGCGGGGAACGAAGTCGACCCTTGGAGCCACTTCGTCAACGTCTTCATGCTCGACAAAGACGGGAATCGAATTAACCGTCGAAATCCGCAGAACATCTTTACCCCACTTTACAATCATCAGATTCCCCCGGGAGCAGGTCAAACCGTTCATTACGAGATTCAACTCCCGGATGAACTCACCGCACCTGTTGAGGTGGAAGTCAAGCTTCAGTATCGAAAGTTTGATACCGAATACATGCAGATTGTCGACGAAGCGACTCGCAAAGTTGGAACTCCAATTCGCGGATCGGTAGAGGGACAGGACTACGTCAACGAATTGCCGATCACAACGCTCGCGACGGATCGGGTTGTCTTTCCTGTTTCAGGTGTCGACGTCGCAGTCGAAAACCCGTCGGATGATTTTCCTGTCTGGCAACGTTGGAATGACTACGGAATCGGTCTTTTGTTGAAAGGCAAGGCGGAACTTCGTCAAGCAGCGGAAGCATTTGAACAAGTCGAGAAGCTGGACCGCTGGGACGGTGCTCTCAATCTTGCTCGTGTCTACGAACAGGAAGGACGACTCGACGACGCTGTGGCTGCACTTCAACGTGCCAGTGCTTATGAAGATGAACCCGGCTATCCACGTTGGACGTGGGCATGGCTGAGCGGAGTGATCAACCGTCAACAGGGGTATCTGACCGAGGCGGTTCAGAATCTTCGCAGCGTGATTAACGAGCGAACGCCCGACATGGTCGAGCGAGGCTTTGATTTCAGTCTCGACTACGAAGTGATCAATCTTCTCGGACGAACCCTTCTGGATCAGGGTCGTCAGCGAGAGCGTCAGGGAAAGACGGATGAAGCCCGTCAGCTTTGGAAAGAATCGGTCCTGGAGTACCAGAAGACTCTGGACATCGATTCAGAAAATCTCGCTGCCCATTATGGTCTCTCTCAGGTCTATCTCGAGTTGGATGAACCAGAGAAAGCAGCCGAACACGCGGAGCTGCATGAACGCTTCAAACCCGATGACAATGCTGCTGGCCGAGCGGTCCGACTTGCTCGTGAAAAGTATCCAGCTGCCAATCATGCTGCAGAAGCAGTCGTCAAATACCTCCTGGAAAAAGACGATTCGGAGAAGCAGGAGAGTGACGCGGCAGAAGAGTAAACGGTTCGATGATAGGCATTGCCGTCGTGTCCCGGCGGCAATGCTTTCATCAACTTCTTCAACGCAAGCTCGCTTTCAGGAAATTTGACCGAACACAACATTGAGTGGACGAAAGTCTTTCGATACGTCTCTAAGCGGATGAGAAAATTGCGATGCAAGAGTCCGAAAAATATGAAGATGATTACGACCCGGATCAGGACGAGCAAAACGATGCCATTGTCGGACTTGCGCTGAAATGGTCGCTGGCGGTTTTGGTGCTGCTGGTGGGCGTCGGCGGAGGCATTTTCTGGTGGTTGAATCGCCCGGAAATTGTCGAGGTGGGCGAACCAACCGAGTTGGCGGATGTCCAAATACGTGAGTCTGAGGATGTTGAAATTCCGCAGATTCCGTTTGCAGACATCACTGACTCAGCTGCGATTGATTTCGTCCATGAGAATGGAGCTGCCGGTCAGAAACTTCTTCCGGAAACGATGGGAGGAGGGTGCGCGTTTTTTGACTTTGACAACGACGGAGATCAGGACTTGCTGCTCGTCAATTCACAAACCTGGGAAGAGTTCACGGGTGAAGCAGAATCGTCTGAATCGACGTTGGCCCTCTATCAAAATGACGGGAAGGGCAATTTCGAAAACGTCACGGCGGGTTCCGGATTGGATATCTCGCTATATGGAATGGGAGTGGCCTGTGGTGACTACGATGGCGATGGTCTTGTTGATATTTACGTGACTGCCATCGGGCCGAATCGACTCTTTCGAAACGAAGGAGATGGAAAGTTTTCAGATGTGACAGCCAGTGCAGGCGTTGCCGGTGGCAAGCAAGATTGGGGAACGAGCTGCGGCTGGTTCGACTACGATCATGATGGCGACCTCGACTTGTTTGTCTGCAATTATGTCACTTGGTCGAGTGAGTACGATCTTGCGCAGGATTTCAAACTGACAGGGGGAGACCGGGCCTACGGTCGCCCGCAGAACTTCGAAGGTGCTTTTCCGTATTTGTTCCGAAACGATCAGGACGGAAAATTCACTGATGTCACGGAATCGGCAGGCCTGAAAATCCGGAACTCAGCGACGAACGTACCCGTGGCGAAATCGCTTGGTGTGACGTTCGATGATTTTGATTCGGATGGCTGGCTCGACATCATCGTAGCCAACGACACCGTCCAGAATCTCCTGTTTCGGAACAATCAGGATGGAACATTTCGAGAGGTCGGCGCTATTTCCGGAGTGGCGTTTGACATGAACGGAATGGCTCGTGGAGCGATGGGAATTGACTCCGCACCGTTTCGAAATAACGACTCGATCGGAATCGCGATTGGCAATTTTTCAAACGAGATGACCGCTCTGTACGTCTCGTCGGGGCAGTCAATGCAATTTGTGGACGAGGCAATTGCCTCGGGTTTGGGACCGAGTACTCGGCTGAGTTTGACTTTTGGTGTTTTCTTTTTCGATGCTGATCTGGACGGCCGAGTCGACTTGTTCACAGCCAACGGACACCTCGAAGAAGATATCAATCGTGTGCAACCGAGCCAGTTTTATGAGCAATCACCGCAGTTGTTCTGGAACTGTGGACCTCAGTTTCAGACGGAGTTTCTGCTCTTGAACGACTCTTCTGTCGGGAAAGAATTCTCAACTCCGCTTGTTGGACGCGGTGCTGCGTATGCCGACATCGACGGAGACGGAGATCTGGACATTTTGATCATGTCCACAGGAGATAAGCCGCGACTGTTGCGTAATGATCAGGCGACCGGGAACCACTGGCTCCGATTTGAGCTCGAAGGAGACGCTGCAAATCTGCACGCGATCGGTGCTGAAATTCGAGTGGAATTCGGTGATGAGGTTCGATTTGGTAAGATCATGCCGACACGAAGTTACATCTCGCAAGTCGAACTTCCGGTCACAATTGGCCTGGGAAATGCTACAGAGGTGGATCGTGTTATTATTTACTGGCCCGACGGGACTGTTCAGGACATCGGGGCTGTCGATGTCGATCAGGTCCATCGAGTAAAAAAATCAAACCTTCAGACCGCTTCGGTCAACGGAAGTTCCGAAGATCGGGCTGAGGGAACGGAAAAGAGAGTGAGTCCATGAAGCAGCAGATTCAGCGAACTGAGGAGGAATGGCGGAAAATTCTGACGCCTGAGCAGTATTATGTGCTCCGGGCGAAAGGAACTGAGCGACCATTTCGAAATGAGTTTGACGATCACTTCGCTGAAGGATTGTACAGTTGTGCGGCGTGTGGTGAAGAACTGTTCAGTTCAGAGACCAAGTTCCAATCAGGCTGCGGTTGGCCCGCTTTTTATGCTGCAATGGCAGGTGAGAACGTCAACCTGTACGAAGACTACTCTCACGGAATGACTCGCACTGAAGTGACCTGCGCTGGATGTGGTTCGCACCTCGGTCACGTCTTCGATGACGCGCCGTCGACTCCCACCGGGCAGAGATATTGCATTAACTCTGTCTCTCTGAAATTCACTCCCGCTGAAGAAGGGTCAGCCTACTAGAGCAAGTTGCTCTTTCGGATGCACTCGCTTGTGCTGTTACATCAAGTAACAGGCTGTGTTTGCTCGTGCGAGAAAGTGCAAACCAAATTTGAAGAAGCTCTAGGCAGTATGGACATTCATTTTTGTAAGATGATAGTGTTTTAGGCGGTAATCCATTTTTTGAGTGATCTCAAGGAGGAGATTCGATGGCAAGGCGACACGAGTTGACAGACGATCAATGGGAGTCGATCCAGGATCTGTTGTCGGGGAAAGCGGGGGATCCAGGTCGAACCGCTTCCGACAATCGGATGTTCGTCAACGCCGTTTTGTTTGTTCTCAAAACAGGAATTCCCTGGGAGGATCTGCCAGAACGCTATGGCAAGTCAAATACTGTTTGGAAGCGTTTTGATCGCTGGTGCCAAAAGGGTGTTTGGGCCAATATTTTCCATGCTCTGAATGAGGAATACCTCAATGAAGAACTCAAGGAAATTCACATCGATTCCTCAATCGTGAAAGCCCACCCAACAGCCTCGACAAGTCGTCGAGAGCTAGGCGAAAAAAAGAGGACGCTCACCAGCGACGGTGCCTGAGACGCGGTCGAGGTGGATTAAGTACGAAGATTCATGCGGTCACCGATGCTGCCGGGAAGTTGTTGCGGTTTGTTCTAACAGGTGGTCAATGCGGTGATGCTCCTCAAGCGGAAGTCCTGCTGGATGAGTTTGAATCTGGTCAGGTCGAGACAGTCATCGCCGATGCCGCCTATGACTCCGATGCGATTCGAACTCAAGGCAAACGTCTGAAATCGAAGGTCTGCATCAAGCCCAACCCAACTCGCAAAGCGAAGAAGCGTTATGACAAAGAAGTTTACAAACACCGCAACCAGATTGAGCGTTTCTTTGGCAGGATCAAACGTTGTCGAAGAGTCGCGACACGCTACGAAAAGAAAGCGACCAACTTCGCGGGCTTCATCTGGCTCGCCGCCCTCACCACAGACCTGATTTGAATGTCCGTACTACCTAGAGAGCGCGAGATTGTTTCGGGGGCGTTAATCTGCCAGCATGGTAATTGGTCACCCAAGCATTTCTCAGTTCGATAAGTCTTGAGAATGATTCTACATGTCGACATGGACGCGTTTTACGCGTCAGTGGAGGAGCGCGAGAATCCAACTCTCAAGAACCGACCGCTCATTGTTGGTGGTACTCGGACGGGGAGAGGTGTGGTGGCAGCTGCGAATTATGCTGCCCGCGAATTTGGAATTCACAGCGCGATGCCAGCCCGTCGCGCATTTCAATTGTGTCCCTCTTTGATCTCGATCCGTCCGAGAATGGAGATTTACTCAGCGGTCTCGCGAGAGATTCAACAGATCATGTTCCGGTTTACTCCGGAAATCGAACCGCTGTCTCTCGATGAAGCATTTCTGGATGTGAGCGGATGCACGCATCTCTTCGGGCCGCCAATCGAAATCGCACATAAGCTGAAAGAGGCGATTCTCTCGGAGACCGGATTAGTAGCTTCCGTGGGAGTGGCGCCGAACAAATTCCTTGCAAAGATTGCAAGCGATTTCGACAAACCGGATGGGCTTGTCTTTGTAGATTCTTCAAGGATTCAGGAGTTTCTCGACCCACTTCCGGTCGGAAGAATCTGGGGAGTGGGGCAATCGACTCAAAGCGTCCTCAGTCAAAATGGAGTTCACACGATCGGTGACCTCCGGCAGTTGTCGCGTCAGCAACTCACCTCGATTTTCGGCACGTACGGAGATCGTTTTTATCAACTGGCAAGGGGGATCGATGAGCGGCGCGTGATTCCCGATCGGCAAGCAAAGTCGATTTCTCACGAGCGAACGTTCGTCGAAGATTTGAGTGACTTTGAACTCATTGAATGTTGGGCACTCGAATTGACCGATCAGGTTTCGCGGAGGCTTCGACGCAATAAGTTGCGAGGCAAAACCGTCAGTCTCAAGATTCGATTCTCTGACTTTCGGACCGTCACAAGAAGTCACACTGTCGAACGGGCAACCGATTGCACGCAGACTATCTGGGAAATTGCTCACGATTTGCTTCGACAAGCGACGAAGGGGCAACCTCGCCCAGTCCGATTGATCGGCGTCGGAGTCGGGCATCTTGCTCGACCTGAGAAAGTGCAGAGAACTCTCTTCGAGGATGAGTCGACAGATGTTCGAAGCGAACTTCTCGACGACGTTCGCGATCGAATTCAAGATCGTTTTGGAATTCAATCTCTCGGACGAGCCAGCGGGCTGCTGCACAACATCAAAGATCGACGAAGCCAACCCGGCGGAGAATGATCGACTGGCGTATCTGCCGGTCATTCGTTCGAGTGGCATTATTTCTAATCGTCTGTGCTTTCGATGATGTATTCCTCTTCCTCAATCACCACGCTGTCGCCAGCGACAAGCTTTCTGCGTCGCCGCTTCTCGACAGCTCCGTTGACGCGTACTTCTCCGCTTTGAATGAGTTGCTTGGCTTGTCCTCCGGTGTCGACTGCACCGCAAAGTTTGAGAAAGTGATCGAGCCGGATGTAGTCTGGGGGGATCGAGGAATCGTCGGACACGGGACGCTCTTTAGTAGTGCGAAATATGGTTGCAGGAGGTGGAAAATCACAGCGAGTCCCGGTCGACTTTTTGTCGCTTTGAATTTCCGGGGACTCGCAACGACTGCTTATATCCTAACCTCGCAGACGAATCCATCTTGAACACTTTGTGGTGGGTTGCTTCTCGATAGCTGGATCGGTCAGGATGACCCACTTTGGCGGTAGAGTCGTTCGAGGCTCTCACGATGAGTCATCAATGAAGTTTTAGCGATCGGAAACACGATGAGATTCGTTCACTGGGGAACTTTCACGCTGTGCATGGTCCTGTTGGGAAGTGCTTTCGTTCGCTCAAGCGAAGCTCAGAACGCTTCTGCTGAATTGATCGTGGAGCGAGCTGACCCCGGGACTTTTTTCGATGCACTGGAGAGGGTTTCACAGCTCCGGAAAAGTGGAACAAAGTCGCCAGTCGTGCTCGAGATGCAAGCTGGTGTTTATCGTCTGAGCGAAACTCTGGTGATCAACTCAGAACTTGTCGGGGACGGACTAACATTCCGCGGTCCGAAAGACGACTCCGCGACACTAACCGGGGCGATTGAGCTTCGATCGAAAACAGAGTTGGGAAGCGGACGCTGGAAATTCGAAGTTCCAGACAGTGCAGGCAACGTCGATCGACTCCGAGCAGTGCTAGTCGACGGGGAACTTCGGCCGCCAGCGAGATTTCCCAGAACTGGAAGTCTTCGCATCGCACAGTCGCTTCCCGATCGACGAAGTGGTTTCACTGTGAACGAAGGCGATCTTCCGGATGGTATTGATGAAGACATTGAAGGTTGTACTTTGATTCTGCTTCATGATTGGTCCTCGAGTCAGCTTCCCATCGCCTCTTATGATCCCTCAACGCGCACATTGAAGTCGGTTGGTCCGATCGGTTGCTCCGCTGCCCATTATGCGATTGATCATTTTGAAAAGCAGCCTCGATACTGGATTGAAGGGCACCCCAAATTTGCAGATCAACCTGGTGACTGGGCTTTCGATGCTGCCTCGAATTCCATTGTTTACATCGCAGATGAAAACACGCCGCTTCCGAATATCGAAGTGCCCAACCTTGAACAACTCGTCGTCGTGCAAGGGGAAGAGGACCATCCGGTTCGTAGTCTTGTCTTCGAAGGGATTCACTTCACAGGGACGAAGTTCCCGATGCCGGCTGGAGGTCTTGCAGGTGCGCAAGCGACGATGCATGAGCCTCGCGATGAACAGGGGGAGCGAACCACGGGGAATCGACCGATGCTTTCAGCCGCAGTCGAAATTTCTCTGGCGAATGACTGCAAATTCATTGATTGTGATTTTGCTGAGCTGGGAAATACCGGATTATGGCTCGGATCGAGAACTCGCAATTGTCGTGTCACACGATGTCGGTTCGATTCGATCGGTGGGAATGGTCTGAATCTGGGAGAAGACCGGACACGCACCGTGGAAGGTCAATCGTGGATCAACTCGGCACCCGAGCAAGTCCCGACTCGGAATCGGGTCGATCATTGTGAGATCAGTCACTGTGGCAATGTTCTTCCCGGAGCCGTGGCGATTTGGGCATCATTTCAACGGGAATTGCTCATCGAAGAAAACAACATCCATGACTGCCCTTACACGGGGATCTCGCTGGGTTGGATGTGGAATGAATCTGAAACTCCCGCCGCAGCGAATGTGATTCGGAACAATCGGATTGCTTTTGTGATGCAAACGCTCAGCGACGGAGGAGGAATTTATACTCTCGGGCGGCAACCGGGCAGCTTGTTGGAGGGGAATAACATTCACGATGTTCCTCTGAATGCGGGTCGTGCGGAGTCGAATGGGATGTTTCTCGATGAAGGCACGACCGGGTTCACGATCCAAGGCAACACGATTCGAAGAATTGACCGCTCGCCGATTCGATTTCACAAAGCGGGAAAGAATACAGTTGTCAACAATCAGTGGGAACTCGCCACTCTCGAGACTCCGCCAGTCCGATTTAATAATACTCCGGAATCTAACATTACTATTGAATCGAATGAGGTTCTTGAACCACAGGTTCAGATTTATCTCATCGGCAACTCTTTAACCTGGGATACTGTCCCGTCGAGACTGGCGGAATCGGTCGACTGGCACGTCGATTGTGGAAAGAGTCTTCCATACATCTTTGATCATTCCGAAGCACCGTGCGTCGGTTCTTCCCGTATCTGGCCGACGGCACTGACTTCCAAGCGTTACGACGTCATTTCCGTTCAGCCACACTATGGTTCCAGCCTCGAGGAGGATGTCGATGCGATTTCCAAATGGATTGAACTCCAGCCACAAGCAGTCTGGATCTTGCATACAGGATGGGCTCGAAGTGCGACTCTCGTAGAAGAATATGAAAGCGGGAGTGAGTCACCGCAGATGACTCACTCGCCACTCTACCTGGATCAACTGCGAGATCGTTTGAAGGAGAAGTTTCCCGAAGTGGAATTTCGGTCGACACACTGCATGCGGTTGCTCTACGAACTCAATCAGAATATTCAACAGGGGGGCTCGAATTTCGAGTCGATTGAAGATGTCTATCGAGATGCCATTCACATGACGACCGGTGCTGGAAGATATCTCATGCACAACGCAATGCGAGAGACGATCGGTCAGGAACGAAGTGATCGCGGATTCGAAGAGATTGATCCAGAAACTAAGAAGGAGCTCGATGCACTTCTGGATGAAAGAGCCAGTTGGCCTGCGGCGGGGCCAGTTGTGTCTGACCAAAAATAACTCAGCAGGATTTGGTGAAGGGCTAACTGTTGTGGTTGTAGTTCGTGCTAGTCCGGGAAGTTGAGGCCTGTTCGATCAGTGGGGGCGTGAAATGTCGGAAGAGTTAAATCGCGTCCGTGACTGTTGGGATTCCAAAGCTGCGGATTGGAAAATTCAGGTCGGCGAATTTGGAGATCAGAACCGTCAGTTGAACTCGGATCCCGTTCTCTTCGAGTTGCTGGGAGAGACATCAGGCTTGACGATTCTGGATGTCGGGTGCGGGACCGGTTATCTGGTCGGCCTGCTCATGAAGCAGCATGCGAATGTGATTGGTGTCGATGTGTCGTCGGAGATGATCGCTATCGCATCGCGGGATGTGCCTGCGGGGGATTTTCGAGTCGACGATTCCTCACAACTTGCGACAGTTGAAGATCAAAGCATCGACAAGATCGTTTCTAACTACGTTTTGATGGACACGCCTGATCTCGACAGAACAGTCGAGGCGATGTTTCGAGTACTTAAGCCGGGGGGGACTGCTGTCCTGATCTTCTCGCACCCCTGTTTTCCGCAGGGGCCGGATCGCGTGAGCGTCGAGGATCGCATTTCGTATCACTGGGCTGAATCGTATTTTGATCAACAGCGAAGGCACGATCGTCCGTGGAATCACTTTCAAACGGAGTTCATCTGGTATCACCGTCCGATCAGTGATTACTTCCAGAGTTTTCGTCGATCCGGTTTTGCGGTCGACGAAATGCGAGAGCCTCGAATCCCGGAAGACTGGGTTGATAAATGTTCCAGCCCGGAGCAGATTCGAAGCTATCGCGAGCGGCCAATGTCGATTGCCTTTCGGCTGATTCGCCCTCGTGATTGACGCTTTGTGGAACGTCAATCACGAGAACTCAAGAAAGTGCTAACTGCTTTACTCAGTTCGCCATAACCATCGGAGTGAATCGGGAAGAATTGCTCCTCCGTGGATTCCGTTGTGTCCGCCGACTCCGTATTCGAATTTGTAGTCGTATTTCGCAAAGCGAAGTGAAGCAGCCATTTGTTGATTTGCGAGTGGCCAGTTTCCGTGAGCGTTGTCGAGATCTCCGGAACCGTCCTGAAGAAAGACACGAATCGGCTTTGGTTCCGTTTTGCGGATCATCGCGGGATAGACGTGACCGCCACGAATGTTTGTGAAGCTTCCGACGTGGCTGAGGACTTTTCGAAACTCATCTGGTCGTTCCCAGGCAACTGTCCAGGCACAAATCCCTCCAGAGCTGATTCCACAGATCGCCCGTTGATTCGGGTCGTCGGTCAAGTTGTACTTCTTGCCGACTTCTGGCAGGATTTCTTCGAGAAGAAACCGGGCGTACTGATCAGAGAGCGTGTCGTATTCGAAGCTTCGATTCTCAGGTCGAGGACGCCATCCCGCCTTTTCGGGAAGTTCCTCTTTATGGTGACCTGGATCGATAAAGATTCCGATCATGACAGGGATTTCTCCCTTGTGGATCAGATTGTCGAGAACGACTGGAGCACGAAACTGACCTTCTTCGTCAACGTATGCGTGTCCATCCTGAAAGACCATGACAGCAGTGGGAACGTCGGGATTATATTGTGATGGAACATAAGTCCAATAACGCCGGATTGTGCCTGGAAAGATCTCGCTCTTCCAGACGTGTTCCGTAACTTCACCGCGCGGGACATCATCGTGTCGCTGTGAATCTTCACCGAGGACGTATTGAGAGTCATCAGCGTGTGCGGCACCACAGACTGAGAGCATCATCGCTGTGAGTAAGAGTGATGTTTTCATGGATCGGTCTCTTTCAGAATGGAGAATGTCGAGAAACACTCTAGTCACTCATCGAAGTCTCAGCGAGCGAGTTGGATCGTCGATTGCAGCCAGAGTGGTGAGATGAGATGATTCGGTCCCGCCTCAAATTTGAACTGAAAGTGAAAAGATGAAATTCTCCCGCCGTCGATTCGCCCAGTCTCTCTTTCTTCCGACCACAAGCTGGTGGTTCAGTTCTGGAATACTCACCGGATTGGCTGGACGTGCGGCGTTCGCGGAAGATGAAAAGCGGCCCGCGCTCAATCGTTATCCTCGAATGGTCCACAACTTTTTTGTCGATCAGGTGCGGCAGGTAACACATCGCAATCGTCGTTTAAAAGAAGCGATCAAGTCGCCCGAAGATGCGCAGCGATATGTGGAATCGGTGCGGGCCAAGATCCGGGAATCGTTTGGTCCCGAACCGGAGCGAACTCCGCTCAATGCCCAAGTCACCGGTGTTTTGGAACGAGATGGATATCGCGTTGAAAAGATCATCTTCGAGAGCCGACCAAACTTTCCGGTTACGGCGAATCTTTATCTTCCCACGAATGTCACTGGCAAGATTCCGGGAGTTGTCGGGACGTGTGGTCACTCATCGAATGGCAAAGCTTCCGAAGCGTACCAGAGTTTTTCTCAAGGACTGGCGAGGTTGGGAATGGCCTGTCTGATTTACGATCCGATCGGGCAGGGCGAACGCTCTCAGTATGTCGATGAGAATTTGAAGTCGTCGGTGCGGTTGGGAGTTGGACAACATTTGCATGCTGGAAACCAGCAATTCCTCGTCGGTGAATTCTTAGGTTCATGGAGAGCATGGGATGGCATTCGCGCGCTGGACTATCTTCTGTCGCGAGAGGAGATCGATGCAGAACGGGTCGGCGTGACCGGGAACTCCGGAGGCGGCACGATGACCACGTGGTTGTGTGGTGTTGAGAGTCGATGGACGATGGCGGCACCAAGTTGTTTTGTGACGAGTTTCCTCAACAATCTCGAGAATGAGCTGCCGGCTGATACCGAACAGTGTCCGCCCAAGGCATTAGCGCTGAGATTGGACCACGAAGATTTTCTGGTGGCAATGGCTCCGAAACCAGTCACGATTCTGGCGAAAGAGCGTGATTACTTTGATGTCCGCGGAGCAGAGGCAGCTGCGGAGAGGCTCACGAAAATCTATTCGCAGCTGGGAGCTGGTGAGAACATTCGTCTGTTTGTTGGGCCGACGGAACATGGTTTCTCGGAGGAGAATCGATTGGCCATGTATCAGTCATTCTCTAAGGCGTGCGGCCTGGGTGATGTCGAACAGGAACCGGAATTGATCATTGAGAAAGACGAAGACTTGTGGTGTACACCGCGTGGTCAAGCGTCGCTTCTTGATGGAGCGAAGACGATTGCTGACTTCACACGCGAACATTCAGAGCAGTTGAAAGCGTCGCGTCCGAAACTGACTCAGAAGGAGTTGATCGAACGTGTGCGGGCTGTCTTGCGGCTTCCGCTGCCCGAGAATGAAGTGCCTGATTATCAGATCTATCGAAATCTGGGATCGCGTGGGTATCCCCTGCCGCAGGCCACTGCGTATTCAGTCAACACGGAACCGGGTGTGAGTGCGATTGTTTATCGGCTGTCCGACAGTCGCTGGTATTCGCGTCCACCAAAATCAACGAACGCCGCAGTCCTCTACGTTTCACATCTTTCCAGCGATGCTGAATTGCGCGACGAACTGCTCGTTCGGGAATTGATTGAGAAGTCTCCCAACGATTCGTTTTATACATGCGACGTGCGAGGCATTGGTGAGTCGATGCCGGACACGTGTGGTGCAAATTCGTTCCACTCGGATTACGGGAGTGACTACTTCTACGCGATTCACAGCTTGATGCTCGATCGGCCGTATCTCGGACAGAAAACGCTGGACGTGCTGCGTGTCGTCGACTGGCTCCATTCTTTCGGTCACGAAGACGTCCATCTCGTCGGGAATGGCTGGGGATCTTTGCCCGTTCTGTTTGCGGCAGTTCTCAATCCGTCGATCAAGAAAGTGACACTGAAAAATCCGATCGAAAGTTACAGCTCCGTTGCAGAAGAGGAGCACTATGACCTGCCGCTCGCTCAGATTCTTCCGAATGTTTTACAGCACTTCGATCTCCCCGATTGTCTGGCTGCACTCGACGATCGAGAGTTGGTAATCGTCAAAGACGATCCGGTCAATTAAGCGCTTCTTGAGCGGCTGATATGAAGGAGTCCACTTTTTGTTGCCAGTGGAGTTCCTCAGGGTCGGCCGATGGCGGAGTAGGAAGCGGCTTCAGAGTGTTGTCTGGATTTGGAGAAGGGACGGAAGGTTGTTGCAATTGAATCGATGGATCGATCTGCATCAATACTGGAGGACGTCCACCATCCTGTCCAAGCGACAGCTTCTCGCTGCTCAGATAAAGGGCCGAGACGGAGAGAGAGAACCCGCACCAGAATACCGGGAGATAGAGAGTTTTCATTCCGCTCCTCCTTGTCGTCGCGGTTCACTTTTGCGCTCGCTGTGAACGAGAGACGCTTCAGCTTTGCCTTGCAGCGAGTCTCACGAACACATCAGCCTTCATCGACAGGAATTGAATTCCGACACATGCAGGCGAATCCCGCCAATGGTCGGACTTCTTGTCGTTTGATTGGTTTATCGACTGCAGGCGTGTGTCATCTTTCAACATTGTGGCTGGGGATGACAAGTTGAAGTTTGCCAGTTTCTCTAACCCGTTCCGGAGAAATTGCGGATTGGTGAAAATGGAGGGTTTGGGGGCTCTTTGAGTTCGCGGGAGCTCGCAGCTTTCGGGATTTAGGCTCACTTCGCGTTGGATTCGTCGATGAGTGGCTGGAGAACCTCGGTCAATTTTTTGAGGCCGATGGCTGGGTCGACTTCGTCAAAACCGGTGAGGTAGTGGGCGACTTCACCGTTGGGATTGAGGACGACCCACAACGGTAGCGATTCTCCAAAGCGTGTGGGATTGCCCAGGCTGTTGAGCGCAGCTCCGGCGTCGGTGGTGACTTCGTATTCGAATTTCAGGAACGATTGAAACTTACGAACTTTGCGGAGAGCCGCCTCTCGCGTGGTTGCGTCTTCGAGTTCGGGGCTGATGGCAACTCCGTAGACGTTCACGTTTTGATCTGCAAATCGTCGCGCTGCGAAATCGAGATAGGAGACCTGTCCATAGGGCTGTTCGATTTCTGTCGATGCGTAGTTCCAGAAGTGCAGCACTGTAATCGTTCCTTCGAGTGAGTCGGATGGGATTTTCGTTCCATCGAGTCGAAGGAGAGTAAAAGGCCCCGGTGTTGTTCCGAGTAGTGTTTCAGCCAAGCGTTCAGAGTGTTCCCGACGAGACTGAACCGAATGAAGCTCAGTTGAGATCTCGTCGACGATTTTCTCGAACGGTGTGTTGGCGGCTGCGATCTTCATTGATTCTGAGAACGGAATGACTTGCTGTAGCTGTGGCATCGTCATTTTCGAAACATCATCGATGTTCTGGAGTGAGTTCGTCGCAGATCGCATTTGCGAAACGATCTCGGACAATCGTGTGAGTGGTTCTTGAACTTGCGTTCTCTCCTCGGATGACGAGTCTCTCTTGATGTCGATTCGGAAGCGGTCTCCCTGACCAAGGAAGGCTGTTTGATTTGCTTCTTCGATGATCCCGTTGGACTTTCTCACGATGAAATGGTGACGCCGCGCAATGCCGGTGGTCGCTTCGATGACCCAGCAGGGATGATCGTGAACGGCGACTTCGTCCAGTATTCGAAACTCACCGTGTTCGCTTTCCCATTGATGATTGACTTCGTTGGCTGCGGTTTCGTCGAGCGGGAAGTAAGGGATGGCAACGAAGAGACGCGAGATGCGGTCGAGATGACGATGTCCAATCGTTGGACCGTCGAGTTTCAACCATGAGTTGTTTCCGCGAATGACTCCAACGCGTTGGAAAGCTGGGATTCGCGAGGGGGATTCGGAAACTGCGAAGAGCAAGTCGCCGGGGTCAGCGGACGCATGGGCGAAGATGACTGAGAACGTTTTGACTTGTTCGGAGCTGCCATCTCGCTTTACTGCGGAAACAGTTCCGACGTAACGTTCCCCTGCAGCCAGGTTCGCTGCGACGCTTAGGAACAACATCAGAAGCACAAAGTTGCGGCTCATAGATTCGATCGATCCCTGTCGTCGGCTTCTGCCAATTGCCAGAAATTTGGCGTGTTTTGGGTACTCTTCACACTCTCTTTACACATTCCGTTGACCGGAACCCGGAACACGACAGATAATCCAGCTTTGACTGCCGAACAGATTCTGTTGGAAAATTGAGAGTAACATGTCGCGTTCCGTCCGCCTACTTTGGGCATTTGCGTTCTTTCTTGTCAGCCTGTCCTCTCCGATTCTTGCGCAGCGAGGCGAAGAAGAACTTGAAGGAATTGAGATTGAACGTGTTGCTGTCTCGCTGAAACCACCGACCGATTTTCGAGTTCCTCTTCGACTCGAATCGTCACGCACATTGCGGATTGTGGCTCCGATGGATGGAGTCGTTGAAAAGGTGTATTTCAAAGCGGGCGATTCTGTGCGTGCACAGGCTGAAGTCATTCGATTTGATTCTCAGCAACGACAGTTCGAACTGAAAATTGCTCAGTCAGAACATGAACTCGCAAAGATTGAAGAGAGCCTGGCGACTGACAACCAGAAGAAAATTGCGGCAGCCCGTTTGGATGTGGCGAGAAAGAAACTCGACTTGGCCGAGTTTCGAAGCAATTCGACCGTCGTCCATGCTGCAATGGATGGCGTGGTGGCTCAACGGCTCGTTTCTGAAGGCCAGATGGTGAAGGCTGGCGATCTGTTGCTCGTACTTGTGGACCCGAACGAATTGTTTGTTGAGATTCCGATTGAGCGCGGAAAGGTCGAAGCTGGGGCCACGATTCCTGTTCAAGTGGAAGACAAGCAAGTCGACGCGAAGGTCGACGCAATCCTGGAACCGCTTCCGGAATTCGATCCGCTGCGGGAACTCTTTGTATCTGTCGCGACTGCAAGATTGCTTTTGGATGCTTCGAATGGATCGCTGCAAACTGGTCAGGCGGTCGTGTCGCAGATGATTCCACGACACCCGGTGGCTGAAATTCCGATTACAGCGATCCGTACAGACGTCGGATCAAGCGATTCGGAGCGGATGATTCAGGTGATTCGCGACGGATTTGTTCGATCACTTCCAGTGCAGTTGTTGGGACAGGTGGGGCAGACGCATGTTTTCGTGAGTGCCCGCTTTAATGAAGGTGATGAAGTCATTCTGTCGACGTCAGAGGAACTCGATGATGGTTCATGGGTCCGTCCCATGCTGGCGATTGATGAAGTTGAACAGTCTTCCGGTCGTGGACGCGGACCAGCACGAGGTGGGGCTGCGACGACGGGACGTGGCTCAGTGATGGGACCTGACGGAATTCGTCGTCCGGTCTACAATCCCGATTCTGACTAGAGCATTTCCAATGCTTTTGCTGCCCGCGGTGTGCGATATCATCAGTCAAAACGCTCTTGTCCGCGAGGCAGAAGGGGTGCATGTTGAATGGAACCGTTCTAAAACGGTTTCATTCATTCTCGCACGAGCGAAGCGGCATCAAAACGGTCGGTTTCGATCGGTCAATCGGATCGTGATGATCAGGCGAGAAGTCTTCAGCCACCGACAATCGGCTGCCGCTTGACCGGTCCGCTGATGGAGTCCTATTGTGGTGACTGTCGAGGGAGAATTGTTTCTTCGACTCGATCAAAATGCTTTCACACGCGTGCTCAAAGTGACGGCGAAGATTCGTCGTGATTTGTGTCAGGACGTGAAATCCGGTTCGAAAACTGCCCGAAGGACTCAGAACTGTGTCGGACGAAGTTGAAAATGGTGGTGGCTCACCGAAGCAGGAATCCACCAATTCCGAAACGGAACAAGAGGTCACTCAGGAGGTTGTTTCATCTGAATCGACTTCCGCTCCGGGCGCTGAGGCTGTCAATCCTGATCCGGAACCGCTTCCGGATTGGGAAGAATTGACTCCAGAATACTTTGAAGATGAGTGTCGTCGCGGAGACTTCATGCTTCGCTGGGCGGTCATCCTTCTGGCTGTTCTCTTCGGATGGAATTACCTGACGGAATCGGCTGTGCTGTTGCAGGTCAAAGCTGGCCAGTACATGCTGGAGAATGGCTTTCTCCCTCCACGACTTGATCCGTTTGCAATTCCGACTGTTGAAACAACCTGGGTCAATCTCGGGTGGCTTTCAGATCTGGCACTCGGAGTCGTCTATGGAATGGGTGGTTTCACCGCATTAACGGTCGTCACCGCCATTAAATTGGGAATTGCGTTCTGGGTTCTCTCCAGAATAGCAATCCCAGGCGTGACGACGTGGTGGAGCTCGGTGTGTGCGGCGATTGCCTTAATCGCTGTCTTTCCCGTGATGCAACCTGGAGCCATGGCGACAACCGTCCTCGGATTGTCGATCGTTCTGAGTTTATTGAGTGGGAGCACTGCCCGGCCTGATTCTTCGCGAATCTGGTGGTTGCCTGTCGTAATGGTACTGTGGGCGAATGCTGATCCGCGTGCCTGGGTAGGGATGGTATTTGTTGCCCTGTTCATCGTTGCTAGTTCGCTTTCAGGAGGCGTTGGCCGCAAAACGTTACTCGCCGGGATTGCAGGAATTGCACTTGGCGTTTTGATCAGCCCCTGGCCCATTCAGCCAGCTTTCGGATTCCGGAATGCCGTGGCTTATATGTTGGAGACACAGACGCAAGGGGCGTCTGAATCTTTGTTCCCGCGATATGCGTTCGGAATGAAAGACCCGAATTTCTGGCTGGCGATCGATCCATTTCTGATCGCTCAGAGTGCGTTGCTCGTTCTTTCGTTTGTCGCAGTCTTCCTGAATGCTGGTCGGATGCACTGGGGCTGGATCGCTGGATGGTTGGGGATGAACGGTTTGGCCGCGTTCCTCGGTCCGCTGGTTCCGTACGCTGCGATTGTCAATTGCGTGGTCGCTTCGCTTCAGGGGCAGGACTGGTACCGCAATGCTTCCAAGATGGAGTACCGCGTCGCAGCCTGGCCGGTCTTTGCGTCTCGAGCAGGTCGGGCAGTGACGGTGTTGTGTTTCTTCGCCCTCGCTTACGGAGCAATCAACGGAGGGCTGTTCGGCGTGAATGCGCGTCGAATCGGAATTGGTCTTGATCCTCGAGTCGCCAATCGCATCGAAAGTACACGCGAAAAGCTCGTTCCCGGTGTTTTCGAGGATCGAGTTTTCAACGTGCGAGCGGATCAGGGTGACTTGATGATCTGGCTCGGAGTGAAGCCGTTTATCGACAGCCGTCACGCACTTTTCGTCGACGCAGAGCAAAATTACGCTCGGCTTCATCGGGATATTCGAGACAGCTTGTTTCCTTCGACTGCAGACACGGAAGCTGGTCAGGAGTCTGGAGTCGACTGGTCCGAAGAATTCGTCAAATGGAAGATCGACTCCGTTAATCTGCGTCTGTGGGGAGATGCGCCGGCCTATCAGGTCTTCGCGCAGATGTTTGTCAATCAACGCTGGATCATGACAGGACTGGGTGCTGCCGGTGCGGTCTTTAGCCGTGCTGACCGCGACGATGCGATGCTGATCGAGCATGTCGAAGAACACAATCGGACAAACTTTTTCTCAGCTGCTTTCCAAGAGAATCAAACAACCGTCGCGAAGCTGCAGGAGCGATACCCGACATGGCCATCGCCTCCGTCGGATTACGATCGCTGGTTGATCCAAAAGATGAATGTTCAGCCGAATGCGATTCAACTGGCTCGTCACTACTTCGTGCTGGCGAGTACGCTTCGCCAGGCTGTCGACGTACGTGTTATTGGTGCACTGGGAGAACTGAGCCTGCAGTCTGCTGCACAAGGGATTCAGGAATCTCCGAACAGTGCCCTCGGTTATCGATTGATTCGCGATTCTCAGATGTTGATGAGCGATGTCGAGCAACAGCTCATGCAAGCCACAGGAAATGTCCAGGCATTGCCGATGCGAAGACAGCTCGCATTGTTTGCCGCTTTTCACGCTGCCATTGCAAGTGGTGATGTTCCGGAAGATCTGTTGAGTCTGTTTTCCCAACTCACAGCTGTCGGAGATCTGGACACTGCTTCTCAAATCGCCCAGCGGTTTACCCGAAAGACAGGTCGATCCATCGCAGCTGCTCAGACCGATGATCCTGAACAGATCAAGCAAGGAAATCTCGCTCTCGACGAGCTCGATGGTCGGATTGCGGAAGTGTCGGAAGAAGTCGAAACAGCACGCGGGAACGACGCCACAATTCTTGAAATGGCGCAGATTGCACTCAATGGCAACTGTCCGACATTGGCGATTCAGATTCTGGAAGAAGATCGGACCTTGATGGCTCGCGATCCAACTCTTCAGATTAACTACGCCAGCTTGCTGCTTAGAGTCGGAAGAACATTCGAAGCTTGGGAGCAGCTTGAGCAACTCGAGCCGACGATTCAACAGATTCCTCAACAGGAAAACCCAATCATTGCCCGGTGGCGTGAGATGAACGGGTTCGCCAACCTCGCTGCTCTCAATCCGATTCGTGCGATTGAAATGTGGACGGCACAAGCAGACAGCCTCAATCAATCGTCTGTCCGCGGCTTGCTGACTATTCCTCCTTTAGCATCCAATCCGAGCGGTTTTCTGGATATCTGGCCAGCTTTGTCGACTCGACTTGCGATGGCTGCACTCGTTGAGTTTCCCGAGCGCTGGTCCGCACTCATGCTTCAAAAAGCTCAGGCCGAACTTGATTCCGGGCTTGTGGATGAAGCGACAGAAGACCTCAAGCAAATTCTGGAAGTCCACCCGGAGTACTCACTCCGCAGCCTCGTTGTGATCATGTTGGCTGTGCTGACTGGTGAGGACTATGGTCTTCGACCGCCGAGTGACGAGATTCCGGTCTGGGATGGAATGTTCTCTGACGAAGATCCAGCGGACGAGAACGCCGCTTCGGAAGAATCAGAGAGCCAGGAAGTCGCTCCGGAGACTCCCGCTCCTCAAACGCCTGATGAGTCTGCTCCTGCCAGCGAGCCGGAGAAACAACCGTCAGAGAGTTCGACTCCGCCCGAATCTGAAGCCGAGGCAACTGACGGTTCCGATGAAGAAGGCACCGCAGATGCAACGAATCCGCCTTCCCCGGAACTCCCTTCGCCGATCGACGATTGACAGCGTTTGGTTGGCGAGCAGGTCGCTTTTCCGTGACCGTACGGGCGATTCGGAACAGTTTTCTGTTATGCTTCAGTCTGCCAGTCTGTGGCAAATCATTCATCAACGACAACGGAACCGAATTTCGCAACTATGCACCAAATCGACTCCGGCCAACTCGAAACGTTGTTAGAGACTCTTCGAAGCGGCAATCAAATCGAAGCAGTCAAGCTCTATCGCGAATGGACGGGCAGCAGCCTTGCTGAGTCCAAACAGGCGGTTGAAGATGTCCAGCGAAAGTTCGAATCCGGGATGAGTGCGGAAGAGATTCTTCAATCGGCTGAAGCTGGCTCGTCGAATTCCAATTCAGAGGATGCTCAACGACAAGCGGTGCTTGAAGAGATTCGCAAGGGGCGCAAGCTTCAGGCGATCAAAATCTATCGAGACTATTCCGGAGTCGGGCTCAAAGAAGCAAAAGAGTTTATCGAGCAGTTGACGGAACAGTTGAAGAAGGAAGACCCCACTTTCGTTCCGAAAGGGAATGCCGGATGTGGAGCAGCAGCTTTGCTTCTCGTCGCAGGTGTTTGTGGATGCATTTGGGGCATCATATTGATTGTCTGATCCAATTGATTGTTTGATCCAGCGGTCAGAGGAGGTCCTTAAGTGACGTTGCAGTTCTCTCGATTGTTTCTGCTGTTTGTGGCACTGTGTGCCGTTCCGAGCATTGCTCGGGCGGAGAACTGGCCCATGTGGAGAGGGCCCTCCGGGGATGGAATCAGTCGTGAGACAGATCTGCCTGTCACGTGGAATGACTCTGCGGAGTCTTCGGAAAATATCCTCTGGAAGACGCCTATTCCGGGAACAGGTTACTCTTCGCCGATCGTCTGGGAAAACCGATTGTTCTTGACGACTTGTTTGGAAGAGACACAGGAACGGGCACTGCTCTCGGTCGATAAGGACAGTGGCGAGATCCTCTGGCAGCAGACGGTTCTGACTTCTCCACTTGAGTCTCGACACAAGTTCAATTCGTATGCTTCGGCCACCCCAGCGACGGACGGGAAGAACGTCTTTGTCGCGTTTCTCAAGATCTCTGGCGAGACGGTCGAAGCCCGCAACGTCGGGAAACCACGAGAAGTGACTGCTGGCTCCGTGATCTTGGCCGCTTACAATTTCGAAGGAGAGCAAGTCTGGGAGACCTCAGTCGGAGAGTTTGCCAGCGTTCACGGATTCTGCAGTTGTCCGGTCATCTACAAAGAGACGGTCATCATCAATGGCGATCACGATGGGGACTCGTACCTCGCAGCCCTCGATCGTTCCAGCGGTGAGATTCGTTGGAAGATCCCCCGGCCAAACCAGACGCGAAGCTACGTCACCCCGATCGTTCGCGAATTCGGAGGTCGTGAACAACTCATCATGTCAGGCAGTCATTGTGTGACCAGCTACGACCCGGCGACAGGGGAGGAGTTGTGGAGCGTGACTGGTCCGACAGAACAGTTCGTCGCTTCCATGGTGGCCGACGATCGACATGTTTTTCTCTCGGCGGGATTCCCCACCTATCATGTGATGGCACTTGATCCTCTCGGCAGTGGAGACGTCACCGATTCACATGTGCTCTGGCATGAAACAAGTGCGAAGTGCTACGTTCCTTCGCCTGTTCGAGTCAAAGATTTTTTGTTCGTTGCGGACGATCATGGGATCGCCAATTGTTTTGATGCGGCCAGTGGGGAACGACTCTGGCGTGGTCGTTTTGGACGGCATTTCAGCACGTCGCTGACTGCGACCGATGACTATGTTTATTTTCTGGATGACGATGGGAAGACCACCGTTGTTCGTCCGGCTGATGAGTTAGTCATTGTGGCGGAGAACGAATTGAACGAAGAGTGCCGTGCATCTCCTGCCATGTCTGACGGAAGAATCTATATCCGAAGTCTGAATCATCTTTTCTGTATTGGGGAAAACTGAGTGGAACTTCTACGAGAACTCCTCGATCGGCAGCATCATCATGGGTATCTCAGCGATGGTGTTCTGCGAGAAATCTCAGAGGAAAAACGCGTTCCCCTTTACCGTCTCGAAGAACTCGTCTCGTTCTATACG